>NZ_JAJSPB010000088.1:0-1560 GCF_021282325.1 Marinobacter sp. G11
CCCGGATTTCTCATAGGTCCCCAGCAAGTCTCGCAGACTGTGCGGGTTACCGCCATTACCGCTCATTGGCGGCCGTGACTGATCAATAATCGATCAATTCCTGTTGTCCGGACACACGGCCCCCTTTCCCCCATTGAGTCGGGCCGGGGGAGCCCGGGCTTCTATCCCGGAACCAGTTGACGCACCAGGTCAGAGAGTTCGTCTTTGTAAGGATAGGCATCGCTCATCAACACCCGTATGCGCCGAGTGTTGCGAATGATGACCGCGCCCACCTTGATCAGCTTCAGCCGCAGGTTACTGGCGCTCATTCTCTCGAAGGGCGTCTTCTTCAAGTGGGCCCGTAATCGCTCGAACAGCGTGTAGGCAAAGCCCGACAGGAGCAACCGCCACTGATTGGTCCACCACCGCGTGCTGGAGGTGCGATCTGCGAACAGACACAACTGCTGATCCTTGATCCGGTTTTCCATGTCACCCCGGGCACAGTATTGCTCGTAGTAGAGTTTAACGCCGTCGTCGTAACGGGAACTGATAATGAACCTGGGGTTGGCACCCAGTTCGCCTTCCTCCAGACGCGCGATCACCCAGCGGGGGTGTTTCCAGGTTCGGGCCTGGTACTGGAACCGGTAGGTGGCGGAGACTTTTTCACCCAGTTCGTTGTGAGCCTTGCGAACCAGCATCGAGGGTACGTCTACCTCCTTGAGCAGCCGGCTGTTCTTGCTGATGCCGACCAGATAGTCCACGTTGTTCCGGTCGCACCAGCTCAGCAATCGGGGACGGTAAAAGCCGCTGTCACCCCGGAACACGATGCGGGTATCCGGCCAGTACTGCCGGATGAACTTCACCAGCAGGGCCAGAATGGCCCAGCTATGGCGGCTGTCGCTTCGATTGCTGGTGCGCAGGTAGCTCACCAACAGGTGACGGCCGCAGAACACGTACAGCGGGAAGTAACAATGGTGATCGTAGTAGGCGTTAAAGAACTTGCCGGGCTGGTCGCCATGCACCGGAACGTCGGTGCCATCGAAGTCCAGCACGATTTCCTTGGGTGGGGCGTCGTGCTGCTCAATGAAGTGATGCCACAGCAGTTCGTGGGCCTTGACCACGGCCTGCCGGTCCACGCGCTGCTCCATTCGGCACAGTGTTGATTTGCCCGCTAGAATGGCCGCTTCGCCAGTCGCGGTCTGAAGTGCCTGGTCAGCGCGTAACGTTTCGTGATCGTTCAGATCTTCGTATCCGGCGGCTACGCCAAAGACCCGTTGCCGGATCATGGTTTGAAGCTTGTGGCGAACCAGTACCGGATTACGGGCATCGTCCAGCACCGTAGCCAGGCGCTGAGTGAGCTGGTGTTGGTTGTCGACTTCGCGAAGCAAAAGCAGGCCGGCATCGGAGGTGATATGACCACCGGAGAAATCGGCTTCAATTTGACGGCGAGACAGTGGCGAGAAGGTCAGTTTTTCAGGTACCATTTTGGATAGCGGCTGTTGGTGCTTGGTGAACGGTGTAAGGTCCTGAAACTATAGCACTTTCAGCCGCTTTCTTTTATCCCCTCATGAGAAATCCGGG
>NZ_JAJSPB010000089.1:0-1477 GCF_021282325.1 Marinobacter sp. G11
TCCCTATGCCTATCTGAAGGATGTGCTGACCCGCTTGCCGACTCAGAAAAACAACACCATCGACGAACTGTTGCCCCACAACTGGAAGCCGGCTACACCTGACAAGGTGTGATGGGCGGACGCTTACGATGAGCAAGTAACTGCTGCGCTTAAACTTGAGCAGGACGGAGACACTGACGCTGCGATTCAGGCTTTGACTCAAGTCATTGCAGCTATTCGTTCCTTCACCACGGCGGATCCATACGCGTCAGCGCACCGCCGGTTACACGCTCCCGTAGATCGCTTGAGTCTTTTGCTTGAGCGCCGCAAAGCCTATGAAGACGCGCTTTCGCTGATTCAAGATTGGCAGACAACATTTGATCCAGTCCAGCCAAGCAGGTCCGTCGTGGAATCATTGACTAAGCGTGCCGAGCGCCTGCAATCAAAGCTTAAGTAGTGCGCAAGTGCCGCCTAACAACTCATTCAAGCGTTAAAAGGTAAAGCATGAATTCACAGCAAGTCACAGCAATCGCGCTAAGGGTTATTTCGATCTGGCTGCTGATTGAGGTTGTCTTAAATTTGCCGAGTCTTTTTCTGGCTTACTCGAGCATCGAGCAGTATCAGCAGAAAGAGATGCCGCTAGTCGCTTACATCGGCCTTATTGGATCTTTCCTTCTCATCGGTATTGTTGCCGTATTTTTAATCAACAAAGCGGCGAAATCCGTTCTTTCACGCGCCCAGACGGATTCAGAAAGCTCCTTAAGTAATGATTCTCAAAAGGCGCTTTTTCAACTGGCTGGCTTGTACTTCGTTGTTGATGCAATCGTTTACCTACCGCGTTCCCTGGGGTTTATCCCAAATACAGCAGACATCTCAGTTTCCAGTTTGCTTTGGACGGTGGGGCTGGCGTTTCAGCTTGCCGTTGGGTTATGGCTTGTGACCAACTCGTCTTTTTGGCTGAACCTATTCCAGAAACTTAGGGGGCGGGCCTGATGCCTTTTAACAAGTCGCTTAAGTTCGTTCCCGGCCTGTCGGCCGTCCACCGGACGGCTTTCAGCCGCCGCTTAGCTATGCGTTAGAGCAATGAGGGGGGAATATGCTCAGGGCGATAAAGCGCTGGTATGAGGGCCGAACAGTAATCCAAGAATTCGAGAACGATCCTCAGAGTTCGGCAGTTATTTTTCCAATGGTTTATACCGAGTACCATTGGTCAGCCAAGATTGCTCGCGCCGTTGTGGGCTTTTACTCACGGAACTGGCAATGGTTATGGGGCACAGGCATTGCCATTGCTTCGCTCTATGTGGCAGTTATAGCCTTGAAATAGTTAATTTATTTTTATTAAGAACCATAGATTATCATCGGCTACTGCTCTAACACATATGAGCCTTCTCGGAATCAACAGACAATAGTGATTTTTTGGCCGCACCAGCGGCCAACCTAAACCCATGAGCGAGAACGCCTGCTTCGCTAGTCTCGTCGAGCTGTCAGGCACTTACAG
>NZ_JAJSPB010000008.1:0-160300 GCF_021282325.1 Marinobacter sp. G11
CGGAGCACTGTTTACCGGCAGCTTCGACGTTTGCAAAAATTGCCACGACTATTGAAATCGTTTTTTGGCCATCCGGATTTGGCTTATATCTCCGGGTAATGTTCGCTTACTTTATTTCGAATTAGTAACGCCGATCATATCGACGATTCCGGCCCATGCACGGTTCCAGGCATTGTATTTGGAAATCCCGGCCATTCTTGGGCGATGATTGACCTCGACAATGGCGATTTCGCCTCCCGCGCCTTTCACCAGCGCGGGAATGAACCGATGGGCGTGATCGAACCACGGCAGTTTGAGAAAGGTCGACCGGGGAAACAGCTTCAGTCCACAGCCTGTATCGGGAACTCCATCATGTAGAAAGGCGTTGCGAATACGATTAGCCAGGCGTGATTGGAAACGTTTCCATGCTGTATCCTTCCGATTTCTACGATAGCCGGCGATACAAAAGTCGGGATTGTGAAGTCTGTTCGCTTGTTGCAACAGTGCTGGAATATCGGCGGGGTCGTTTTGACCATCTCCGTCCATTGTCACAATCAGTTGGCCTGTGGCGCGAAGGATACCGGTCGCCAGTGCCCCGCTCTGTCCGATGCTCTGTTCATGTCGAACCGCCAATAGCCTGCCCCCCAAAGCCTCGGCAGTGCGACGAGCTGTTGCCAGTGTCTGGTCGGAACTGCCATCGTCCACGAGCACGACTTCAAAGCCCGGGTAATCCCTCATAACGTTGAAGGCCTCGGTCAGCAGCTTCGCGATGTTTTCCTGCTCGTTTTTTGCAGGAATGACCAGTGACAGAGTGCTGTGCTGAGACATTGAGATATTCTCCAAGATGTTAACCAAACCACGTTGCCGTGCGGTTTATGCCTCGGAGAATTATCAGCCTTGAAGCTTAACCGAATCTTAAGAGCGTTTCGTGAGCGCCGGGCATCGTGCTGGCAGCCATACTTGCACACAAAGCCCGGGTTGACCGTCTGCCCTGTCTGCCAGGATAAGATGGCCACCATGGAGCTCGGCAATACGCCGAGCAATCGCCAGCCCCAGCCCTGCGCCTCCACCTTTACGTTGATCCAGTCGCACAAACCGGCTGAGTGCGCGTTCACGCTCCTCCGCGGGAATTCCAGGACCCTGGTCACAAACCGAAATGGCGTAGCCTTCACCTGCGGGAACGAGATTGGTGGTGATTATGGTATGAGGCGGACTGTATTGGATGGCGTTGGCCAGCAAGGAGCGCATGAGGGTGTTAATCAGGGCACGATGGCAGCTAATCAGGGACTGATCCGTTTCGTCCTGGAGCACCGGCTCTATGTTTTTCTTTAGCGCCAGCGGTGCAACATCTGCGATGCTTTGTTCCAGAATGGCGGAAAGATTGTGATGCTCCGGCGGAAACTGAGCGCCGGAGTCCACCCGACTCAGTAACAGCATTTGTTCGACCAGATGAACCATTCGGTCTACGGCCTGGATAAGGTCTCCATATTGTTCGGGGTTGTCACCGTAAACTTTCTCCAGATTCAGGCGCAGCGCGGCCAATGGGGTTCGCAGCTCATGTGCCGCATCAGCGGAGAAGCGGCGTTCACGTTCCAGAGCCTGATTCAGCCGTCTCAACAGGCCGTTGACTGCGTGCACCAATCCAGCTACTTCTTTCGGAGCCTGACGATCATCGAGGGGATGGATGTTCTCAGGCGCCATGTTCCGAACCGGTTTTTCGAGCTTTCTCAAAGGCTTGAAGCTCACCTGAATTGATGCCAGGACGGCTATGGCCAGTAGAGGCAACGCCAACAGAAAAGGCAGAACGTTGCCCAGCGCAATTTCCTGGCTCAGTTCATCCCGAACGTCCTCTCGCTGGGCGGTACGTATCCAGAATCCGGTCGATGTATCTCGCATGGTAAACGTTCGCCATTGATAGCCGGCGGCCTCCTGCCAGGCAAATCCTGGCTCAAGGCCCTGGGCATCGTTAGCCCGGAGCGTGTCCAGCACAGGTTGTTGATCAGGAGACCAGACTTCGAAAGCGATTTTGCGTTCGTATTTATGCCCGGCACCGTCGGGCAGAATTTCGTCCTCTTCTTCATCGCCCTGAAATAATGCGTCCGGCAATTCGAGAGTTTTCGACAGCGTAAAGGCTAACTGCTCGATAGACTGAGTGCTCGAGAGATGTTCCACCAGCCCCTGCACAATCCGGGTACTTTGTGCCAGCTCCGCATCGAACAGTTCGTCCAACTGGTGATTGCTGACATAGAACCCCCAGCCTGCCGCGATCAGAGTGATCATAAAAACAGTGCTGGTAATTAGCAGAATCAGCTTCCGTGTCAGGCTCATATTTCTTGGCCTTCCGAGGCTGCTTTGCTGTCCAGCATGTAGCCAACGCCGCGCACAGTGCGAATGGCCTGCTTACCCAGCCGCCGGCGCAGATGGTGAACGTGAACTTCCAGGGCGTTGCTCTCGGCACCCTGATCCCAGCCGTAAAGTTGTTCCTCCAAACGTCGTCTGGTTGCCACCTGATCAGGGTGCCGCATCAGATAGTGAAGGATCTGCAGTTCGCTACGGGGTAGCACGAACGTCTCTGTGCCTACCTGCAATTGCGCAGAGTCCGGATCAAGCACGAGTCGCCCCACCTTGAGTCCTGAGACTCGTGTGCCTGAGCGGCGGCGAGTAACCGCCCTTATCCGGGCTTTCAGTTCTGACATGGCAAAGGGCTTGGTCAGGTAATCGTCTGCCCCTGCATCCAGTCCCTGTAGTTTTTCGGTCAGTTCGCTCCGCGCAGTCAGGATGATGATGGGCAACTCTACGCCCTGCTCCCTCACCTGGCGGACAATGTCCAGGCCATCGACACGGGGTAACGTCAAGTCAAGAATGGCCAGGTCAAAGCTCTCGTTCAGTAAGGCGTTCAGAGCCTGTTGGCCATCATCGACCCAATCTACGGTATTCTGGTCGTCCCGGAGCATGCTCAACATGGTGTTGGCCAGGGGGTGGTCATCTTCGGTCAGAAGTATGCGCATTCTGTTACAGCCATCCGTTTGGTGTTCAACTCAAAGGTTGTTTGTGCTCTTCAGTGTAATTGAAAGCTGGCGGAGTGCGGCCGGAATCATTGCTCAACCCTGCACTCTTGGTTACCGGTTCCAGCAGAAACAGAATGTAACGCCGGTTTTGATCGACCGGATCGGCTATCTGCTCCAGTTGGTCGAGCAAGTCCCGCTGATCTTTATCCACCGCTACAGCGATGGGCAACGTTCGATTTCCATCAGCGAGTTCGCGCCTGAGGGCTTCCACCTCAATGCCATCAACTCTACCCGCGCTGTAAAACCGGGCAGAAAACGGAGGTTCGCCGGTATAAACAAGCCTCGCAGAGGGCTTGTCAGACAGATGGCTGGCGGTCATCACCAGCTCCCGTTCCGTTCTCAGCAGCTCCGGATGAAGGCTCACCCAGCCGCTGGCAAGTGAGCCAAGCACGGGGATGAAAAGGGTGGCGGCCACTGAGGAACGCTTCAAGCGTCGGCCGATGTCTGGCATCAGTAGCCCGGAGCTGAGCGCGGCAACAAATGGCAGACCAGGCAGCACATAGGTCCAGAGTATGTTACCGGCCAGGGTAAAGAACACGGCCGGTGTCACCGCGGCCAGGAGTACCAGCGCGCTGACATGTTGTTCGCCAGTATGCCATTGCTGCAGCTGGAAGGCGCCGCACCAGTGGTTGTGAAGCACGCCAGCCACCGCGACAAGCCCCCAGGGCATGCTGGCAAGCACAAGATAGAGCCAGATCGTGCCCCGGGGGAAATCATGGGCACTGCCGTAAAGGTCACCCTGCCAGCCGCTGACGACAAAGCGCTTGATGTGCTCACCGACAATGAAGTAATCCAGGAAACCCGGTGTCTTCAGCTCTGCCAGGACATACCAGGGCGCTGACATCAACAGGGTCAGGGCCAGACCGCGCACCCAGGGCAAACTGTGCCAGAGGGTCTGCCAACGGTTGAAGGTGAGCGCCCAGAGGAACACCGGCAGGCCAGCAAGCACCAGAACCAGTGGTCCCTTGGCCAGCAGGCCAGTAGCCAGGCCGATGAAGAACAGCCAGCCCCAGAGCGGCGGCCCCCCCTGCAGGCGAATGATCAGGCTCACCAGTGTCAGGCTGGTGCCAAGGGCCAGGAATGAATCTGTCATTACCGTGCCGGCAGACAGAAAGCCCAATGCCGTAGTGGCGTAGATTAACGCAGCCCAGAGCCCTTGAGTTTTGGCTCCGTGGCCGAGCGGGTCGGGGTGCAGGTAGCGACGCAGGTTGTAGACCAGCCAGACGATGCCGACATTGGCCAGCCAGGAGGGCAGTCGGCCGGCGAATTCGCTGACGCCGAACAGCTTGAACGACAGTGCCTGAGTCCAGAACGACAGGGGCGGCTTGCCCCAGAAAGGCACACCAATATCGAACCAGGGGGTTATCCAGTCGCCGGTTTCCGCCATAATCCGCGCCATCTCCGCGTAGCGGGGCTCGGTGGTGTCCGCGAACGGCAACAAGGCAGACAGGCCGAGCCTGGCAGCAAGCACCGAGACCAGCAGCCACAGCAAGGTGTTACTGATTCTGGTCATGGCCGGCCACTCGCAGCATGGGTTGTATGTAAGTCATGGTCTCCTGACTATCTTCCGCCACGATAAAAACCGGGCGTTGCTTGGTTTCCATATAGATGCGCCCGATGTATTCCCCCAACAAGCCGACACACAGAAGCTGGACGCCGGACAGGAAGGTGATCATGGCAATCAGGGAGGCATAGCCCGGTGTTGAAATGCCGAAGGCCAGCGCCCGGATTACCTCCCAGAGGCCAACGGTGCCGCCTGCCCCCGCGGCCAGTAAGCCCAGCACAAGGGCCAGTCGCAGTGGTCGGGTCGAGAATGAGGTGATGCCCTCCATGGCCAGGTGTACGAGTTTCAGGTAGTTCCACTTGGTGCTGCCTGCGATTCGGGGGTCGCGATCGAATTCCAGGGTTACGGTGGGCATACCGACCCAGGCAAACATGCCCTTGAGGTAACGGTTGCGTTCCGGAAGCCGGTTCAGGGCCTCGACCGTGCGCCGGCTCATCAGCCGGAAGTCGCCGGTATCGACCGGAATCGGAGAATCGCTGATCCGATTGATCAGACGATAGAAAAGGCTGGCCGTGATGCGTTTAAGCCAGCTTTCGCCGGCCCGGGATCGGCGTTTCATCAGCACGACATCGGCCCCTTTGCGCCATTCGGCAAGCATGTCGGGAATCAGTTCGGGGGGATCCTGAAGGTCTGCATCCATAAGCACCACGGCCTCGCCGCGGGCGTGCTCCAGGCCGGCCGAGACTGCCGCCTCCTTGCCGAAGTTTCGGGACAACTGCAAGACACGGATTTCTGGCTGCCGTTGCCTGGCGGCCATCAGAATGGCGACCGAATCATCCCGACTGCCGTCGTCGACAAACAGCAGCTCAAAGCTGCCGTCGAGCTTTTGCCCGGTCGTCCAGAGTCGAGCCAGCAGGGCCGGGAGCACTTCAGCCTCGTTGTGGACCGGAATAACTATGCTCAGCATAGGTTCAGGGGAGCTTGAGCGTTGTTTTTTCATGGAAAACAAACCTCTTGGCAAAGAAGTAATTGGCAACCGTGACGAGTGCCGTGGCCAGGAACTGTGCTGACAGGACTTTGAGGCCAGCCAGGCTGAGAACGGAGAAGCTGAAAAGGTTCAGGGTCCAGCCCAGACTGGCTGCCGCCAGGTATCGCGGCATCGCGACTCGGTGCGGCAGGTTCGAGGCAAACGCGTACTGATGCTGGGCCACGTAGTTGAAAACCAGTCCGGCCGTGGCTCCGGTTGCTGTTGCTAGCCTGGGGTCAAGCCCGGCCTGAACCAGCAGGCCCATCATCAGCCAATGCAACAGCGTGGCCAGTCCGCCGGCTGCAAGGAAACGGGCAAGTCGGCGTTGAAAAAAATGGCGAGCTTTGGGCATAGGTGTTTGCGTCTGTGTCGATTGTTTTCGGGATAGCCCCGAGGTTGGCCGCAATCTACCCCTCCTTTCTTAAGTGAGCCTTAACCGTGCAGGCACAGAAACCTTAAGGCGCTCTTAAGGTTTCTGTGGTGCCGTCTTAAGACTGGTTTAAGCCAGCCTTTCTAATCTGTCAGCCATGACCCTGCGTCCGTCTGGGCCAGGAAAAGCAAGCAGAGAGAAGGCAGCCATGACTGATCCGTTAACAATGTCGACCTGTTGTCCTCCGGATTCCGGGGAGTTGGTTCCGGCCGTCCGTTGTGCTGGCCGGTGGTTTTGCGAAATCCAGTCCAACACGCCATTGGCCCACACGGTGTCGGATTTCATTCGGCGCCGCTTCCTCCACGCGTACGGGGCCGAGCCTTCCCTGCGTATTCCACGGCTTCTGGCCCTGACAACCGCTCAGGGAACGCTGCTGGCCGCCGTTGGCGTGCGCAATGCGGAACAGGAACGGCTTTTTCTGGAGGATTACCTGTCGGTGCCGGTGCAAACACTGATGCCGGAACCGGGAACAAGGCGCAGCGGTATTGCCGAAATTGCCCACCTGGCCGGGGTGGAAGCCGGGGTCAGCCGCTATCTGTTCGCCTCGCTCTCAGTGTGGTTGGATGCTGCCGGCTATGACTGGGTGGTGTGTACCGGTACCGACCAGTTGCGCAACAGTTTCCATCGGCTCGGCATCGCCACGCAGGTGCTGGCGGATGCCGACCCTTCAAAATTGCCGGATGGCGGCGCTGGTTGGGGTCGCTATTACGACCATCATCCGGTGGTGATGACCATCAAGGTCGCTGATGGTATGGCGGCCTTGCGCACCGCCGGCTTGCTGAAGCTGGTGCAGCCGGTTGTTGCGGCCGAGTATAAACCGCAGGCGGACCTGGGAGGTGCCTATGGCCGCCTTGCCTGATCTCCTGTCTCAGCGGGTCCGGCAACATCCGGAGCGCATTGCACTGCAGGGGCCAGACGCCAGTTTCAGTTATCAGCAGCTATGGCGGGCGGCGCAGTTGGTGGCCGAACAGTTGCGAAACCTGGGTGTTAAACGCATCGGGCTGTGTGGCGTCAACACCCCGGCCTGGGTGGTGGCGGACCTTGCCTGCCTGATGGCAGAGGTGGTGTGTGTGCCGGTGCCGGTGTTTTTCTCCAAAAGCCAGACCGAGCACCTGATTCAGCGGGCAGGGCTGGATGCCCTGCTGTTCAGTGCCGAGGCCGAACAGGCGGAGGTGATTGGCCAGGGTGTCTGGCTGCGGCACCTGCCGGTGTCTCCGGGGGCGGCCTGGATGCCGGAACACACCGCCAAGATTACCTTCACCTCCGGCAGCACCGGTACCCCCAAGGGCGTGTGCCTGTCGGCGCAGCAGATGGCTGCGACCGCTTGTGCACTGCAACAGCGGCTTGAAGGTGTGACGTTACAGCAACACCTGTGCATCCTGCCCCTGGCGACCCTGCTGGAGAACATTGCCGGGGTATACCTGCCCCTGCTGATGGGTGCCACGGTGACGGTTGCCCCGCTGCAAACCCTGGGCATGACTGGCAGCAGCGGCCTGGAACTGGGCCAGCTGGTGGCCGGCCTGAATCAGCACCAGCCCCATTCGGTGATTCTGGTGCCGGAGCTGGCCATGGCGCTGGTCAATGCCGCCGAGCAGGGTTCGCTGGCTACGGATTCGTTTCGTTTCCTGGCCGTTGGTGGTGGCCGGGTTTCACCGGATTTTCTGGCCCGTGGCCGGGCGATGAATTTGCCCCTGTATGAAGGTTATGGCTTGTCTGAGTGTGGCTCGGTGGTGGCCCTGAATGTACCGGGCGTGGAGCGGGAGGGCACTGTGGGCCGGCCGCTTTCGCATGTACAGGTTCAGGTGGACGACAATCGGCGGATTCTGGTGCGGGGCAACACCCATCTGGGTTATCTGGGCGACGAGCCCGAAGATGATGGCTGGCTGGACACCGGAGACCTTGGGGCGATCAGCCCGGAGGGCTTCCTGGCTGTTAACGGCCGCGCCAAGAACCTGATCATTACCAGTTTTGGCCGCAACATCAGCCCGGAATGGCTGGAGAGCGAGCTGGTACAGGCCGTGGGCGCCGCCCAGGCCGTGGTGTTTGGTGATGGCGAACCACAACCCAGCGCCTTGCTGGTGGTTCGGGATGGTCGTGGCCCGGACAAGCTGCGGGCCGCCCTGATGGCACTCAATGCCGGTTTGCCCGACTACGCCCGTTTGCAGGCCGTGTACATACGCCGGCAACCGCTGACCCAGGCCGAGGGCCATATCACCGCCAACGGCCGCCCCGTGCGGCACCAGATTCAGGCTGACCTGCCCATGCTCATGGCCGAAGCCTTTCCCCTTTTTATGAATCTTTCTGTGCCTGCGGGCACTTCTCCCCAACAGACAACGCCAGGAGTCTCCAACATGGCATTTTTTGACCGACTGCAATCCGAAACCGAACAGGCCCGGGCCCATGTCACCGGAGCCCCGGTGATTCAAGCCATCCAGGAGGGTCGCTTTGACCTTGAAGGCTACACCTGGTTTCTGACCCAGGCCTACCACCACGTGAAACACACGGTACCGCTGATGATGGCTTGCGGCGGGCGGCTCCCTGAGCGGCTGGAGTTTGTGCGCAAGGCGCTGGTGGAATACATCGAGGAAGAATACGGCCACCACGAGTGGATCCTGAACGACCTGGAAGCCTGTGGTGAAGACAAGGAAGCCATCCGCCATGGCCAGCCGGATACCTCCATCGAGCTGATGGTGGCTTACCTGTACGACCGCATCCAGCGCGGCAACCCGGCCGCCTTTTTCGGCATGGTTCAGGTACTGGAAGGCACCTCCATCGAACTGGCCACGCCGCTGGGCGAAGCCATCCAGAAACAGCTGGGCCTGCCTGACCAGGCCTTCAGCTATCTGTATTCTCACGGCGCACTGGACCAGGAGCACTTCGAGTTTTTCCGCAACCTGATGGACAGCATTACAGATCCGGACGACCAGCAGGTCATCATCGAGTCGGCCCGCATGGTGTATCGACTTTACGGCGACATGCTGCACAGCATTCCGCTGCCGGCCAGTAACAAGGAGCAGCGCCATGAGGCTGCATGACCGAACCTTTCTCCTGCTGGGCGGCACTGGCGGCATTGGCCAGGCCCTGATCAGCCCCCTGGTGGAAAGTGGTGCCCGGGTGATTGTGGCGACCCGCCATCCCGAGCGGCTGGAAAAGCGCGCAGGCGTTTCCCCGGTGCACCTGGAGCTGGCCAGCCTGGAACTGGACCGGCAACTGCAACAGCTGACCGAGGTGTATCCGGATATTGATGGCGTGATCCACTGCGCCGGCCAGAACCGCTTTGCAGCGCTGGAGGGCATGGCGGTCAGCGACCTGGACGCCCAGCTCATGGTCAACCTGCGTTCCGCCATGCTGGTCGCCCGGCATTTTGTCCCGCGGTTCCGTAAAGCGGGGATGGGCGGCCTGGTGTTTGTGGGTTCCACCTTCGGCAGTATCGGGTTCCCGGGCTACACCGCTTACTGTGCCAGCAAATTCGGCCTGCGCGGCTTTACCGAAGCCCTGCGCCGGGAGCTGGCGGATACCCCGGTGCAGGTGGTGTACGTGGCCCCCAGGGCGACCGCCACGGCCATGAACCCGGAGCCGGTGAACGAGTTGAACCGGGCGCTGGGCAATGCCATGGACGCTCCGGAAACCGTGGCGGCCCAGATTCTTCAGGCCATGGAAAAGGATGAGCGCCGGCGCTTCCTGGGCTGGCCGGAAAAACTGTTTGTGGTGATCAACGGCATCCTGCCGAAGATGGTGGATAAAGCCATGTTGAAACAACTGCCGGTCATCCGGCGCTTTCTGGATTCAGGAGCAATGTCATGAAGTGGATGATGATGGTATTGGCCGCGTTGCTGGCCATGCCGGCGTGGGCCCAGGGTGTACCAACCGAACTGGCGCAGATCCAGCAACGCTGGGCTGAAATCCAGTATCAGACACCCGAACAGGAAAAAGAAAAGGCATTCGAGGCACTGGCCACCGAGGCCAAGGCCTTTGTTGAGCGTTACCCGGGCCGGGCCGAACCGCTGATCTGGCAGGGTATTGTGCTCAGCACCTACGCTGGCGCCAAAGGCGGTCTGGGCGCCCTGGGGCTGGTAAAAGAGGCCAGGGCTTCACTGGAAGCGGCACTGGACATCGATCCAGAGGCACTGGACGGCTCGGCCTATACGTCTCTGGGTAGTCTATACTACCAGGTCCCGGGTTGGCCGCTGGGGTTCGGGGATGACAGCAAGGCCCGGAGTTACCTGCAAAAAGCCCTGGCGATCAACCCTGATGGCATTGATGCCAATTATTTTTTCGGGGATTTTCTGCTGGATCAGGATGAGCCGGAGCGGGCGCGGGTGTACCTGGAAAAAGTACTGTCGGCGCCAGGCAGGCCGGGCCGTGAGCTGGCAGATGACGGTCGCCGCCGCGAGGCCACACAGCTTCTCGGGCAACGCTGAGCAAACACCCTGCCGGGTGCCGGAACGTGTTCCGGTGCCCGGTGTGATGCATCGAGCTTATCGCCTATATAAGAAAACAGAATTTCACCTTATATATCGTTTCAGTATATCCTTAGATCAAATCATAGATATCGGCGACATCCAAGGTGAATACCATGACTCAGCCTATCGTTCAGCATTTCTTCGACGAACCCACCAATACCTTCAGTTACGTGGTGCGTGATCCGGACAGTCAGGCCTGTGCCATCCTGGATTCGGTGCTGGATTTCGACTACGCCGCCGGCCGCACCGACGTGCGCTCTGCAGACGAGATCATCCAGTACGTTCGAGACAACAACCTGACGGTTGAGTGGATTCTGGAGACCCATGTGCATGCAGATCACCTGTCTGCAGCACCCTATCTGCACGAACATCTTGGCGGAAAGACGGGAATTGGCGCAAAAATCGTCGATGTTCAGGAAATTTTTGGTAAAGCTTTCAATGCAGGCACCGAGTTTGCCCGCGATGGCAGCCAGTTCGATAAGCTGTTCCAGGAAGGCGACACCTTTACCATCGGCAACCTGCAGGGCCGGGTGTTGCATACCCCGGGCCACACCCCCGCGTGCCTGACCTACGTGATCGACGACGCTGCGTTTGTGGGCGATACCCTGTTCATGCCCGACTACGGCACCGCCCGCTGCGATTTCCCGGGTGGCGATGCGCGCACCCTGTATCAATCGATCCAGAAGGTGCTCACCCTGCCGCCGGAGACTCGTATCTTCCTGTGCCATGACTACAAGGCACCTGGCCGGGATGAGTACCAGCATATGACCACGGTGGCGGAGCAGCGTGAGGCCAATGTGCATGTGCATGAAGGTATCTCCGAAGAGGAGTTTGTGAAAATGCGCACCGAGCGGGATGCCACCCTGGACATGCCCCGGCTGATCCTGCCCTCGGTGCAGGTGAATATGCGGGCCGGCCATATGCCACCGGCAGAGGATAACGGCCAGGTGTACCTGAAAGTTCCGGTTAACCGGTTCTGAGCCGGGTATGAACTTCAAACGCTACCTGCCCATTCTGCAGTGGGCACCACACTACAGCCGCAACCAGGTCACCAGTGACCTGATCGCGGCTGTGATTGTCACGGTGATGCTGATCCCGCAGTCGCTGGCCTATGCGTTGCTGGCGGGACTGCCGGCCCATGTCGGGCTGTATGCCAGTATCCTGCCGCTGGCGATCTACGCGGTGTTCGGCACCAGCCGAACCCTGTCGGTGGGGCCGGTGGCTGTGGCTTCATTGATGACAGCGGCTGCCCTGGCGCCACTGGCGGAGGCCGGCACGCCCGAATACGTTGCCGGTGCCGTGTTGCTGGCGGTGATGTCGGGCCTGATGCTGACTGTCATGGGGGTGATGCGGCTTGGTTTTCTGGCCAACTTCCTCAGCCATCCGGTGATTTCCGGGTTTATCACCGCCTCCGGCATCGTCATTGCTGCCAGCCAGCTGAAGCACCTGTTCGGTATCCAGTCTTCCGGCCACAACCTGATTGATATCGTCGGTTCGCTGTTAAGCGGCCTGGCTGATACCAATCTGCCCACTCTGCTGGTGGGTGGCGGTGCCCTGCTGTTCCTGGTGTGGTCCCGTCGCTACCTGAAGCCGCTTCTGAGCAAGCTGGGCCTGGCGCCCCGTGCCGCGGATATTTTCACCAAGACGGCACCGATTCTGGCAGTGGTGGTGACAACCCTGGTGGCCTGGGCCCTGCGGCTGGATGAACAGGGTGTCCGGCTGGTGGGTGCCGTGCCATCGGGTTTGCCCTCCTTTACCATGCCAAGCCTGGAGCCCTCGGTATGGTCCCAGCTGGCCGTCAGTGCCTTGCTGATCAGTGTGGTGGGCTTTGTGGAATCGGTGTCTGTGGGCCAGACGCTGGCCGCCAAGCGGCGCCAGCGTATTGATCCGGACCAGGAGCTGATTGGCCTGGGCACCGCCAACCTGGGTTCCGGTTTCTCCGGAGGTATGCCGGTAACCGGTGGCTTCTCCCGCTCCGTGGTCAACTTTGATGCCGGCGCGGAAACGCCGGCGGCGGGAGCCTATACGGCGGTGGGCATTGCCCTGGCCACCCTGTTCCTGACGCCTGCCATTGCCTGGCTGCCCCAGGCCACGCTGGCAGCGACGATTATCGTGGCGGTGGCTACGCTGATTGACCTGCCGGCCCTGGCTCGCACCTTCCGGTATTCCCGTACCGACTTTGGCGCCATGCTGGCCACCATTGTGCTGACCCTGGTTCACAGTGTGGAGGCAGGCATTATTGCGGGGGTGGCGCTGTCCATCGGGTTGTTCCTGTATCGAACCAGCCGGCCCCACAGTGCCGTGGTGGGCCTGGTGCCGGGTACCGAGCATTTCCGCAATGTGTTGCGCCATGACGTGGAACTGTGCCCGAAGGTAACCTTCCTGCGGGTAGACGAGAGTCTGTACTTTGCCAATGCCCGTTTCCTTGAGGAAACAGTGATGGACCTGGTCAGCCGGGAGCCGGAGCTGACAGACCTGGTGCTGGTGTGCCCCGCGGTTAACCTGATTGATGCCTCGGCACTGGAAAGCCTAGAAGCCATCAATGAGCGCCTGCACGATGCCGGCGCAAGGCTGCACCTGTCTGAGGTGAAAGGCCCGGTGATGGACCGGCTCAAGGGCACGGAGTTTCTTGAGCACCTGGGCGGTGGCGTGTACCTGAGCACCTATGAGGCCTGGCAGGCACTCACCAACCGGCCGGCGATCGCATGATCTGAGCGCAGTGATCCCATTGACCGGTGCGGGGGTATGTTGAACACTGCCCCCGTGTTTCTTGGCGCTAGTAACCGGTGACCACTGATGGGAATGACTGACAACCTGCTCTCCACTGGCCAGTGGCTGTTCACGGCACTGCTGTTTGTGCTGGTTCTGATTGCCGCCCTCCGGTCCGTGGACTGGCGGGCCTTCCGCAACGATGACGCGGCCCAGCACACGCTGTTTGGCGCTGCGGTGGTGTTGGGGTTTGTCTGGCAGTTAAGGGCGGGGATATCGCCCGGGCTGGCCATTCATATTTTCGGTATCACTGTGATTACCCTGATGGTGGGCTGGGCCCTGGCAGTGCTCGCCGGCCTGCTGGCGCTGGTGATTACGGTGATTACCGGGCGCGAACCGCTGATGATGTTTGCCGCCAACGGGCTGGTCACTGTGATGGTGCCGGCCCTGGTGAGCCACGGCATCATGCTGTGGGAGCGTCGGCGTAACTTCCGAAATTTCTTCGCTTATATCTTCTTTTGCGGGTTCTTTGGTGCCGGGCTGTCAGTGGCGGCGGCCGGGGTGGTGATGTGTTTGCTGCTCTGGACCAGCGGAGCCTATAGTTTCGACATGCTGGTGCACGAATACCTGCGCTACCTGCCGCTGTTCATGATTCCCGAAGGCTTTATCAACGGAGCCTTTGTGACCGGCCTGATGGTGTTCCATCCCGACCGGTTGAGCACCCTGGACCAGCGCCGGTATCGCTAGCGGGGGGCTCCGACTGGGCCTTGCAGGAGGCATTCTCCCGCCACATGGCCAGCCAGGGCAGCACCTCGGAAGCCGGCATGGGCCGGGCCACGGCATAGCCTTGCACCAGGTTGCAGCCCATGGCCATGAGCGCTTCGGCCTGGGCCATGGTTTCCACGCCTTCGGCCAGGGTCGGTTTCTCGAAGCGCTGGGCCATGAAAATCACACTTTCCACAATCGCCCGGTCGCTGTCGTCCTGCAGCATGTCGCGGATGAAACTCTGGTCGATCTTAATCATGTTGATCGGCAGGGTGCGCAGGTAAGTCAGGGATGAGAACCCGGTTCCGAAATCATCCAGCGCAACCTGGAGGCCCAGGGTCTGGCACTTTGCCAGTACGTTCTCGGCGCGCTGAATGTCTTCCAGGGCGGTGGATTCAAGCACTTCCAGTGTGATCTGTTCCGGATTTACCTCCGGGTGGCACTGCAGGTAGCTTTCCAGGTAGTGCACAAAGCTCCGGTCCATCAGGTGCGGTGCGCCGATGTTAATGCTCACCGCAAGCTGCTCGCCGGCCTCGTTCCACAGGTTCATCTGGTGGATGGCTTCTTTCAGCACCCAGCTGCCCAGCGGTACTTCCAGATGGCTGTTCTCTACCGCAGGCAGGAAATCCCCGGGCGTGGTCAGGCCCCTGGCCGGGTGGTTCCAGCGAATCAGGGCTTCAAAGCCCACGACCTGGCAGTCTGCCAGCCGCACCTTGGGCTGGAAATACAGTTCGAATTCGTTGTGCTCCAGCGCATTGCCGATTTCCACCAGCTGGTTGCGGCGCTGGCGCCGGAAGGCGTCTTCACCGGGGTCGAAAATGTGGAACTGGTTACGGCCTTTTTCCTTGGCTGCGTACATGGCCTGGTCGGCGTGGCGGATCAGGCCTTCGGCGTCGGTGTTATCGTCCGGATAAATGGCGGCGCCCAGGCTGGCGGTGACCGTAATAAAGGTATCCGCCACCGGGATCGGCTGACTCACTTCCGCCAGCAGTCGCTGATAGACGATTTCCGGGTTGTCGCTCTGAACCAGGATGACAAACTCGTCGCCGCCGATCCGCGCGATGGTGTCGCCCCGGCGCAGACTGTGGGCCAGGCGGTCGGCCACGGTTTTCAGGGCCTTGTCGCCGGCGTCGTGGCCGAATTCGTCGTTGATGGCTTTGAAACCGTCAATGTCCAGGTAACACACCGAGAGCGAACGTTTCTGGCGGTCGGCGTGCTGGCGGGCCGTGCGAAGACGTTCCACCAGCAACTGCCGGTTGGGTAGGCCGGTGAGTTCATCGTAGTTAGCAGCCCGGTCCAGGTCCCGGGCATGGTTTTTCAGTGCGGTGATGTCGGAAAACGACGCCACGTGGAAATATTGCCCCGGCTCCTCCAGGTGAACCCGGCTGACCGACAACAACTCCACATATTCCTCACCATTCTTGCGCCGGTTCCACAGCTCGCCACGCCAGAAATCGTTTTGCTCGATCGAGCGCCACATGGACTGGTAGTAGGCCTTGGAGTGCCGGCCGGAGCTGAGAATGTTCGGGTTCAGGCCCAGCACTTCTTCCCGGCTGTAGCCGGTGATGCGGGCGAAGGCCGGGTTCACATCCATGATGCGGTTGTGCTTGTCGGTGATCAGGATGGCCTCGTGGCTGCGGTCGAATACGCTGGCGGCAATGCGCAGGCCCCGCTCACTGTGCTTGCGGTCGGAAATATTGGTCTGGATGATGACAAAACCCGGGTCTACGCCCTCTGCTTTGCCGATCGGCATGCTGCAGGTGTGTACCCAATACGGGGTGCCGCTGGCAGTGTAGTGCAGGATGTCTTCTTCGAAGGGTTCGCCGTTGGCGAAGTGCGCCCGGATGCGGGCGACGGTTTCCTTGTTGGTGCCGGTTCCGGGTAACAGGTCAAACGGCTTTTTGCCCCGGATATCGGTCAGGGGGTAACCGGTATGGGCCTCAAACGCGCCGTTTACCCATTCGATGCGGGCCTCGCCATCCAGGATCAGCACCATGTTGCTGGTGGTGGTGGCCACCAGTGCCAGCCGGGCCGGGGAAATATCAGCAGTTGGTGCGACGTGTTCTGGACCTTTGGGCATCTCGGGTAAATCCGGTAATTGGCGGCTGGCTCTCCTCCCTGTGAGTGCGCCGGAAAGTATAGCAATCGCAATCAGTTTAACCGTCCGTAGAGGCCGAGATGGCCGCAGTGACAGTCAGCGGATTATCCATTTATTGCAAAAGTCAGGCGCCGCGCAATCCTAGCGTATACGCGAATTGCGGGCATTACACATTAGTCTGACGGAATTGATGTCCGTCAAAATCGTGTGGATTGAATAGCTTGCGTTGGGGTTATTGGCGCCACCGGGAGTGTTTCTGCAGCTTCCGTTGCAGGGTGCGGCGATGCATGTTCAGGGCCCGGGCCGTCGCCGAGATGTTGCCCTCGTGCTCATTCAGCACCCGCTGGATGTGTTCCCATTCCATTTCTTCCACCGAGGGTGGCTCCGGGCGCAATTCAGGCGGGGCTTCCAGTGGTTCAAAACCACTGATCAGCTGTTGAACGGTCACCGGTTTGCACAGGTAGTTGGCAGCACCCCGGCGCATGGCCTCCACGGCAGTGGCAATGCTGCCGTAGCCGGTGAGCACCAGTACGTCCAGGTCCGGGTTGGTGTCGAGAAGTTCCGGCAGCAACTGCAGTCCGCTCTCGCCGGCCAGGTTCAGGTCGAGCACGCAGCGGCGGATGTTGTGGGCATCCAGCGCATCCAGGGCGCTGTCGTGGTTGCTGGCGCTGATGGCCTCGATACCCTGCCGGGCCAGGGAGCGGCTCAGCACCTGCAGGAAGGCCTGGTCGTCATCAACAATCAGCCACTGTTCCTGTTCAGACATATTCCGGCTCTCCTGCAGTGGATGTCACGGCCTGTGGCAAATCGATCACCATGTTGGTTCCGGTGTTGCCGGTTCGGGCTTTCAGGTTGCCGCCCAGCCGCTGGATGGTGGCATTAGACAAAAACAGGCCAACTCCCAGACCGTTCCTGGAATCGACTATATCTTCGCCGGGTGCCCCGGCCAGGGCGGCCTCCAACCCTTCACCGTGGTCTTCGACCACAATCTCTATGCGGCCGTTATCGGTTTGCCGACTGCTGACTGCTACCCACTGGGGGCTGGCGGTCAGGGCATTGGCCAACAGGTTCAGGATGGCCTGGTCGAGGGTGGCGTCGACCGCAATGCGGGTGTCGGGATGATCCTTTGCCCACTGGATAGGACCGGACGGCCACAGCAGGGTGGCGGATTCCCGCAACCGGGCCAGCCACTCACGTACAGGCAGGGTTTCCAGTTGGGCGGTCCTGGCTTCTACGGCGGTTTTGGTGAGCTGCTGCAGGTGGCTGCTGCACAGCATCACCTGCTGGCCCATCATGTCCAGGTCTTCTTCCAGCTCCGGGCTGCCCTGGCCGCTGTGGGAACGGATTTCGTCCAGTAGCAAGGTCATGGTGTTCAGTGGCGTGCCGAGCCGGTGTGCAACCGCCGCCGCCGAGAGGCCAAGGGCGATTACCTGCTCATCCCGCAACCGGTTTTCCCGGAACCGGGACAGCTGGCTTTGCTGGTGTCGCAGGCGACGGGCCAGGGTGCCCACCACCAGCAGCAGAATGCCGGCGGTCAGGGCGAAGGTCACCCACATGCCGACAAGGTGTAGCTGGGCCAGGTCGCCACCGTGGTGATCGTGCACCACCGGGGTGTGCCAGATGACCAGGGCGGTGTACACGGCAATGCCGGTGAGCGTTAGCGCAATACTCTGGCGGGTTGGTACCAGGATAATGGCCACGGCAATGGGCAGCAGCAACACCGACACCAGCGGATTGGTATAGCCACCGGTGTAGAACAGCCAAAGACCGATCAGGATCAGGTCCGTGGCCAGGGTCAGGCTGACCGGAACCGAGGATTCGGGCGGTTTGCGGTTGAACCAGAGCCAGCCAAGGGTGGCCAGCACGCCGTACAGCAGGCAAACCAGCAGGGCCTCGGCCCGGTGCGCCAGGGTGATGACGGATTCGGCAACGGCAATAGCCACCAGTTGCGTGGTGATGATGGCCAGCCGCATGCCCAGCAGGTAGCGGGCAGCCTGGCGAAAACCGGTCTGAGAGTGAGTGAGCCATTCCATGAGGGCATTCTAGCAGCAAGCGGCTGCGGCGCACCTGAACAACGTGCGACCTTTTGTCAGGGGTCAATCGGTGAAATAACACACCAGTTGCTGGCTGACCACATCGCCGGTCAGTTGCAGCTGGCCCCGGGTGATGTGATGGACTTCCACGGCTTCTGCAGCTTGCCCAGCCATTCCTGAAAGCTGGCAGGGTGGCAGGCGATCAGGGTGGTACTGGCAGTGGGCGGTATCCGGGAACAGGGCCGCATAGGCAATACCGGTTTCCACCAGGTCCTGGAAGAAATGTGAACCGTAGGACAGGTCCGGCACCATGTCGCCGGCATTTTCGGACACTTCCACCAGCGCGGCCACGCCGGCAATGTCGGAAAACCGCACCGGAACACCCAGTTCCGGGCTGCTGGTGCCCCAGCGACCGGGGCCGACCAGCATCGTGGGTTCGGCCGAAGCCCGCACGGTTTCACCGACCAGCCGTGCTACCTCATAGCGCTCACTGGTATTCAGGCCGGCATAGACGGCGGCGTTTACCCGGATCACCCTTGTGATGGCCAGGTTGATGTTGCCGCCCATGAAATGGCCCCGGGTCCGGAACAGCAGCCGGGGCTCGGGCAGCGGGTCTGGAATCTGCACCGGGCCGGTTTCGCCAATGGTGGCCAGGGGGCGGCATTGCACCAGGTTGAAAGACGGCTCTCCCTCGGCATTCAGATGCAGGGTAAATTCCACATCCACCGGATGCCGGTAACCGGCTTCCAGGGTGGCCAGCAGGCTCGATAGCCGGTTGATAAACCGGCTGCCCTGCACCAGTGGCCGGAAGGTCAGGCGCCAGACCGGGCCATCAAGGCCGATCTGCTCGGCCCTGGCGGTGGCGTCCCGGTCGATTTCGGCAAGGTGGTTCATGGGCAGGTTTGGCGCAGATGGAAGCATCTGGCTCAGGGGCCGGGTTTCGAGGCCCCCGGTTTCCAGGTCCAGCAGGTCCACCAGGTGCTGGGAGAACCGGAAGCTTTCGTCCTGGTTACGGAACGGTTGCCGGGTGGGATGGTCCAGTGCCATCACGCAGGCGTGGTCGCCTTCAATACGGTCCACCGCCCGGGTGCCCAGGCCCATCACCAACCGCACCATGCCGGCTTCCGGGTCCATGTTGCTGTCCCAGGCAAAGGTGTTGCGGGACACCCCCACGCCGGCAGCATCCGGCAGGTAATAGCGGTTGTGGAACCGGCCGTTTACCCGCTGGATCAGCAGTGCCATGGGTTCTTCTCGCTGGTCGAGCCCTCGCTGTTTGCGGTATACCAGCGCATCTTTGCTCATGGACGATGCATACACCTGCCGGATGGCATCTTCCAGCGCGGCCAGTCGCTGTTCGGGCGAGCCCTGGTTGACCAGGAACACGCTGTCGTACTTGCCCGCAAAGGCATTGCCGAAACCGTCTTCCTGCAGGCTGGATGAGCGCACCAGGATCGGGTACTGGCCGTAGTGGTCCAGCAGGCGCTCCAGGTCTGCCCGGATTTCATCGGGAAAGCGGCCTTCCAGAATACCGTTTTGCAGGGCCGGGGCTTCTGCCAGGTAACCGGTGGCGGAGCGCTGGCGCATGATTGCCGGCCACAGGCCGTTATGCACCAGGAAGGCATAGTAGGCATCGGTGCCCAGATAGCTGGAGTCGTGGGGTTCCAGCATCTCCTGCCATTGTTGCGGATCGTCTTTCAGCAGGATGTTCCGGGCAATCAGCATGCCCGTAGCCTTACCGCCGATATAGCCGCTGCCCACCAGCCGGCCGCGGATGGCCAGCAGGTCTTCCAGCGACAGATAACGGCGGGCCAGTTCCAGTATCTGCGGGTCCCGGCTGACCAGAACCTGCAGCACCTGCTCCTGAAGGTTTGCAATGGCGGCGTCGTCGTTTTCGGACAGGGCCCGGCTGGCGTCCTGGAACAATCGGTCCCAGTAATCCAGAAGGGGCTGCCGGTGCAGGCTTTCCTGTTCCAGGCTGGCCTGTAACCGGGTGGCATCGCTGCTGTCGGTAATCGGGCAGAACTGGCCGTTATGCTCCCGGTGGGGCAGGAACATGGTGGGTGATTGCCGGCGCCAGGCCTTGATTGGCTGTACCTGCACATTGTCGCCATGGCGGCGAACGTCCAGCATTACCTGGGTGGTCTGGCGGATTCTGTCCAGGGTCATCCGGGAGTGGCGCTCCGGGTGCAGCGCAAACCAGGCCACGGTATCCAGCTCGAACAGGAACGGACATACCACCCGGAAGAAATTACCCACCATGGCGTCGGTGGCCCAGGCATTGAGCAACTCGCTCAGGCTGTCACAGACATAGAACGCGCCGCGACCGTGTTGCTCGATCAGGTGCCAGACCCGGCTGGTGAAGCTTTCAAAACCGCCAAGGGCGTCGATTTCGATCGTGCGAACGGCAGGGTGATTTTCAATGATCGGCGGATGGTCGCCAAACCGGAGGTAGAGAATCTGCCGGCCGGCATCGGCGGCGGCATCAACGAAGGGAAGGACGAAACGGCGATAGTCATCAAGGTGGGAGACCCGCCAGACAACGTTATCGCCGATTCTGAGGTAATCCAGAACCTCGTCCAGTCCGGCCAGACCGGTAGATACCCGGTCTTCGGACTGGCGAGGTTCTTCGCCGTTCATGGCAGGATCAGATAACGCCCATGGCGTTCATGGCCTTGGCAACCCGCAGGAAGCCATTGATGTTGGCGCCCAGCACGTAGTTGCCTTCGGCGCCGAACTCGGCCGCAGTCTCGTAGCAGTTCTTGTGGATATCAATCATGATTTCCTCAAGGCGCTTCTGGGTGTAATCGAAGGTCCAGGAGTCACGGCTGGCGTTCTGCTGCATTTCCAGCGCAGAGGTAGCAACACCACCGGCGTTGGCTGCCTTGCCCGGGCCGTAGGCGATCTTGGCATCCTGGAAGATGATGATGCCTTCCGGGGTGGTCGGCATGTTGGCGCCTTCTGCCACTGCGATACAGCCGTTTTCGACCAGGGTCTTGGCATCGCTGCCGTTGAGCTCGTTCTGGGTGGCGCAAGGCAGGGCCACGTCACACGGAACGCTCCAGATGTTGCCGTCTTCCACGTACTTGGCGTCTTTGTGGAACTCGGTGTAGGCACTGATGCGACGACGCTCAACTTCCTTGATACGCTTGAGGGTCTGCAGGTTGATGCCGTTCTCGTCCACGATCATGCCCTGGGAGTCGGAGCAGGCAATGACCTTGGCGCCCAGCTCGTGGCACTTGTCGATGGCGTAGATGGCCACGTTACCGGAGCCGGAAACCACGACAGTCTTGCCTTCCAGGGAGTCACCACGGGCTTTCAGCATTTCGTGGGTGAAGAACACGGTGCCGTAACCGGTGGCTTCGGTACGGGCGCGGCTGCCGCCCCAGTCCAGGCCCTTGCCGGTGAACACGCCGGACTCGTAACGGTTGGTGATGCGCTTGTACTGGCCGAACAGGTAGCCAATCTCGCGGCCGCCCACGCCGATGTCACCGGCAGGAACGTCGGTGTACTCGCCCAGGTGACGGTACAGCTCGGTCATCAGGCTCTGGCAGAAACGCATGATTTCGTCGTCGGACTTGCCCTTCGGATCGAAGTCGCTGCCACCTTTACCGCCGCCAATGGGCAGGCCGGTCAGGGCGTTCTTGAAGATCTGCTCGAAGCCCAGGAACTTGATGATGCCCAGGTAAACGGAAGGGTGGAAACGCATGCCGCCTTTATAGGGCCCCAGGGCGCTGTTGAATTCAACACGGAAGGCGCGGTTGATGTGGATCTCGCCGCTGTCGTCCTGCCAGGGTACACGGAAGATGATCTGGCGCTCTGGTTCGCAGATGCGCTGGATGATCTTCTTGTCGGCGAACTCGGGGTACTTCACCAACACAGGCCCCAGAGTTTCCAGCACTTCATGAACCGCCTGGTGGAACTCTTTCTCACCGGGGTTGCGGTGCAGAACGTCCTGGTAAATCGGTTCCAGCTTTTCGTCGAGTTTTGCTGTCATGGGATAAGCCCTCGGAATTCGCGTATTGAAAGCCGCAAGAATTTGCGACCACCCAAAAAAAGGGACGAGATTTCACCACATCTGACGGTAGTTTTGCAAGTGCAGGGCGAAACAATGTGCTTCTGCACCTATCGGAGATACCCCCAAAGAGGTGCGGCATTGTGTCTCAAGCCAGGCTTAAGGAAGGGTCTTACAATTCCGGATCATTAGTCATGCAACCAACTAAAACGATCCAAGGACTGCCAACCGATGTTGAGACAAACCCGCCTGGCTCGCTGTATCAGCCTTGTGATGGCCGGCTATACCGTCGCTCCCCTTGCCAATGCCCAGTCCGAAGCTGAAAACCCGGTGGTCATCCGGGTAACCGAAGGCCAGTCCGCCGAAGCGGCCAGGCTTTCTGCGGCGGCTATCCAGACCGAGCCGGTACAACGGTTGTCGTCTGATGCGTCTGTGTCCCTGTCCCGTATGGGTGGCCGTGGCCTGGACCCGGTAATCCGTGGCCAGAACGAAGAGCGGGTTGAGGTATTGCTGGACGGCATGCGGGTGGAGGGCGCCTGCCCGAGCCGCATGGATCCGCCTACCAGTCGGCTTAGCACGGCGCTGGCGCCGGTGCTGGAAGTGCGCACCAGCAACCGCACCCTGCGCTGGGGGCCGATTGCCGGCGGCCAGGTGGTGGCCACCACTGCAGCTCCGGAATTTGCGGATGACAACCGCACAACCGGCCACCTGACCCTGGGCGGCGCCAACAATGGTGAAGGCAAGCTGGTGAATGGCAGCGTAGCGGCCGGTAGCAAGGATGCCTTCATTCGATTGGCCGGCGGCTACGACGAAGCGGACGACTACGAAGACGGCGACGGTAACGAAGTCCGCAGCTCCTATGAAAACACCGAAGGCCGGGTGGATGGCGCCTGGACAGCTGATAACGGCTTCTACATCAAAGGCATGGTCAGCCGCCAGGAAGAGCGGGATGTCAGCTTCCCGGGCCGTGGTATGGATGCGCCGAAAACCGACACCGACCTGTACCGGATGGAGCTGGGTGCGCCCGTTGCCAACGGCGGCTGGAACCTGATGGCCTGGCAGGCGGACGTTGACCATGTGATGGACAACTTCAGTCTGCGCGAGCAAACGGCTCCCATGAAAATGTTGACCGCCTCGGAGACCAGTACGCAAGGCGTGCGGCTGGTGCTGGATCAGACCATCAACTACACCAAAGACATTGCTATCGGTGTGGATGTGGAAAGTAACGACTGGGATGCCGCGCTGAACAACGTGGATAAAGACGTTGTGGCCTCTTACATGTGGCCTGGCGTTGAGCGGGATCGTGTGGGTGTGTTTGTTGAAGCCTTCCACCAGATCCGCATGAACACCCGGTTGGGTGCCGGTATTCGTTACGACCGGGTAGAGATGCAGGCCACCGAGGCTGACCAGACCTACATGCTTAAAAAGCCAGATGGAACCATGGTGTCGATGAGTGCGGCCAAGGCTTACGAGCAGGTATATGGCACCACCAGCACCGATGCCAATGATGACAACGTCAGTGGCTTTGTCAGTGGTGAGTGGCGTTACGCGCCGAACCGTAGCCTGGATGTCGTGGCCAGCCACAGTGTGCGCAGCCCTGGAGTGACCGAACGCTACGTCAACAAAATGCTGGGTTGGGTGGGTAACCCGGACCTGGATACCGAAAAGCACAACAAGCTGGAAATCAGCCTGTCGGGCCGTGAAGGCAACTGGAACTGGCGTCCGGCGGTCTGGGTAGACCAGGTGGACGACTATGTTCTGCGTTCCCAGGACCGCTACTACAACATTGATGCCCGCTTGCTGGGTGTCGAAGGCCAGCTGGGCTGGAGCAACGGAACCTGGAGCACGAACAGCAAGCTGGCGTCTGTAAGGGGTGAAAACCGGGATGCCGACAAGGCGCTGCCGCGGATTCCGCCCATTCAGTTTATCCAGACCCTTGGCTGGCATCATCAGGGCCATACCCTGGAAGCCGAATGGCAGCTGGCGCGCCGGCAGGATCGGGTAGACCTGGAGTCTGGCCTTGATCCCAGCACCTCACCGGGTTACGGCGTCTTCAACCTGTCCGGTACCCATCCGCTTATGGCCAACCTGAGCTTGACCTGGGCGGTGGATAACGTGTTCGACAAGACCTGGGCATCCCACGTGAGCAAAGCGGATGCCCTAGGCGAGGAGTTTTTCAAGGTCAACGAACCCGGCCGTACCGTGCGCGCAGCACTCACGGCCCGGTGGTAAAGACGATTATGGCGGTTACCCGCTTCTCATAGCCGGCGGGTGACATTTATACCCCGGGCGGATGTTGAGTCTGTCCGGGGTTTTTTTGTGCCTTTCTGCAGGGGGACTAGAATGGGACGCTATCAATTCAGCAAGATCAGGTAAAAGGGTGGTTATGAGTCATCGTCCCGGTTGGGTTTTCTACAGTTCATTTGTTCTGCTGGCGGTCTTTGTGGTGGCCGGCGGGCTGATGCCGGACCAGTTGTCCTTCTATGCCCACAAGGCCCTGGAGTTCACCACCCTGCACTTTGGCTGGTTGTACCTGTTTGCCACCTCGGGTTTCCTGGTGTTCTGCATAGCGATTGCTGGCAGTGACTACGGCCGGATACGACTGGGGGCCGACGGCGAGGCGCCGGAGTTCTCCTACCTGACCTGGCTGGGCATGATCTTTTCCGCCGGTATGGGGGTGGGGCTGGTGTTCTGGGCGGTGGCCGAGCCCATGAGCCACTTTGTTTCGCCGCCGTTTGGTTCCGCTGAACCGGAAAGCCCGCAGGCGGCCAGTATGGCCATGCGCTATTCGCTGTTTCACTGGGGCTTTCATCAATGGGCCAACTTTGCCCTGGTGGGGCTGGCGATTGCCTATGTGCGTTTCCGGCTGCAGCGCCCCGGCCTGATCAGTGAAGCTTTCCGCTCCACCATGGGCGACCGGGTGGATTCCGGTGCCGGCCATGCCATCAATATCCTGGCAGTCGTCTCCACGGTGTTCGGGGTTGCCACCACACTCGGGCTGGGGGTTATCCAGATCAACAGTGGCCTGGGGGCGGTGGCCGGCACGGCATTCGGGGTCAGCCAGCAGCTGTTCATCCTGGCGGGAGTGGCCGCGGTATTTCTGCTGTGTTCGCTGGCGCCGCTGGAAAGCGGTATCCGTTACGTGAGTGATGCCAATATGGTGCTGGCGGCGGGTTTGCTGGTATTCGTGTTTTTCTTCGGGCCCACCGATTTCATTACGGCGGCCATGACCAATGCCATCGGGGATTATTTTTCCAACATGGTGGGCATGAGCCTGGTGATGACGCCTTACACCGGCGATGACTGGGTAGAGCGCTGGACCATTTTCTACTGGGCCTGGGGGCTGTCGTGGGCGCCGTTTGTGGGCAGCTTTATTGCCCGGATTTCCCGCGGCCGCACCATCCGCGAGTTCGTGTTCGGGGTGATCGGTATGCCGGTGCTGCTGAGTATTGTCTGGTTCTCCACCTTTGGCGGTTCGGCGCTGTATTTCGAACTGTTCGAGGGCGCGGCGCTGGGCGAGGCGGTGACCACGGAAATGAGTTCGGCCTTGTTTGCCACCCTGGAATACCTGCCGGGTACTGCCATTCTGGGCGGGCTGATGCTGGTGCTGATCGTTTTGTTTGTTATCACTTCAGCTAACTCGGCTACCTTTGTATTGGGGATGTTCACCAGCAAGGGGGTGCTCAACCCGAAACGCTGGTCCCGCTTGACCTGGGGCATAGTGCAGGTGTCTGTGGCCGGTGTACTGTTGCTCAGTGGCGGGCTGGAGGCGTTGCAGACCATATCCATACTGGCGGCCTTTCCGTTCATGATGCTGATGATCTTCATGGCAACGGCACTGTTGAAGTCCCTTCGCAACGAGCAGCGCCAGATCGAGCTGCACGAGGCCATGACCCGGGAACGCCTGCTGCGATTGCTGGCGGAAAGTGACGACCTGGGTGACAAAGGCTGGAAACCGGCCGAAGAGGGCGGCTCAGAGGCTCCGCCGGAACAGCCGGAAAATAACCCCCGGGCCTGATTTCATCGGGTGAAAAGGGTGCTAGAATTTGGTTATTAGCAAATACCAAAAAGGAATAAGTTGATGGCTAAGCGCGCGTTGATCGGATGGATGCTGGCACCCTGGTTACTCTTTTCCATTGCAGCTCCGGCACAGGATCTCCAGGCCACGCCGGTAACCCGGGCGCCGTTCAATGAAACCGTACACCTTGACGGGCTGATTGAGGCAGTTCAGCAGAGCACGGTGTCGGCCCAGACCAGCGGTACGGTGGTCGAGCTGCCGTTTGATGTGGACGATTCGGTCGCAGCCGGAGACCTGATCGTGCGCCTTGAAGACAGCGAGCAGCAGTCGCGCCTTCGGCAGGCGGAAGCCGGCCTTGGAGAAGCCCGCTCCGGTTTGCAGGATGCCCGGCAGCAGTACACCCGCATAGAAGCCATCCATGAGCGGGGCCTGGTGTCGCGGCAAGAGTTTGACCAGGCCAGGAACAACCTCAGTGCGGCCAGGGCCCGGGTGGAGCGGGCGGAAGCCTCTGTGGCAGAAGCGCAGAAACAACTGGACTACACCCGCATTATTGCCCCTTATGGCGGAATCCTGACCGAGCGCCATGTGGAATTGGGCGAGTCGGTAAACCCGGGCCAGCCGCTGCTCAGCGGCCTGTCGCTGGAGCAACTGCGGGTGGTGGTTGACCTGCCCCAGAAGTACGCAGACCTGGCCCGCAGCGAACGCCAGGCTACCGTTACCCTGGCCGACGGCCGGGTGCTGGAAACCGGGGAGCTGACGTTCTATCCCTACGCCAATCCGGAAACCCACACCTTTCGCCTGCGGCTGCGCCTGAATGAACCCAATGGCAGCCTGTTCCCGGGCATGCTGGTGAAGGTCAGTGTGCCGGTAGCCAGCCGGGAGGCCCTGTGGGTGCCGGCCAGCGCGCTGATTCAGCGCAGCGAACTGCGGGCCGTGTTTGTGCTGGACAGCCAGGATCAGCCCCGTCTGCGCCAGGTCCGCCTGGGTCTTCGCGAGAACGACCGGCTGGAGGTGCTGGCCGGGCTTTCGGAAGGCGAACGGGTGGTGACCAATCCGGATGAGCTGGTGGGCAGCGAACGCTTGAGCCTGTCTGAAAACGCTCGGGCTGAAGGGGAGTAATGGCTGTGAGTGATAACCTGCCGCCGGTCGGCCCGTCCGGAGCCATTGCCCGGGTATTCCAGAACAACCACCTGACGCCGCTGCTGGCGATCCTTGCGATTATTCTTGGTGTCCTGTCTGTCGTGGTGACACCCAAGGAAGAAGAACCTCAGATTGATGTCACCATGGCGGACATCATGGTGGCCATGCCCGGTGCCAGCACCCGGGAGGTTGAAAGCGCCATTGCCACACCTGCCGAGCAGGTAATGAGCGAAATCAAGGGCGTGAAGCACGTGTATTCCGTGTCCCGTCAGGGCCAGGCGGTGATCACCGTGCAGTTCGAGGTGGGCATCGCCCGCCAGGACGCCCTGGTTCGGCTGTACAACCAGGTGTATTCGAACCAGGACTGGTTGCCGCAGAATCTCGGCGCCTCCCAGCCGGTCATAAAACCCCGGGGCATTGATGATGTACCGGTGATGACCTTGACACTGTATGACCCCACCGGCACCCACAGCGGGGAAGAACTTACCCGCCTGGCCCATATGCTGGAAGTGGCCCTGAAGCGGGTACCCGGTACCCGGGATATCTACACAGTGGGCGGCGTGCCCGACCGGGTGGATATCGTATTTGATCCGGCTCTGCTGGCCGGTTTCGGCCTGACCACGGCGGATATCGAAAGTGCCCTGCAGTCTGCCAACGCCTCCAGCCAGGAAGCCCGGGTAACCCGGGATAATCTCTCGATACCGGTGCAGGCCGGTACCCTGTTGCAGTCCCTCGAAGACGTAAAGCGCCTGGTGGTGGGGATGCACCAGGGCGCGGCTGTGTACCTGGATGATGTGGCGGAGGTTCGTCGCGGCAGTACCGTACCCGACCAGAGCGTGCTGGCGGGCTTCGGACCGGCCCATGGGGATGAACGGGCAGGGAAGGCCGGCGATGTTTACCCTGCGGTCACCCTCGCGATTGCCAAGAAACCGGGTGAAAACGCCATCGATATCACTACCGCGATCGAACAGCGCCTGGACCAGCTGCGCAACCGGGCACTGCCGGCCGACGTGGAGGTGCTGGTTACCCGTGACTACGGAGTGACCGCGTCTGACAAGGCGCAGAAGCTGATTTCCGACCTGGTCTCCGCCACCCTGGCGGTGATGCTGCTGGTGCTCGCCTTTATGGGCTGGCGCCAGGCGCTGATCGTCGGTATTTCGGTGCTGATCACCCTGCTGCTGACTCTGGTGTTTTCCTGGGCCTGGGGCTTTACCCTCAACCGTGTCTCGCTGTTCGCGCTGATCTTTTCCATCGGCATCCTGGTGGACGACGGCATTGTCATTACCGAGAACATTAACCGCCGCATCCAGAACAGCCGTCGGGCCATAAAAGACATTATCCCGGTGGCCGTGGATGAAGTGGGTACACCCACCATCATGGCCAGCCTGACCATCATGGCGGCCCTGCTGCCCATGGCGTTTGTCTCCGGGCTGATGGGCCCCTACATGAGCCCGATTCCGATCAACGCATCGGCCGGCATGGTGGTGTCCCAGGTTGTGGCGTTTGTGGTGGCGCCCTGGCTGGCCTTCCGGCTGCTCAAGCACAAGAAAGGCGAGGCCCTGGAAGAGGATGGCGATTCCGGCAGCTCTGCCGATGGCGTCAGCCCGGTGTCCCTGAAAATTTTCAATACCGTGCTGGGGCCGTTTCTGGGTGAACACGCCTGGCGCCGGCGTTTGCTGGCGCTTGGGGTGGTCCTGCTGACGCTGGGCGCCACCTCTTTGCCGGTGTTCCAGGCGGTGATCCTGAAAATGCTGCCTTTCGACAACAAGTCGGAATTGCAGGTGGTGGTGGATATGCCCGAGCGCACACCCATGGAGCAAACCCAGCGGGTGCTGACGGAAATGGGCCATTACCTGGAAACCGTGGACGAAGTGGATAACTGGCAGGCTTATGCCGGTACCGCGTCACCAATCAATTTCAACGGCCTGGTGCGCCAATATTATCTGCGCAGCGAGCCCTACCAGGGTGATATCCAGGTCAACCTGGCCAGTGCGGAGGCGCGCAGCCGCCCCTCCCATGACATCACCCAGGCCCTTCGTGGCCCGCTTACCGAGATTGCTGACCGGTATGGCGCCAAGGTGAAAATGGTGGAAGTGCCACCGGGGCCGCCGGTGATGTCGCCGCTGGTCGCGGAAGTCTACGCCGCTGATGGCTTCCGCCGGGCGGAGCTGGCCAACCTGATTGCCGGGGATATGGCAAACATTGAGGGGCTGGTGGATATCGACACCACCCTGGAAGCACCCACCCGGCAATGGGAAGTGGTGGTAGACCGGGCCCGGGCGGCCCGGCTGGGCGTGTCCCAGGCCCAGGTGGTGGCTACCCTGCAGACGACCCTGGGCGGCGTGAATGTCAGTTACCTGCACGATGAACAGGCCAAGTACCCGGTGCCAATCAGGGTGATTTTGCCTGAGGCCGACAAGGCCCAGCCGTCTGCCCTGTTGTCCATCAAGGTGCGCAGCCGCAGTGGCGAGCTGGTGCCGCTGGCCAGTGTCGCCGAGGTGCGGGAAGCGGACTGGATGGGCGCTATCTATCACAAGGACTTGCTGCCGGTGACCTACGTGACGGCGGATATGGCCGGCGAGATTGATTCACCGCTATACGGCATGTTCCGGATGGTCAGCCTGTTGAACGAGCAGGAGCAGGCACCGGAGCAGTTCTTTATCCAGCAACCGCCGTTGCCGGAAAAAGGCACCCTGAAATGGGATGGCGAGTGGCAGATCACCTACGAAACCTTCCGGGATATGGGCGCGGCCTACAGTGTGGGAGTGTTCATGATCTTCGTGCTGCTGGTGGCCCAGTTCCGCTCCTACATACTGCCGCTGGTGATCATGGCGCCGATTCCGCTGACCATGATCGGCATCATGCCCGGCCACGCCCTTCTGGGTAAGGAGTTCACCGCTACCAGTATGATCGGCATGATCGCCCTTGCGGGGATTATCGTACGTAATTCCATCCTGCTGGTGGTGTTTATCAAGCAGCTGCTGGACGAAGGCATGGAGCTGGAGAAAGCGGTGGTTCTGGCCGGTGCCGTGCGGATCAAGCCCATTGCGCTGACGGCGGTGTCTGCCGTAGTAGGGGCTTACTTCATCCTCAGTGACCCGATCTTCAACGGCCTGGCGATTTCGCTGGTGTTCGGGCTGGCCATGTCCACGTTGTTCACGGTGATTGTGGTGCCGCTGCTGTACTACACCCTGGCCCGCTGCAAGTGGGTTTGAAGCCGCTAGCGGGCGGGCCAGTAACGCTGCATTTCCAGGAACAGGAATGAGGCGCTCCAGGTCAGCAGGAGAAACCCGGTAAGCCCCTCAATGCCGGTCAGGTAGCGCAGCTGGCCCATAGGCACAACATCGCCGTAGCCCAGTGTGGTGAACGTGGTGAAGGAAAAGTAGACGCAATCGAGCAGGCTGCCCGAGAAGTTACCGGTCAGCAGGCCCCAGCCGTCGGCGTGGTGCATGAACCAGAATGTGGTGGCGAACACCCATACCTGCAGTGCGTGGGAAATCAGGCACCCCAATACCGCCACAATCAGGCGGAAATGGTGGCTCTTTCTCATTTTGCCGAGCATGGTGCTCAGGCGCAGCAAGGTTTCATTATGGATAAACACCACAATGCACACCAGGGCGCAGTTGAGCAGGACAACGTTCAGCAATGTGTCGTAGGTGCTCGGCATTGAGCGGGCTTCCTGGTCAAGAAGGGGGCCTGTGTGAATTTGTCGCAGGGTGCGGTCCATCGGATCCGCCCTGAAAATTCTATAGTAGTTTTAGCGCGTTAACGCGACCCTGCCAACCGGAACAAGAAACCTGGCTATGTTTAAACGTCTGTTACCCCTGATCATCCTGGCTGTCGGTGTACTGGTTTTTATTGCCCTGAAAGCCACCCGTCCGGAACCGGCGGCGGTTACGGCCACGGAACGCAGCTGGCGTGTTGAGGTGCAAGCCATTACACCGGGCAGCCAGGTGCCGGTATTGCCCCTGTATGGCGAAGTGGTGGCACCGGACCAGCAAACCATCACCGCCACCCTGGCCGGCCGGGTGGCGCAACGCCCGGTGTCTGAAGGCATGGTGGTCAAACAGGGCGATCTGTTGCTGGCGCTGGATGAAGCGGACATTGGCCCGGCCCTGGCCCAGGCCCGGGCCCAGGTAGACGACCTGGACGCGCAGATCCGCTCGGAGCAGGTGCGCTACCGCAACGATCAGGCGGCCCTGAAGAGCGAACAGGCCATTGTCGCCAACGCCCGCCGCCAGTTCGAACGCATTGACGCACTGGTGGGGCGTAACCTGGCCTCCCGGGAAAATCTTGAAGCCGCCACCGATGCCCTGGCACGTGCCGAGCTGACCGTCAGCACCCGGCTGCGGGCTATCCAGGAACACCCCGCCCGCCTGCAAAGCCTCGAGGCCAAACTGGCTCAGGCCCGGGCTAACCTTTCCGCGACGGAACGGGATGTCGACCGGGCCAGGGTGGTGGCACCGTTTGACGGTGTGGTGACCGGCATTGAGGTGGCCGTAGGCGATCAGGTATCCCGCAACGAGCCTCTGCTGACGGTGTATCCCACCCGAGGCCTGGAAGTGCGGGCCCGGGTGCCCCAGGTATTCCAGAACGAACTGATCACCGCGCTTGGGCAGGGGCAAACCCTGACCGCGATTTCAGATAATGGCCATGAATTCGTCCTGGCCCGCTTTGCCGGCCTGTCGGACCCCGCCGGTACCGAAGCCGTGCTGGAACTGCAGGGCGAACCCGGTGGCTTGCGGCCCGGAGCATTGCTGCCCCTGACCCTTGATCGGCCAGCCCGGGAACAGGCAGTGGAGGTACCGTTCAGCGCCCTGTATGGCGCAGACAGTGTTTACCTGATGACCGATGACGGCCGGATGCAGCGGATTGAAGTGGAACGCATCGGTGAGGCCCGCAGTGAAAATGGCGAACGCCGGTTGCTGATTGCCGGAGAGCAGCTCACCCCCGGTGCCCGCCTGATCACCACCCACCTGCCCAACGCTGTGACCGGCCTGAAAGTCGAACTGGCAGGTACTGACGGGGAGCCTGCCCAGTGAAGCGAAAGCAGGGCGTAATCGGTTTCTTTGTTCATCACCGGGTTGCCGGCAACCTGGTGATGCTGGTGATGTTGCTGGGTGGCGCATTGGCCCTAACCCGGATGAATATCCAGTTTTTCCCGACCTTCGCCCTGGACGTAGTCAGTGTGCGGGTGGTCTGGAGTGGTGCCTCTGCGGAAGACGTGGAGCGAGGTATTACCGACCCGCTGGAGCAGCGCCTGCGCAGTGTCGATGGCCTGAAAAAGATGACATCCACCTCCGCCCAGGGGGTGTCATCCATCAGTCTGGAATTCCATGAAGGCACCGACCCGATCCAGGCGGTGGACGATGTGCGCCAGCAGGTGGATGAATTCAACAACCTGCCCGGCGATGCCGAGGAACCCCAGGTAGCCCGGGTGGAGCGTTATGAACCGGTGGCCCGGCTACTGGTATACGGCGAGGTAGACCGCAGCGAGCTGCGCCAGCTGGTGTACCGGTTTGAAGACGAGCTGCTGGAGCGGGGTATTGACCGCATCAACATCCGCGGCCTGCCTGAACAGCAGGTCAGTGTGGATGTGCCGGTAGAACGCCTGGAAACCCTGGGGCTGTCGCTGGAGCAGATTGCTGACCGCGTTGCTTCCCTGTCCCGGGATTTGCCCGCCGGCATGATGGCCCAGCAGGACGCCACCCGGGAATTACGTTCGGTAGAGCAGCGTCGCAGCCCCCAGGCTTTTGAAACGATTCCGGTACTCAGCGGAGACCGCATTCGCTTGCAGCTGGGTGATATCGCCATCATTCGCCAGGAAGCCCGGGACAACCAGACGGTGATGGAAAACGAAGGCCTGCCGGCGGTGGAGCTGCAATTGCAGCGGGCGGAGAACGGCAATTCGCTGGCGGCGGCCCGGGTGCTGGAAAGCTGGCTGGAAGACACCCGCCCGGTATTACCACCCACCATCAAAATGCAGGTGTATGACGAAACCTGGCAGCTGCTGGAAGACCGGATTTCCCTGCTGGTGAACAATGGCCTAAGCGGCCTGGTGTTGGTGATCGCCCTGCTGTACCTGTTTCTGCCCGGGCGGGTGGCGGCCTGGGTGGCCATCGGCATTCCCACCGCCTTTATGGCCGCGCTGGCGGTGCTGTGGCTGTTGGGTGGCTCTATCAACATGATGTCGCTGTTTGCCTTGATCATGGCGCTCGGGGTTATCGTGGATGATGCCATTGTGGTGGGCGAGGATGCCGACGCCCATGCCCGCATGGGAGAGCAATCCATCTACGCCGCCGAAGGCGCCGCCAAGCGCATGGTGTGGCCGGTGCTGGCCTCGTCCCTGACCACGGTGGCTGCGTTTATGCCGCTGCTGGTGGTGGGTGGTATTATCGGCAACATTCTGGGCGATATTCCGCTGGTGATGATCTGTGTTCTGGTGGCGTCGCTGCTGGAATGCTTTGTGGTACTGCCGGCTCACCTGCGCCATGCCTTTGTGGTCAAGGACAAGGGCGACAAGCTACCGGAGCAGGGCGCTCGCCCACGCGGCAACCCGGTAAGCCGGTTCCGGGATCGTTTTGAGCAGAGCTTTGATCGTTTCCGGGAAGGCCCGTTCCGCCGGTTTTCCCGGTACAGCCTGAAACACCGCGGCGCTACCGTGGCCAGCGCCCTGGCCCTGGCGATTGTGACGGTGGGCCTGTTGGCCGGCGGCCGCCTGGGCTTTAACTTCTTCCCCACACCGGAGCCTTCCGTGTTCTATGCCAATGCCAGCTTTGTGGCCGGCACGGACAAAGGCACCGTGGAAGATTTCATGCGCCAGATGCAGCAGACCCTGAACGAAACCGAACAGGCCCTGGGCGGTAACCTGATCCGCCATGCGGTAACCACCTTCGGGGCCACCCAGGGTGCTGAAGGCAGCTCCCGTAACGATGACGAACTGGGCTCCATGCTGGTGGAGCTGGTGCCGTCGGACCGGCGGGATGTTCGTAACCCGGAGTTTATGCGGGAATGGCGCAGCCGCATGGCGCTGCCCGCCGGGCTGGATGCCCTGAACATCAATGAACGCCAGGCCGGGCCTCCGGGGCGGGATGTGAACGTACGCCTGAGCGGCGATAACGCAGAAAACCTGAAACGGGCCGCTGACGAAGTGGCTCAGGCCCTGAGCACCCTGCCCGGGGTGCTGGATGTGGAAGACGACATGCCCTGGGGCCGGGAACAACTGATCTACCAGGTGAGCCCGTTTGGTGAGGCCCTGGGCCTGACCACGGTGGATCTTGGCCGGCAGTTGCGGGCCGCCTTTGACGGCCGGATCGCCCAGATCTACCAGGATGGTCGCGACGAAGTGGAAGTGCGGGTGCAGCTGCCCCGGGATCAGCGGGAACAGTATTCCACCCTCGAGCGCATGACCGTGCGCCTGCCCGACGGCCGGTTTGTGCCCCTAGCCCAGGTGATGAACCTGGATCACCGTCAGGGCTTCCAGGCTCTGCGCCACGCCGATGGCAAGCTGGCGGTGGAAGTGACGTCAGCACTCAATACCCGGGTGGCCACGACCGACCAGGTGATCGAGAGCCTGCAGGCCGGCGCGCTGCCGGACATTGCCAGCCGCTACGGCGTGCGTTACAGCTTTGAAGGCCGTTCCGCTGACCAGCGCGAAACCATGGACGACATGAAAAGCGGCCTGGTGATCGGGGTTGCGCTGATGTACGTGGTGCTGGCCTGGGTGTTTGCGTCCTGGAGTTTGCCGCTGATCGTGATGGCCATCATCCCGTTCGCCCTGGTGGGTGCCCTGTTGGGGCATTGGGTCATGGGGCTTCAACTGACGATTCTGTCACTGTTTGGTCTGTTCGGCTTGTCAGGCATCGTGGTCAACAACGCGATTATCCTGGTGGCTTTCTACAACCAGCAGCGACAGAAAGGCCTGGGCATTACCGATGCCCTGAACGAAGCGGCGGTGCAGCGGGTGCGGGCAGTGTTGCTGACCTCCCTGACCACCATCGGCGGCCTGTTGCCCCTGCTGTTTGAAACCTCCCTGCAGGCCCAGTTCCTGATTCCGATGGCGACATCCATCGCCTTTGGCCTGGGGTTGGCGACCTTCCTGGTGTTGCTGGTGATTCCGGCACTGTTATCCTGGGTGGAGCAGTTCCGGGAATGGCGGGCGAGCCGTCGGGGCCAGCAGCCGGAGGCGTCGGAAGCCTGAGTGCCGTTACTCAGGTTTCATTGAGGTCTTTCCAGGCTGCGTACTTGTGCAGGTCGGATTCCACCAGTTTCAGGCACAGGGCAACGACGCCGGCATCATCCAGCAGGCCAAAGCCGAAAATGAGGTCCGGAATCAGGTCCAGCGGGTTCATCACGTACAGCAGGGCGCCTGCGATGGCGGCAATGGATTTCCAGGGAATGGCCCGGTAGTCGCCGCGCCAGTAGTCCCGGATCAGCGAGAACATCAGGTGGATGTCGGTGCCAAAACGCTTTAGCTTGCCGCTGTTCTTCACTTTGTCTTCGATGGCTTTCTGTCGTTCCAGCAGGGATTGCAGGTCCTCTTTCTGAACCTGGCTGGCTTCCTTGTCCAGCTGATGCTTAGCCGTTTTATCTGTAATCCACGCCATACACTCTTACCTTACTAAACGTTGGTGCGCCCAAGATAACCCGTCAGCCGACAAAAATCCGCTTCGCCAGGCTGGCTCCCTTGAGGCCCTGGGTGGCAGGGTTGTTACCAGCCCGGCATGATATTCAGGCTTCGCCTTGCCAGCGTGCCACGAAATGCCCTTCAGGATCGTACTGGCTGGCCTGCTTGTCCAGATTAAACTGGCGCAATCCACGGGGGTCTGCGCCCACGCCGGCGAGGTACTGCCAGTTGCCGTGCCCGGTTGCTGATATAGCCGGTGAGCCGGAGCTGGTTCATGGCGGCGTTGACCAGCGGGTAGGGTGTGGTGCCCTGGCACCAGCTCTCGAAATCCGGCCGGTGGAAGGCGGTGTCACGGCTTTGCTGTTGTACGCCATCCCGCAGGAACAGCCGGCGGCCGTGCTTCATGGCGTACCAGTAAAAGTATTCCCGCCACAACAGCTCGAACCACAGCCAGTAGGTGGAATCGTTGCGGGTTTCGGACTGCTCGTATTCGTCAATCATGCCGGTTACCTCGCGTACCGACAGGCAGCCATTGGCCAGCCAGGGTGACAGGCGGGATGACGCCAGCGGATCATCCAGTGCGTTGCGGGTTTCCTTGTAGCGGGCTATGCCATGGCTGACAAACAGATATTCCCGTAATTGCCGCAGCCCGGCTTCTTCACCACCCCGGAAGCCGGCATCGTGTTCCGGCTCGGTAATCGGCGGGCAATCGCCCCGGTTGTCCTTCGCAAATCCCGGAGGCGGCGGCAGGGCTGTCATGGTGCGGATGCGTAGCCGGTCGGTGCAGCGGTCACCCTGTTTTTCCACCAGCTTGCGGAACTGGGAGAAGGTGTGGGGTAAGTCGGCCAGGTCCATGGGCAGGGATTTTTCAGTGAACAGGCTCAGGGTTTCAAATTGCTGGAAGTGCACATCCGGCAGCTTCTCCTGAAGGCCCTGCCATTGACTAGCTTCTTCTGTGCCTGGCTGCCGGGTGCGGATTACCTGGTTGACCTGGTGTTGTTGTACCAGTTCGGGAAGCACGTTTTCTGGCTCCCCAAACGCGATGTGGAGGCGCTGGCCAAGGGGCCGGAGATTGCGTTCCAGGGTCATCAGGCTTTGCCACAGGAAACGCCAGCGGTGTTCGCCCATGGCGCTGAGCCCGAGCGGCCCGGGTTGGAACCAGCGGGGCTCTACCACGTACACGCACAGCAGCATGTCTGAGCGGCCGGCGGCCAGCAGGGCAGCGTTGTCGTGCATGCGAAGATCGCGGGTAAACCAGTAGAGTGTGCGCACCTGAAGGGCCCTTTCTGACAGTTCGGGAATCTATACGCCCGCGCCTGCGTATGAGATTGCAGCGCGGGAAAGCCTGCAGCCGGCAGGCGTGTTAAAGTTAAGAGTGTATCCCGCAAGCCTGACCCGACCAAACGGAAACGAGGAGACTGAACGTGATCAAATCCCGCGCAGCTGTGGCATTTGAAGCCAATAAACCGCTGGAAATTGTTGAAGTGGATGTGGCACCACCCAAGGAAGGCGAAGTGCTGGTGAAGATCGTGGCAACCGGTGTGTGCCATACCGATGCCTACACCCTGTCCGGCGCTGACCCCGAGGGCCTGTTTCCGACCATTCTGGGCCACGAGGGTGGCGGCATTGTCGAAGCGGTGGGCCCTGGCGTAACCGGCCTGGAAGTGGGCGACCACGTGATTCCGCTGTACACAGCCGAGTGTGGCAAGTGTAAATTCTGCACCTCCGGCAAGACCAACCTGTGTGGCGCTGTGCGTGAAACCCAGGGCAAGGGTGTGATGCCGGACGGCACCTCCCGCTTCTCCTACAAGGGCCAGCCGCTGTACCACTACATGGGCTGCTCCACCTTCTCTGAATACACCGTGCTGCCGGAAATCTCCCTGGCCAAGATCCCCAAGGAAGCGCCCCTGGACAAGGTGTGCCTGCTGGGTTGTGGCGTAACCACCGGCATCGGTGCGGTACTGAACACCGCCAAGGTTGAGGAAGGTGCGACTGTGGCTATCTTTGGTCTGGGTGGCATCGGCCTGGCAGCCATCATCGGTGCGACCATGGCCAAGGCTGGTCGCATCATTGCCGTCGACATCAACCCGGGCAAGTTCGACATCGCCAAACAGCTGGGTGCTACCGATGTGGTTAACCCGAACGATTACGACAAGCCGATCCAGGAAGTCATCATCGAAATGACCGATGGCGGTGCCGACTACACCTTCGAGTGTGTGGGCAACGTGAAGCTGATGCGTGCCGCGCTGGAAGCCTGCCATAAGGGCTGGGGTGAAAGCACCATCATCGGCGTGGCCGGTGCCGGTGAAGAGATCAGCACCCGCCCGTTCCAGCTGGTAACCGGCCGGGTATGGCGCGGTTCCGCCTTCGGTGGCGTGAAAGGCCGCACGGAGCTGCCGTCTTACGTGGAAAAAGCCGAGAAAGGTGAGATCCCGCTGGATGTGTTCATCACCCACGAGATGAAGCTGGAAGACATCAACAAGGCGTTTGACCTGATGCACGAGGGTAAGAGCATCCGGTCGGTGATTCACTTCTGATCATTGCTGGCCAGAAGTGAATCAACGAGTTGCCGGGGCGCGGGTGTTTGCTCGCTCCCGGTTAACTCAGGCTTTGCAGGAGTTGCGAGGCCAGGGTCTGAGGGCATTCAACGGAAGGTACGTGCCCGATCCCATCCAGAATAACCGGGTCCGACGCGCCACTGAACTGTGCCAGTGCTTTCAGGGACTCTGGTGGTGTTGCCAGGTCTTCGGAGCCACCGATCAGCAGTAACGGTACCCTGTGACCGTGCAGCTTTTCCCGGAAGTCCGCTTTGCCCAGCATTTCGCACAGCAGTGCATAGCTGTTGGCGTCGCCCCGTCCCATGATCACTTTCCAGCCGTCCAGAAGCGCAGGCTGTTCCTGACAGGCATTCGGGCCGAACCAGCGGGGTACGATTTCGCCGGCCATCGCCACCAGGCCTTTCTCCCGAACATTGGCCGCACGCAGGCTCCAGGCTTCCGCGGTGCCAATGATGGCGCCGGTGTTGGTCAGCGTGGCGATCTCAAGCTGCTCGCTATGGGCGGCAATCAGCTGTTGACCGATTACCCCGCCGATAGAGGTGCCGGCAAAATGAAAGCTGGATACCCCGGCTTCTTTCGCCAGTGCCAGGGTTTCCTGTGCCAGATCTTCCGGTGTGATTTCTCCGGCCGTTTCGGGCCAGGCGCCACTTGCACCGTGCCCGGGCAGGTCCCAGGTCAGAACCCGGAACTTTGGTAACAGCGTGGGCAGCATGTCGTCCCAAACCCCCTGGGTCATGCCCAGAGGGTGTGCCAGCATCAATAACGGCTTTTGGCTGTCGCCCAGCATGCGATAGCAGATGGTGCGGCCGTTGTGATTCAGAAATGCCATGTTGTCTCCTCAGAATGGGTCCGATCAGACCCGTTCAATCAGTGTAGCAATACCCTGACCCACACCCACACACATGGTGCACAGGGCGTAGCGGCCGCCAGTGCGCTGCAGTTGGTGTGCCGCAGTCTGCAGCAGGCGCGCGCCGGACATGCCCAGTGGGTGGCCGAGGGCAATGGCACCACCGTTCGGGTTCACCCGGGGGTCGTCATCGGCAACGCCCAGCTCACGCAGCACGGCCAGGCCCTGGGCGGCGAAGGCTTCGTTGAGCTCGATCACGTCGATCTCATCGATGCTGATGCCCTGTTTTTTCAGCAGCTTCTGGACAGCCGGGACAGGGCCAATACCCATGATCCTCGGTTCTACGCCAGCGGTCGCCATGCCCAGAATTTTCGCCATAGGCTTCAGCCCGTGCTGTTTGACTGCTGCTTCGCTGGCCACCAGCATCGCGGCGGCGCCGTCGTTGACGCCCGAAGCGTTGCCGGCGGTCACACTGCCGTTTTCACGGAATGGAGCTGGCAGGGCCGCGAGTTTCTCCAGGGTACTGGCGCGGGGATGTTCGTCGGTGTCGAACACCAGCGGGTCTTGTTTGCGGCGCGGAATGGACACCGGCACGATCTCTTCGGCAAATACACCTTCCTGCTGTGCCCGAGCGGTTTTCTGCTGGGAGCGGAAGGCGAACAGGTCCTGATCTTCCCGCGACACCTTGTACTGCTCGGCCACGTTCTCCGCCGTTTCCGGCATTGAATCGACGCCGTACTGCTTTTTCATCAGCGGATTCACAAAGCGCCAGCCGATGGTGGTGTCTTCGATCTTCTGGCCGCGGGAGAACGCGGAGTCAGCCTTGCCCATCACGTAGGGCGCGCGGGACATGGATTCCACGCCGCCGGCCAGTACCAGGTCCATTTCACCGGCGCGGATGGCGCGGAAGGCAGTGCCCACGGCGTCCATGCCGGATCCGCACAGCCGGTTGAGGGTGGTGCCGGGCACGGAAGTGGGCAAGCCCGCCAGCAGCGCAGACATACGCGCTACGTTGCGGTTGTCTTCACCGGCCTGGTTGGCGCTGCCCATCATTACTTCGTCGATGGCGGCAGGGTCCAGTTCCGGCGCCTGCTCCAGCACGGCCTTGAAAATATGGGCGGCAAGGTCGTCCGGGCGCACACTGGCCAGGGTGCCGCCGAAACGGCCGATGGCGGAGCGGCGGGGATGGCAAATGAATACGTCAGTCATGGTGGACCTCACTGTTGGCCGGAATGATGGGCATTGGTGCGGGTTTTCAGGTCCCGCAGCACTTTGAGTTCCTCGGCGGTCGGCGCCGGGGTGGTTTCCAGCTGCTCGGCGAAGCGGATGTCCCAGCCGGTCGCCTCGATCACGTCTTCCCGGGTCACGTTCGGGTGCAGGGAGGTGACCACGAGCTCCTTAGTCTCCGGATCCGGCTTGAGGATGCACAGGTCGGTAATGACCACCGTGGGGCCACGGCCAATGTTCGGTACGTTGTCCCGGGCCTTGCCGTCACGGCCGAAGCCGACGGTGGTCACGAAGTCCACATCCTTCACGAAGGTGCGCCTGGAGTGCTTCACGGTAATGAACACTTCCTTCGCGTTGGTGGCAATTTCCGGGGCGCCGCCACCGCCGGGCAGGCGAACTTTCGGCTCGCGGTAATCGCCGATCAGGGTGGTGTTCAGGTTAGCGTAACGGTCGATCTGGGCGGTGCCCAGGAAGCCAACGCTGATGTGGCCGCCCTGCAGCCAGTAACGGAACATCTCGGGCACGGAGACGGTGGTCAGGGCCGATTCGCACAGCTCGCCGTCGCCGATGGACAGTGGCAGCACGTCCGGCTTGGTTTGCAGGGTGCCGGATTCGTAGATCAGGGTGACATCCGGAGCGTGGGTCAGGCGAGCCAGGTTGGCGGCCTCACTGGGCAGGCCGATACCCACGAAGCAAGTCATGTCGTTGGTCAGCGCACGGGCAGCGGTAACGCTCATCATTTCTGAAGATGTGAATTCAAGGCTCATCACGCGGCTCCTTTCTCGAATACGTTTTCTTGCAGCCAGGTCTGGAAGGTCTCGCGGTCGCGGGCAATGCCGTCCCAGTCTTTGTAGAAGGCGTTGTCGCGGTCGTAGTAGCCCAGTGCATAGGACGGCCTGGCGCCTTTCGGAGCCTCGGCAATCGCGGTGATCGCCCAGGACGGCAGCACGCAGGCATTAACCGATGCGCCCAGGTCATCCACGATTTCCTCGACGGTGACAATGCTGCGCTTGGCGGCCAGTACCACTTCTTTCTGGATACCGACGATGCCTTCAATCAGCACATTGCCCTTGCGGTCGGCCCGCTGGGCATGGATTACCGCCACGTCCGGGCGAATCGACGGCACGGCCGCCAGGCGCTCACCGGTGAACGGGCATTCGATGAACTTGATCTGGTCATTTACTTTCGGCAGATCGCTGCCTACATATCCGCGCAGAACTGCCAGCGGCAGGCCGGCCGCACCAGCTTCATAGGCGTTGGCCATGGCCGCGTGGCTGTGTTCGAGAATCTCCAGCTGGTTCGGCCAGCCCTTTTCAACAGCATCCCGCAGGCGGTGCAGGGAGCCCACACCCGGGTTGCCGCCCCAGGAGAAGATCAGTTTTTTGGCACAGCCGGCACCGATCATCTGGTCATACACCAGGTCCGGGGTCATGCGGATCAGGGTCAGATCCCGCTTTTCCTGACGGATGATTTCATGGCCCGCAGCAAACGGGATCAGGTGGGTGAAGCCTTCCATCGCCACGGTATCACCGTTGTTGATGTACTTGCTCACCGCTTCCTTGAGGGGAAGAAACTCGGCCATCGCAATGCCTCCTGTGTCACTTCTGTGATGAGTTCGCTGTACGAACATAAGTTTAATATGCGAACATGATGGCGCGATTGGTTTTGGGTCGTCAAGTACAAATTTTGTTCACAAGGCAAAAATGTACAGTTGTTCGTTGTGCGAACACGCTGTGGGCGTGCGAAACTAAGGCCAGTAACGGTACTTAAGGAGTCAGAATGGACGAGCAGATTCTCAAGCCCGGTGATCGGGATTACGTGGGAGCGTTGGCTTCGGGGCTGGAGGTTTTACAGGCTTTTGATGCGGAGCACCCACGAATGACCCTGAGCGAAGTGGCAGCCCGCACCGAGATGGACCGGGCCAAGACCCGGCGCTTCCTGCTGACGCTGCACGCACTGGGCTTTGTGAAGCGAACCGGCCGGCAGTTTGAGCTGACCCCCCGGGTGCTTCAGCTGGGTTATGCCTACCAGGCGTCAAACCAGTATCGGGCTGTGATTCAACAGTACCTTGAAGACGTGACAGCTGAACTCGGGGAGTCGTCTTCTCTGGCCGTCCTGGATGGTGATGACGTGGTTTACGTGGTGCGCTCGGCGGCCCGCCACCGGTTGATGGCCATTACCTTGTCGGTCGGCACTCGGCTGCCGGCGGCCTATACCTCGATGGGGCGGGTGTTATTGGCCCAGTTGCCGAAGCATGAGTTGGAAGCGTATCTCGACAGGGTCAGTCTTGAGCCTTATACCGAGTTTTCCATTACCGACAAGCAGGCGCTTCGGAAAGAAATAGATAAGGTTCGCGATCAGGGCTATGCGATGGTTGACCAGGAACTGGACCAGGGACTGCGCTCGGTGGCAGTGCCAGCGTTTGCTGGTAGTGGCGAGTTGCTGGGGGCACTGAACATCAGTACCAACGCCGCACGGGTGGATATGGATACCCTGATGAACACCTACCTGCCCCGCCTGCAGGCAGTGGCCGAAAAGGTCCGGCAAACCGCTCGCTGATGCTCAGGGGTACCGGCCCATCACCCGGTTTTCGATCAACTCCCCCAGAATCGTATTTGTCAGGCGCATGACTGCGTTGGGGCTTTCTCCTCTTCGGCGGGAGGCGATCACCGGCGTGGTAATGTTGTCATCCTCCAGCGGCATATAGTCCACCCCTTCACGGTGCAGACGGCGCACCTGCTCTGGCACCAGGGTAAAGCCCATGTCAGAGGCCACCAGAGACAAGGCGGTTTGCAGGTCGTTCACTTGCTGGATGACATGTACTCTGAGGCCGCGACGGTGAAACAACCCCTGGGTAATATCGGAAAAGTTGGGGCCGGCGCCGGCGGGGAAGGTGATCATGGGCACCCCCGAGAGTTCCTTCATGGAGGGCGGGTGCCGGGTGAGGGGATGGCTTGCCGGAACGGCTGCAATCATCGGCTCGTCGAAGAGGATTTCCTGTTCTACGTCCGGATCCTGGATGTTCAGCCGGCCAAAGCCGATATCAATCCTTCCCACCTTCAGAGCTTCGACCTGCTCCCGGGTTTTCAGCTCGTGCAGCACAATTTCCAGGTTTTTGTTCTGCCGAAGCCGGCGAACCATCAGGGGTAACTGCCCATAGAACACCGATGGCACAAAGCCGATCGAGAACAGGGTTTTCCGGTGCTGGGCGATCCGGCGGGTATCGTCCACGGTGGCATTAACCTTGTCCAGTACCTGCTTGGCCTGCTCCAGAAAGTACTCACCGCCGGTGGTCAGCTCCAGGCCCCGTGGTTTGCGAATAAATAACTCCACACCTACTTCCTGTTCCAGCTGTTTGATCGCCCGGGTCAGGGGTGGTTGCGCAATAAACAGCTTTTCGGCGGCGCGGGTCAGGTTGCCTGCTTCGGCCACTGCGACGAAGTACCGCAAGTGTCTCAGCTCCATCCATACCTCCAGGGTATCGGTTATTACTTAATCAATATTGGTTCACGTCAGTGAAACTTCGTACTGTTTGAATCACAGGATTTTTACCTTGCGATTCGGAGCAGTCATGTCAGCCACCATTAAGTCCCTTGAAGCCATCCTGGTCGATATCCCGACCATTCGACCGCACAAGCTTTCCATGACAACCATGGGGGTTCAGACCATGGTGATTGTGCGTGTTAAGGATTCTGATGGCGTGGAAGGCCTGGGCGAGGCAACCACCATCGGCGGCCTGGCCTACGGCCCGGAAAGCCCGGAAAGCGTAAAGCTTACCATTGATACCTATTTCAAACCGCAACTGATTGGCCAGTCGGCCGATAATGTCAATACCTTAAGGGTAATGTTAGACCGCTCCACCCGCGGCAACAACCTGGCCAAGTCTGCCATCGAGACCGCCCTGCTGGACCTTCAGGGCAAGCGCCTGAATCGCCCGGTGTCGGACCTGCTGGGCGGCGCACTGCACCAGCACATCCCGGTGCTCTGGACCCTGGCCAGCGGCGATACCGCTAAAGACATCGAAGAGGCCCTGGGGCTGCTCGAAACCCGCCGCCACTGTGATTTCAAACTCAAGATCGGTTCCCGCCCGGTGATGGACGATGTTCGCCATGTGGCGGCGATTAAAGAAGCGGTCGGTGACAGCGCCAGTGTCCGCGTGGATGTGAATCAGGCCTGGGATGAAGCGACCGCGGCAAAAGGCATGGCCGAGTTGCAGGCTGCCGGTATTGACCTGGTAGAGCAGCCCACCCCGATGAAGGATTACGCCGCCCTGGTACGGCTGTCTGAAAAGTTCCACCTGCCCATCCTGGCCGACGAGGCCGTGGCAGACGCCAAGGATATGTTCAGCCTGGCGGCCGCGGGTTTCAGCGGCGCCGTAGCGATGAAAATTGCCAAGGCGGGTGGCCCGATGAAGGCACTGGACCAGGCGAAGGTGGCCCAGGCAGCGGGTATCGGCCTGTACGGCGGCACCTTGCTGGAAGGCACCATCGGCACTGCCGCTTCCCTGCATGCATGGTCAACCCTGGAAACCCTGCACTGGGGCACGGAGATGTTCGGCCCGCTGCTGATGAAAGACGACATCGTGGTCAAGCCGCTGAACTTCCACAACAACGGCGTCGACCTGCCGAAGGGCCCGGGCCTGGGTGTGGAAATTGATGAAGACAAGCTGGACCGGTATCGCCGCAAAGCCTGATACGCCAAAAGATTCAGTAAACGGAGGAAAGCACATGCTGTTCAAAGTTGAGATGAAGGTGAACATCCCCCACGACATGCCCGCCGAAGTGGTTGCGGACATCAAGGCCCGGGAAAAAGCCTACGCCCAGGACCTGCAAAAACAGGGTAAGTGGCGCCACCTGTGGCGGGTGGCGGGCAGCTACGCCAACGTCAGTATCTTTGACGTGGCAGACAACGCCGAGTTGCAAGACCTGATCAGCAACCTGCCGCTGTTCCCTTATATGGATATCACCGTCGCGCCCTTGTGCCGGCACCCGTCTTCCATCCATGAGGATGACCGTTAATCACACCCATTGTTGCTAACTGATGAACTGATACGAGCAACAAAAATAACAGTAACCGAGGAGAACAATCATGACCGTTAAAACCATGCATACTGCGGACGTGAAGGACCTGCTGGAGAAAGTGGCCGGCTTCAACCAGGAAGGTGGAAACGAGCGAGTAAAGAAAATTGTTCATCGTCTGATGCACGATATTTTCCAGATTGTTGAAGACTTTGACGTGACAGCAGAAGAGTTCTGGCAGGCCGTTTACTACGTTGGTGACCTGGGCAAGAACGGCGAAGCCGCCCTGCTGGCGCCGGGCCTGGGCATGGACAAATACCTGGACATCCGTATGGATGCCGAAGACGAGCAAGCCGGCCTGGCCGGTGGCACGCCGCGCACCATTGAAGGCCCGCTGTATGTAGCCGGTGCCCCCATGAGCGAAGGCTTTGCCCGCATGGATGATGGTTCCGACGAAAGTGCCGAGACCATGATCCTGACCGGTCAGGTGACCGACGAGAATGGCCAGCCGGTCGCCAACGCCGTGGTTGACGTATGGCACGCCAACACCATGGGCAACTACTCCTACTTTGACCAGTCCCAGAGCGATTACAACCTGCGTCGCCGCATCAAGACCGACGATAACGGCCGTTACACCGCCCAGTCCATCATTCCGGCTGGCTACGGCTGCCCGCCAGAGGGTTCTACCCAGGCACTGCTGAACCTGCTGGGTCGTCACGGTAACCGTCCGGCGCATATCCACTTCTTTATCGCCAAGCCGGGTTACAAGCACCTGACCACCCAGATCAACCTGGCCGGTGACGAGTACACCTACGACGACTTCGCCTTCGCCACCCGTGAAGAGCTGGTGGTTGAAGCCAACCGCATCGAAGACCCGGCCAAGGCTGAGCAGTTCGGCCTGAACAAGCCGTTCACCGAAGTGGAGTTCAACATCCAGCTGGTTGCTACCGACAAGCCTGAGCTGCAAAGCCGCCATGAGCGCAAGCGCGCCCTGGAAGGCGAAGCGGCCTGATTCCAACCCTTTAATCCCAATGTTCTTGTGATCCGACCGGCCTGTGAATGCAGGCCGGCCAGGGGGCCCTCACGCCCGAAAAACGGTTTTCACAACAACAAAATGGAGTGACGAACATGACTCGCCAACTCGACCGACTTGAGAAAACGATCCGCAACGCGGTGGAAGCCGATGCACAGACTGGCCACTACCGCTGTGACCGCAGCATCTTCACCGACGAAGAGCTGTTTGAGCTGGAGATGAAACACATCTTCGAAGGCAACTGGATTTTCCTGGCCCATGAGAGCCAGATCGAGAATCCGGGCGACTACTACACCACCATGGTGGGTCGTCAGCCGGTGATCATCACCCGGACCAAGGATGGCGAGCTCAAGGCGATTCTGAACACCTGTACCCACCGTGGTGCCACCCTGTGCCGCAAAAAGCGCGGCAACAAGACCTCCTTCACCTGCCCGTTCCACGGCTGGACCTTCAAGAATGACGGCAAGCTGCTGAAGGCCAAGGACCAGAAGAAGGGCGGTTACCCGGAAAGCTTCAACGTTGACGGTTCCCACGACCTGAAACAGCTACCGAAGTTCGAAAACTACCGCGGCTTCCTGTTCGGCAGCCTGAACTCTGACGTATTGCCGCTGGAAGAGTACCTGGGTGAAACCACCAAGGTGCTCGATGCCATCGTTGACCAGGCGCCGGAAGGCCTGGAGATCCTGCGCGGCGCGTCCACCTATACCTACGAGGGTAACTGGAAGCTGACTGCCGAAAACGGCGCGGACGGCTACCACGTAAGCACCGTGCACTGGAACTACCTGTCTACCATGGGCCAGCGCAACTACGAGAAAGGCGGCACCGAGGCAGTAGACGCCAAGAGCTGGTCCAACGAAGGCGGCTTCTACTCCTTCGAGAACGGCCACATGATGCTGTGGACCCGCCTGACCAACCCGGAAGTACGCCCGGTATACAACCAGCTGGAGCGCCTGGAAAAGGAAGTGGGTGAGGCGAAGGCCGACTTCATCGTGCGCACCACCAAGAACCTGTGCCTGTACCCGAACGTCTACGTGATGGACCAGTTCTCCACCCAGATCCGGGTGCTGCGCCCGATCGACGTCAACAAGACCGAGATCACCATCTACTGCTGGGCACCCAAGGGTGAATCCGCCGAAAACCGCGCCAAGCGCATCCGCCAGTACGAAGACTTCTTCAACGTGTCCGGCATGGGCACGCCGGATGACCTGGAAGAGTTCCGCGCTTGCCAGGAGGGCTACTACGCCAAGGGTACCAAATGGAACGACATGAGCCGTGGCGCCCAGCACTGGATTGAAGGCGCGGACGACTGGGCCAAGGGTATCAATCTGAAGCCAATCCTCAGTGGCGCCAAGCCGGAAGATGAAGGCCTGTACGTGACGCACCACCAGCATTGGGTGGAAGAGATGACCAAGGCGATTGATACCGAGCGCGCCCGCTTTATTTCCCTGACCGAGGAGGCTTCCGCATGAGCATGTCATACGAGCAGATCCAGGCCTTTGTCTACCGGGAAGCCCGCCTGCTGGATGATCGGCAGTGGGATGAGTGGCTGAAGTGCTACCACGAGGACGTCACCTACTGGATGCCGGCGTGGGACGATGACAACGAGCTGACCGAAGATCCGCAGACCGAGATTTCACTGATCTACTACCCGAACCGCAACGGTCTGGAAGATCGCGTATACCGGTTGAAGACCGAGCGCTCCGGTGCCAGCTCTATTCCCGAGCCGCGCACCGTGCACCTGACCAGCAACCTGGAAATCCTGGAGCGGGACGGTGACACCGTGAAGCTTCGGTTCAACTGGCAGACCAACAGCCACCGTTATCACACGACCCAGTCCTTCTTCGGCGTGTCTTTCTACACCCTGGACTGCAGCGGCGAGCAGCCGCTGATTACCGAGAAGAAGGTGGTTCTGAGCAACGATTACATCAATCAGGTGATTGATATCTATCACCTGTAATTGATGGGGAGAGCATCATCATGAGTTACAACATCGCGCTTAATTTTGAAGACGGCGTTACCCGGGTGATCACCTGCAACGAAGGTGAAACCGTTCTAGACGCCGCCTACCGGGCCCAGATCAACCTGCCAATGGACTGCTCCGACGGTGTCTGCGGAACCTGTAAGGGTTCCTGCCACCAGGGCGAGTTCGACATGGGCGACGAGTACATCGACGAGGCACTGTCTGACGAGGAAGCCGAACAGGGCATGGTGCTGACCTGCCAGATGGTGCCCTCCAGCGACTGTGTGGTCGAGATTCCGGCGGCCGCGTCCCTGTGCAGCAAGGCAGGTAACGAGGCCGTGACCGGCACCGTGGGTGAGGTCAATCTGATTTCCCCCACCGCCATCGAACTCAAGGTTACCGCAGACGCCGATATCGGCTTCCTGCCGGGCCAGTACGTGAACATCCAGGTGCCCGGCACCGAGGAAACCCGTGCTTACTCGTTCAGCTCCCGCCCGGGCAGCCGCGAGCTGAGTTTCCTGATCCGCAACGTGCCCGGTGGCCTGATGAGCTCCTGGCTGGTGGGCAAGGCCAAGACCGGCGACAAGGTGACCCTGACCGGCCCCATGGGTGTGTTCTACCTGCGCCCGGTTCAGCGCCCCGTGCTGATGCTGGCCGGTGGTACCGGCCTGGCTCCGTTCCTGGCCATGCTCGAAAGCCTGAAGGAAAAAGGCTGCGACCAGCCCACTCACATGATCTACGGCGTGACCAACGACGACGACCTGGTGGGGCTGGAAGCCCTCGAAAAGTTTGCCGAAGAGATTGAAAACTTCAGCTTCAAGACGGTAGTGGCCAGCGACGAAAGCACCCATCCCCGCAAGGGCTATGTCACCAACCACATGGAAGATGCGCCCATCAACGACGGTGATGTAGATGTGTATCTGTGTGGCCCGCCTCCGATGGTCGACGCGGTACTGGGTTACTTCCGGGAGCAGGGTATCGAGCCCAACTCCTTCCACTACGAGAAGTTCACCCCGAGCGTATCCGCCGTTGAGGAGAAAGTGGCATGACCCCGCGTTTCACCGGCAAGGTGATGGTGGTCACCGGTGCTGCCCAGGGCATTGGCCGGCGAGTGGCCGAACTGGCCGCCGCCGAAGGTGCCCGCCTGGTACTGGTGGACATCGCGGACTACGTGCAGGGCGTTGCCGCCGAGTTGCGCGACCAGGGCTCTGAAGCCCTGGCCGTGCAGGCCAACCTGGAAACCTGGGAAGGTGCGGAAATGGTGATGGCCAAGGCCCATGAGCAGTTCGACCGCATCGACATCCTGGTCAACAACGTGGGCGGCACCATCTGGGCCCAGCCGTTCGAGCATTACCAGCCGGAACAGATCCAGAAGGAAATCCAGCGCTCGTTGTTCCCGACCCTGTGGTGCTGCCGGGCGGTTCTGCCTTACATGGTGGAGCAGAAGGGCGGTGCCATTGTGAACGTCTCGTCTGTGGCGACCCGTGGCCTGATGCGGGTGCCCTACGGCGCCGCCAAGGGCGGCGTTAACGCCATGACTGTAAACCTGGCTTTCGAGTACGCCGAGCACGGCATCCGGGTGAACGCCACCGCGCCGGGCGGCACCGAAGCACCTCCACGTCTGACGCCACGTAACACCGAGGCACAGGGCGAGCGGGAACAGGCCTGGTACCAGACCCTGATCGACCAGACCAACGCCACCAGCTTCATGCACCGCTACGGCACCCTCGATGAGCAGGCGGAACCGATTTTGTTCCTGGCTTCCGATGCGGCCAATTACATCACCGGAACCATCCTGCCCGTGGCCGGAGGCGACTGCGGCTGACGGGCAGCCACGCCAGATGAATTTCCTGGCCCTGGCAACCAGTAATTAAGAAATCAGCGTTGATGTGACCTGAGGGAGACAGTCAGTCATTCGGACCCCTCTTTGCCCCGGCACCACAGTGACCGGGGCTTTTTTGCTGTTATACGGCTCAAACAGAACTCAATAACAAGGAGCTGAATATGCCCCAGCTGTTTCGGGACTTGTCTGTGTCTGCGGTTGCCGCAGGGTTTCTGGCGGTACTGGTGTCCTATGCTGGGCCTTTGGCGATTTTCTTCCAGGCCGGGGCGGCGGCGGATTTGTCACCGGAGATGATGACCTCCTGGGTCTGGGCCATCTCCATGGGGGCGGCGGTTTCCGGAATCTTCCTGTCGATCTGGATTCGGGCGCCAGTGGTGACCGCCTGGTCGGCACCGGGCACGGCTCTGTTGGTGGTGCTGTTTCCGGAGCTATCCCTCAATGAAGCGGCAGGTGCTTACATCACCGCCGCGCTGATTATCTTTTTCATTGGTGTTTCGGGTACCTTTGATGCCTTTGTACGTGCCATCCCGAAGGGGGTGGCAGCGGGCATGATGGCGGGCATCCTGTTTCAGTTCGGTCTCGGGGCTTTCGCTGCCATTGAAACCACGCCGGCACTGGCCATCGGCATGCTGGTCGCCTATGTGGCCTTCCGTCGCTTTACCCCCAAATACACCCTGGTGCTTTTGCTGTTTGCCGGGGTCATCCTGGCGGTGGTGCTGGAAGATGCGTCGCTGGCCGGCGTTAGCCTGAGCCTGGCGGTGCCGATGTTCATCACGCCGGAATGGAGCTTCGGCGCTACCCTGAGCCTGGCCATTCCCCTGGTGCTGGTCAGCCTGACAGGCCAGTTCCTGCCCGGCATGGCGATTCTCCGGAGTGCCGGCTATCGGGTGAAAGCCAAACCGGTGATTGCGGTCGCCAGCCTGGTGTCCCTGCCCATGGCGCTATTTGGGGGCATTACCACAGTGGTGGCGGCGATTACGGCGGCTATCTGCACGAGCGAGGATGCCCACGAAAATCCGGACAAGCGTTATGTGGCCGGTGTATTTAATGGTGTGTTCTATCTGGTGGGGGCGGTCTTTGCCGGCACCATCGTCGCCTTGTTCACCTCGTTACCTTCGGCCTTTGTTGCAGTGCTAGCGGGCCTGGCACTGCTGGGTGCCATTGCCAACAATCTGTTTGCGGCACTGGAGGAGGTCAGCCACCGGGAGGCATCGCTGATTACCTTTCTGGTAACGGCGTCCGGGTTATCGCTGTTCGGACTGTCGTCGGCTTTCTGGGGGGTGGTGATCGGTTACGGTTGTTACCGGGTACTCAACGGAGGGAAATAAGGTTGGGCTGACGAACGCCAGCCCAACCGGGACGTCAGCCTTCCTGCAGCGCCTGCAGTACAGCCTTGGCCGCACCTTCAGAGGACGCCGGGTTCTGGCCGGTAATCAGCTTGCCGTCCACCACAATGTGCGGTGCCCAGTCATCGCCGCGGCTGTAGCGGCCGTTGTTCTGCTTGAGCATGTCTTCCAGCAGGAAGGGCACGATGTTGGTGAGTTGCACGGCGTCTTCTTCCGTGTTGCTGAAGCCGGTAACTTCGCGGCCACCCACGATGTTCTGGTCTGGCTTTACGAACACATTCTTGAATACGGCGGGGGCGTGGCACACGGCACCGATCACCTTGTCCTGCTCGTAGGCGGTCTTGATCAGGGCGACAGACTTGTCGTCCTCGGCCAGGTCCCACAGTGGGCCGTGGCCGCCGGGGTAGAAAATGGCGTCGTACTGGTTCATGTTCACGTCGGCCAGTTTCCTGGTGCTGGCCAGCATTTCCCTGGCGTGGGTATCTGCCATGAAGCGCCGGGTGGAATCAGTGAGTGCGTCTTCGGCTTCGCTGTTCGGGTCTACCGGCGGCTGGCCGCCTTTGGGGGAGGCCAGGGTGATATCCGCGCCAGCATCCTTGAATACGTAGAAGGGAGCGGTGAATTCTTCCAGCCAGAAACCGGTTTTATGGCCGGTGTCGCCCATCTGGTCGTGGGATGTCAGTACCATCAGAATTTTCATATCGGTCGATCCTCCTGTCGGGAATCGGGGAGTTTGTTCGGGCGTTACTCCACAAGTAGTGGTGGCCCGGGATGCAAATTTCAACAGGAATTACGGCAATAAGGCGGGAATGGATGCCCGGAGTGTCTATACTCCGGTTACATATTGCTCAATGGGTCAGGGAAAGTGTCCGCAATGAAGGTAACGCTCATCAAGGCAGCCATGCTGTGCCTGTTCGTGCTGGCTGCAGCGCCTGCATGGTCGCAACAGGGGACGGAAACCGTGGAGCCGTTGACGGTGGTGGTCGGTGTGGATCACGCGCCACCTTACCGGATCCTGGAACCGGACCGGAAGACCGGGCTGTACCTTGATATGTTCGAGGAAATGACCAGTCGCCTTGGCTGGGCGGTCGAATACCGGGAAGCACCGTTTCGCCGGCTGCAGCTGATGCTGCAGCAGGGCGAGATCGACATGATGCTGGGCCTGGTGCGCAACGGTGCCCGGGAGCAGTCGATGGAGTTTGTAGCACCGGCCTTTCCGCCGGAGCGGCGATTGTTCCTTTACCTGGATGAAGCCAATCGCGTAGACCGGTACCAGGATCTGTACGGCAAAACCATCGGGGTACTGGAAGGAGCCAGTTATTTCAGCCGGTTCGATAAGGATACGGATTTGCTGAAGGCCTCGGCTGCTCATTATGAAAACCTGATGCTGATGATGCAGAAGGGCCGGGTGGATGTGGTCGTTGCGCCGGAGTTGGTGGGGCTGTATACCGCAAAGAGTCTGGGTATTGAGGCCCGGGTCTCACCGTTTTTTGTGCCGGGGAGCGATCCTGGATTGTGGTGTCCGGGCAATCACCCGTCGTGCGCTATGCCGATGATATCCGGGCTGCCCTGAAGCTGATTGAGCGAGAAGGCATTCGGGAGAACCTGGTGCTGAAGTACCTGGAACAGCCGCTTCCCTGACGCGCCCATCGGGAGCGCCTCCCTTATCGGAATTTGATCCCGGTCTGCCCACCATTAACGGAACTTAGTATGCTCACGGTTGTCTTGAGGCAGAACCTGTTGTGAGCATAAGGAACTCGTATGACAACCATTCGGTTATGGGATTTACCGACACGCCTGTTTCACTGGTTGCTGGTACTGGCGGCTGTGGGTGCCGTGATCAGTATTAAATCGGGCGCGATTGACTGGCATGAACGCTTTGGCCTTGCAGTAGTCGGGCTGTTGTCGTTCCGTATTATCTGGGGTTTTACCGGCTCTACCTATGCCCGGTTTGCCAGCTTTGTTCGTGGGCCGGGAGCCATCATCGATTATTTGCGTGGACGCTGGCAGGGGGTAGGTCACAACCCGCTGGGGGCGCTTTCCGTGCTGGCGCTGATCGGCCTGTTCGGCTTCCAGGCGGCAAGCGGGCTGTTCGCCAACGATGAAATTGCCTTTAACGGCCCGCTGACTCCGCTGGTGTCATCGGCCTGGAGCGATACCCTGAGCAGCTGGCACCGTTTGACGGAATGGTTCTTGTACGGGTTGGTCATCCTGCATGTGGCAGCCGTCGTGCTGTATTCGAAAGTGAAGAAAGACAATCTGCTGAAGCCGATGATCACCGGTAAAAAGCCGGTTGAGAAGGGTCTGGCGGAAGATGCCCGGGGCGGTGGCGCGTTAGCGTTTGTGATTTCGCTGGTGCTGGCGGGGATTGTGGTTGTCGGTGCCAGTGGCAGCTTTGTATCGCCGCCACCGGCACCGGAGCCAGCACCCCAGAATCTGGGGTGGTAAGCCCGGGGCAGTCTTACTTCGCGCGGAAGTTGTCGTGGCAGGCCTTGCAGGTCTCGCCCACGGCAGCAAACTGGCGCGCCAGGGCGGCTTTATCACCGCTAGCAGCAACTTCCTGCAGCTTGTTGGCTTCACGGCCGAAGTTCATGCCCACTTCACGGGCTTTTTCCGGCTGTTCGAAAAACTCAGGCTTCAGGCGGGTGTTCTCGGCTTTGTCCAGGGTGGAATCCGGGCTGTAGAGCGCGCCCATGCCGGAGTTGGCCACTGCGGCAATGGCATTGGCTGCGGCTTTCATCTGGTCGGCGTTGAACTCAACCTCGCCATCGACCGCCTGTGACTTGATCTTGCCCATGTTCCAGGACATGAACTGGTAGGCTGCCTGGCGGGCTTCAATCTGGTCTTCAACCGTCATCTGGGCGCTCGCCGGCATAGCAAAAGACAGCGCCAGGGCTGCGGCGGATACAAAACTTGTTTTCTTCATTTCAGGTCCCTCTCGTATGGTTTGCGTTTGGTCTGATTGGTCTTGCTGCAAAAATGCCTTATAAAGGTTTGGTTATGAGCATGCTACCTGTATAGACTCATTGCTGACAGTTATAAGAGCCTAAAGTTCAATCCGGAGAAATTCCACCATGGCAATATGGACAGTAACCCCCGATCTTGACCAGATGATGGCACACAGCCAGAAAACTGCCGTCAGTCACATGGGCATTGAATACCTTGAGGTCGGTGACGACTACGTGAAAGGCCGCATGCCGGTAGATGAACGCACGGTTCAGCCGTTTGGCATTCTGCATGGGGGCGCCTCGGTATTGCTGGCGGAAACGCTGGGCAGCATGGCGGCCAACTGTTGCCTGAAAGACAAGAACACCGTGGCCGTTGGCCTGGATATCAATGCCAACCACATCCGCCCGGTTACCGGCGGCTGGGTATACGGAACTGCCCGTGCCCTGCATATCGGCAGTGCGACCCAGGTCTGGGAAATCCGGCTGGAGAACGAACAGGGCAAGGTAACCTGTATCTCGCGCCTGACCATGGCGGTTACCAAGCGGCCATAACGAGAGGCCGAAAACCCGGAAGCGGGATCAGTCCGAGCAGGTGCTGACCCGGCCCCGGCCCTGATCCTTGGATTGGTAGAGTGCCCGGTCGGCCCGGTGCATCAGGTCTTCCAGGGTCTGGTCGCCCACAATGAGGCGGGTAATGCCAAAGCTGGCACTGGCGTGAATGGAACGGCCTTTGTGCTGGATGACCAGCTCGTTGAGCATTTCAAGCATCCGCTCCGTCAGTTCGATGGCTTCGCCCATTGTGGTGTCCGGCAGCAGCAGCGCGAACTCTTCGCCCCCCAGCCTGGCGACAATGTCCGATTCCCGAACCCGGTTCTGCAGCAGCCGGGCGATCTGCCGGAGCACCTCGTCGCCGGCATCGTGGCCATAGGTGTCGTTAACCTGCTTGAAGTAGTCCAGGTCCATCATCACCATGGCCAGCGGGCTGGCATGGCGCTTGGCGTGGCGGAGCAATTGCCCGCCAAACTCGTAGAAGGCGCGGCGGTTGTGAAGGCCGGTCAGCTCGTCTTCCAGGGCCGCGGCCCTGGCTTGCTGGTGGGCCTCCTGAAGTTCCAGTTCCATCTGCTTGCGCAGGGTGATATCGGTGGCAATTTCCAGCCGCACCAGCCGGCCGTCGGTCCAGTGGATGGCCTGGTCACGGCACTGGTACCAGTGGCCGTCCAGCTGGTTCTGGAACTCCCACACGTGTGGCGGGTTGGGGGTGCCGTCTTCGGCCAGCAGCAGGTGATTGGTGCAGAAGCTGCAGGGGCCATCGCTGTCTTGCAGCACCTGCCAGCATTTTCGGCCCTCGATGTTGCCCCAGATGCGCCGGCCGTAGGCGTTCATATACAGCAACTCGTGGGTCTGGAAGTCGGAAACGTAAACCAGGGCATCAAGGTTATCGAGTACAGCCTGAAGCCCGGCCGCCGGGGTGGTCCCGGAGGCAGGAAGGCCTGCATCGGCAGGCAGGTTGAGAGAGGGGATACCTGATTTCATTGCGTTGTTTTCGTTTGTACTGTTCCCTGTCATCACCGCAGTATGGCCTTTTTTCAGGCTGGCTGTCTGTACTGAAAGTGATACTGATTGTGGTAATTAACTATGTCTGATTCTAATAATGCCGAGGTCTGCCCCTGTGGCAGTGGCCTGGCTTATCCGGCCTGCTGTGGCCGATGGGATGCCGGTACACCGGCACCGTCGCCCGAGGCCCTGATGCGCTCCCGCTTCACAGCCTTTGTAACCGGAGACAGCAACTACCTGCTGGCTACCTGGCACCCGGACACCCGCCCGGAAAGCCTGTCACTGGACGGCTCTCCCGAGTGGACAGCTTTGCAGATTTTCAGTGCCGGTGAGCAGGGAGCGAAAGGCCTGGTTCATTTTCGGGCCATCTACCGGACAGGATCTGGTTGGGGATACCTGGAAGAACACTCGGACTTCGTCAAAGAAGGCGGGTACTGGTTCTACGTGGCCGGTGAAACCAGCGAAGGCACCCTCAAGTCCGGCCGTAACGAGCCCTGCCCCTGTGGTAGCGGGCGAAAGTACAAATCCTGCTGCCTGAACGGATGAACCTGCTATGACCAATACAGTGCCGCAAACCGGCAAGGGTGTGGCCTATGGCCTGGCGGCCTACACCATGTGGGGCAGTTTTCCCCTGTACTTTGCCCTGTTTGAGGGTATTCCGGCCTGGGAGGTGCTCATCCACCGGGTGATCTGGTCCTGCCTGTTCCTGGCGGTCGTGATTTCCCTGCTTCGGCGCTGGCCGCCAGTCACCGCAGCCCTGAAACAGCCGAAAAATCTGGGCTTTGTGCTGGGCTGCTCGGTGTTTATTGCCGCTAACTGGGGTATCTATATCTACGCCGTGGAAACCCGCCATGTGCTGCAGGCCAGCCTGGGCTACTTTCTTACGCCCCTGGTGAACGTCGCCATGGGCTTGTTGATACTCGGTGAGCGTATTTCCCGCCTGCAGGTGGTGGCGGTTGTGATGGCCGGCGTTGCCATCCTGTACCAGTTCTTCCTGCTGGGCGAGCTGCCCTGGATAACCTTGGCGCTGGCCTTCAGCTTCGGTACCTATGGCCTGCTGCGCAAGAAGGTGGAGCTGGATGGCCTGTCCGGCCTGTTTGTGGAAACCCTGTTGCTGCTGCCTCTGGGGTTGCTGACGCTGGTCTGGTTGTCCTCGCAGAATCTTTCGCACTTTACCGATAGCACCTACAGCACGTTATTACTGCTCTCCAGCGGTGCAGTCACCGCCATTCCCCTGCTGGCCTTCGCAGGTGCGGCGCGCAGGCTGAAGCTCTCCACCGTGGGTTTTCTTATGTACATTAACCCCACTATCCAGTTTCTGATCGCGCTTTATATCTTCCATGAACCACTGAGTACCGCAAAGTTACTGAGTTTTGTGATGATCTGGGTAGCGCTGGCGCTTTACTCGTGGTCTGCCTGGGTGGGGCGGGCACGCACTGTGTAAAATCCTGCAAAATATGCAGAGTAAAGGCAGGTTTATGTCGGCTCCGCAGGTACCATCCTTATCATTCGTTGGTTAAACCTTTCTTTGGTAAGGATGAAATGATGAAAACAGGTAAGTTGATGGCTTCTCTGGTAGCCGTTGTTGCGTTGTCTGGTTCTGCCTCCATGGCGCTGGCACAGCAAGGCTATGCGGGTATCAGTCTGGGGCAGGTTGAGGTTAAGGATTTTTGTGACGGCTGGTCTGGTGTTGATTGTGATGACACTGCGTTGAGCGGTCGGCTTTACGCCGGCGGTTTCTTCGATAAGTATCTGGCATTTGAAGCAGGCTATCGCTATATCGATGAAACGTCCGCAGAAGGCGCAATTCCTGACTTAGTTTCCGCTGGTATTGATGCCTCCTATCATATGTTTGATAGTTCTTTGCTTGTCTTTACACCTGAGTTTGGGCCGGTTCGATTATTTGCCAAAGCTGGTTTGCAGTTCTGGCGTCAGGATGTGGACGCGAAGCTGACCGTTCTATCTGAGAGCTTTAACGGTTCGGAACATGAATCTGGCCTGGCTTTCCGCACTGGCGCCGGCGCGACCATCGACTTTACCGAGTCCTTCGGCCTCCGGCTGGAGTGGGACTACCTGCAGAATGTGGGTGATGATGTCCTTGATAACCTGGAGTCGGATATCCACATCTTCTCCGTCGGGCCTGAATTCCGTTTCTGAGGCCGGCATAGCGTTTGATAGCCGGTGTAAGGTTTTGACATGAAACAGCCCATCACTGGCTATCACAAAGACGATGAAAACCACTGGGTGGCGCAACTGGCCTGCGGGCATAATCAGCATGTGCGCCATGATCCGCCCTGGGTGAACCGGCCGTGGGTTGTCACGGTAGAGGGACGGCAGTCCATGTTGGGGTGCGAGCTGGACTGTGTGAAATGCGACAACGGCGCGCCGGCGGATGAGCGCCCGGAGCTGCCGCAAGGCCCTCAGGCCTAGGCCAGCGTTTCCAGATAGGCTTCAAGTTCGTTGGCCAGCCAGCCCACCACGGCGCCCCCTTGCGCCTGTTCCGATTCCAGTGAACTGAATACCTTCCACCAGCGGGCGCTGCGGTGGTGGATGGTTTTCAGTTGTTCCTTTCTTAACGCCTCTGCAATCAACGGTAACGGCAAGTCGGCCCAGCCGGCTCCGTCCATCACCGCGTCCCGGATCAGTTCGTACTGGGTGAAGGCCAGGTAATTGGCGGTTTCCGGGGATTCCGCCACCAGCAGCGAATCCTGCATGTAGGCCAGGGTGATTTCCGTATGGCTGATCAGGTCATCCTGGGTAACGCGTTTTAGCTGGCTGAGGGGATGGTCGGGCGCGGCCACGGTGAGCATGCGCACATCTGCCAGTTCCCGGAACCATTGATAACCTTCATTGAGCAGCTCCGGCATCAGGCCGTAGGCCACATCTACTGACTGGTTGCGCACCAGGGGTGGCAGCTCCCGGGGAGACGCCAGGTACACCGAGAGGCTGGTCTGGGGGAAGCGTTGTTTCAGCCGGCGCAGGATATCCCGCCAGATGTCCTCCGGAATGGAGTCGTCCCGGGCAATGCGCAGTACCGATTCCGCCCCGCTCAGGTGATGCTGGCAGCGGGCCAGTATCTGGCCGGCCACCTGGTCGAATCGCCGGCAGTCGGTCAGGATGGACTGGCCGATGGCCGTCAGGTGCAGTTGATTGCCGCTGCGTTCAAACAGCTCCACCCCCAGTTCATCCTCCAGGGACGCCAGCACGGTACTGACGGTGGTGCGGCTGCGGTTCAGCTCCCGGGCTGCCGCGGCCACGCTGCCATTGCGCACAACCGAGAGGAAGGTCTTGATCTGTGACGTTTTCATGGTTTGCTCTTTGCGACGGATTTTCCGTCGCTCAGCGACTCACACCTGTTGAATGATGCCGCTAATATGGCAGCAATTCTCAGGAGGTCAAAATGTTTACTTCTCTGGCGCGGGAAAACCTGGCGCTGACATTATCAGCAGTGGGCGCGGGCCTGTTTGCGCTCGCCGGTATTACCTGGGGTCTTTGGGTCGATTCCCTGGTTATTCTCTTCGATGGTGCCTATTCCCTGATCAGCCTCGGGTTGTCGCTCCTGTCACTCTATGCCGCCCGCCTGGTTCGCCGGCCGGCCAATGACGATTACCCATTCGGGATGGGGGCCGTGGAGCCGCTAGTGATCGCTGTGAAAGGTCTGGTGATTGCAGTGGTGTGTATCTTGTCGCTGGTATCGGCGGTGGTGTCGCTGCTTCAGGGTGGTCGTGCCGTGGCGGCGGACATGGCAATGATCTTTGGTGCGGTGAACGTGGTGGGGTGCCTGGCAGTTTGGGTTTACCTGCGCTGGTCGAGTTTCCGCAACGATTCCGGGCTGGTGAAAGCCGAGCAGCGCCAGTGGCTGATGGACAGTGCCCTGAGTGCAGCCGTCATGATTGGCTTTGCCGCGGCCTGGATGCTTGAGCGCAGCCAGTGGTCAGAACTGGCGGTGTATGCCGACCCGGTGATGATGCTGGTGATCTCGGTTTACTTTATGACCGTGCCGGTGAAGATGGTCCTGGAATCGGTTCGGGAACTGCTGCTGGCGGCACCCCGGAACGAAGCCCTGGACGACATCCACGAGACCCTGGAAGACCTGGGCCTGAACCCGGAGCAGGTCAAGGTGGCCAAGCTGGGCCCCAACCTGTTGCTTGAAGCCCGCATGGTGCGTATCTGATTCCAGCTCAGCCCAGACCGAGCCCGCCCATAGCCAGAATCTGGCGGCGGGTGTCGGCTTTTTCCTGCCCGATCAAGTCAATGATCCCGGCAACCGCCTCCGGCAGGGTTTCCGGGGCCTCTTTCCGGAACTGTTCCAGCAGTTCCAGCTGTATGTGCAGGTCCTGGAAACGGCCGTAAAGGTCTTGCCGCTTTCTGAGGGTTTTCAGGTCCTGCTTTCTCGCCCCCGGGTCCAGCTCCATTAAATAGCGTATACGTTTGAGTTGCTTGCGCAGCTTGTGGAAATCTTCATCCGGAGCGGTGTGCAGTAGTTCTGCCGTCCCCCGGTTGAAACTGCGCAGCCGTTTCAGAACGGCCTTGCGGATGTCTCCGCCACTGAGGCCAGATACCAGTTTACGGAACTTGCCGGAGTCTATTTCGCTTTCCCAGCTGTGCAGGCTGTTGCGGTAGCGGACGCTGCCGAGGCGTTTGGCCAGGCGTTTCTGGCGGCTGGCGGCCTTGCCTCCGGCCCAGGTTTCCAGTGCCGCACGTAACTCCGGGGTATCCGGACACAGCGCAGGCAAGTCCGCCAGGAATACGTGCAGGTCCCGCAGCCGGCCGGTTGCCCGGGCATGCCGCTTGAGTTGGGCAACGGCCGGGCGCAGTCGGGTGGTGCCGCTTACTTCAGCAATGGCTTCGGCCAGGGCCCGGCTGCGGCGCAGGGCAATGCGGTACTGGTGCAGGAATTCGTCATCCAGCCCGAGTATCACGCCCGGCTCCAGTTGTTTCAGGCGCTCAGCCTGAAGCTGCAGGGTAGCCGGAAGGTCGGTAATGGCGCCTGGCGCTGGTCGCTTTATCGGGTTCCGGTGTTTGCGTTCGAATTCCCGGTAACTGTAGTTTCTGGGTATGAGAAAGTGTTCCAGTGTGCCGGAGTTTTTATCGAGCTTGCGCCAGTGCTTACCGGGCAGGCGAATGTGCAGGAAGCTGGCGGTAGGCAGGGCCATCGGCGCGTGCTTCGCCAGCCAGTCGGCCAGCTCCTGTAACGCGGGGTTATGACCGATGACAACAACGCGTTCAGTGCTGTCGTCCAGCTTTTTCAGCCACTCCAGAAGACGTTTGAAGTCGAAAGTATAGAGGCCCGGGTCTATATGAAACCGGTCTTCGGGCAGGTCTGCGGGCAGAATGCCCCGGGCGGTTTGCCGGGCCCTGGTTGCATCACTGGCAAAGACGTCGCTCGACTGGAACACCTCCAGCCGCTGAAGGGCCTTGCCCAGAGGCTGCAGCTGCTGCTCGCCCCGGTTGTTCAGGGGGCGGTCCCGGTCGGCCAGGCTTTCATCGGCCCAGCTGGATTTTGCGTGGCGGATAAGAAACAGGTGCTTCATGGTGCTCGTCCTGATTGTGCACTCGGTCAGCGGTCAGTGTGGCACAGCTGCAAGTCGTTTACATGACGGCGCCGGATTGGCGTAGGGGGCTGCCGCAGGTATCATGTTTTACCGTTCCCTGAACAGTTCAGACCAATAACACAATAACGGAAGCCAACACCATGCACATCCGTAAAACACTCCTGGCGGCGGCAGCGGTTGCTGTGGCGGCCTTTAGTTCGTCGGCCCTGGCCGAGAAATATACCCTGCGCCTGGCCGAAACCTGGGGCCCGAATTCCCCCATTCTGGGCGAGACCACCAAGCACTTTGAAGACATGGTGGAGAAGATGTCTGCCGGCCGGATTGATGTTCGCATTGATTCTGCCAACAAGCACAAGGCGCCTTTCGGCATTTTCGACATGGTGCGTAACGGCCAGTACGACATGGGCCACACCGCCTCTTATTACTACAAGGGCTCCATCCCCAACGCCATGTACTTCACCACCGTGCCGTTCGGTATGCTGGCTCCCGAGCAGTATGCCTGGTTCTACTACGGTGGCGGCATGGAGCTGATGCAGAAAGTGTATGAGCCCTTCGGCCTGCTGTCGTTCCCGGGCGGCAACACCGGTAACCAGATGGGTGGCTGGTTCAACAAGGAAATCAATTCCCTGGAAGACCTCAAGGGCCTGAAAATGCGTACCCCGGGCTTTGCCGGCGAGGTGATGGAAGAGCTGGGTGTGTCGGTGACCAACCTGCCGCCGGGTGAGCTCTACACGGCACTGGATCGTGGCACCATTGATGCGCTGGAATGGGTAGCACCGGCCCTGGACTTCCCCATGGGCTTCCACCAGATTGCCAAGTACTACTACTCAGGCTGGCAGGAGCCGGGCGCGGAAGTGCAGTTCCTGGTTAACCAGAAAACCTGGAACAAACTGCCGGAAGACCTGCAGGAAATCCTGCGGGTAGCCATGCGTACCGCTGCCTATGACATGTATGCCAAGAGCACCAACGACAGCGCCGATGCCTGGAACCGCATGCAGAAAGACTATCCGGAGGTAACCCACAAGGTGTTCCCGCCGGAAGTGATTGAAGCCCTGCGCGAGACCACTCACCGGTTGCTCGAAGAGGAAGCCGAGAAGGATCCGCTGGCCCGGGAAATCATCACGTCTATCCGTGAATACCTGGCGGGCGTGCGCAAGTGGACTAACATTTCCGACAAGGCTTACCTGAACAGCGTGGCTGATCAGTAAGTATCCGTTTCAGCAGGCTGGAACAAAAAAGGCGTGAGGGTAATCCGAAACCCTCGCGCCTCTTTCTGTTCGGGGCTGTTTCTGGAAAAATACGCCGCTCAAACTTTGGGCAGGGCCGATGAAACAGACACTGCTATCTCTGAGCAATCTCACCAAGCAATTTGACGGCAAGAAAGTACTGGATTCGCTGGATCTCGAGATCTTCGATGGCGAGTTCATTACCTTGTTAGGGCCGTCCGGTTGCGGAAAAACCACCCTGCTGCGGATGATGGCGGGTTTCGAGCACCCGGATGAAGGGTCCATCACCCTTGGCGGGCAGGATCTGACCCATACGCCGCCGGAGCACCGTCCGCTGAATACGGTGTTCCAGAACTACGCGCTGTTCCCCCATATGTCGGTGTTCGACAACGTGGCCTATGGCCTGAAAATGGAGAAGCGGCCAAAAGAGGAAATCCAGCAGCGGGTAGAAGAAGCCCTGGCCATGGTGCAGCTGGAAGACTTTGCCCGGCGTAAACCGCATCAGCTTTCGGGCGGCCAGCAGCAGCGGGTTGCGATTGCCCGGGCGGTGGTAAAGCGGCCGAAAATGTTGCTGCTGGACGAACCCCTGTCTGCCCTGGACTTCAAGCTGCGTCGCACCATGCAGGTGGAGCTCAAGCGGCTGCAGCGGGAGCTGGGCATTACCTTTGTGTTCGTCACCCACGACCAGGAAGAAGCGCTGTCGATGTCTGACCGGGTGGTGGTGCTCAAAGACGGCCATATCCAGCAACTGGGCACCCCGCGCGAGGTCTATGAACGCCCTGCCAACCTGTTTACCGCCCGATTTGTGGGCGAAACCAACTTCTTCCCGGGCCGGGTGGATGCCGCCAACGGCGATGACACCATCACCGTGGACGTGTTCGGCCTGAAGCGCACCTTCCGCAAACCCGACTTCCCGGTTACAGAAGGGCAGGGCCTGCACGTGCTGCTGCGCCCCGAAGATATCCGGGTGCTGGCGCCGGAGGATGAAGACGGCGTGGCCGGCAAGGTGGTGGAGCGTAACTACAAGGGCAGCACCCTGGATTCGGTCATCCACCTGAGCGATGGCACCGAAGTGCTGGCATCGGAATTCTTCGATGAAGACGACCCCACCTTTGATTACCGGCTGGGCGAGCCGGTGAAGGTCAGCTGGGTAGACGGCTGGGAATGGCTGTTGCCGGAAGAACACACCGATATTACTGAAGAAGAGCCGATTGATGGGTAGCGTCAGGCAGCAGCCGTTCCGTGCGGCGGTGCTGGTGCTGGTGTGGGGCTGGTTGCTGTTCCTGGTGTTCACCCCCAACCTGCTGGTGGTGGGTGCCAGTGTGATGACCCGGGACCCGGGCTCGTTCATATCGCTGCCCCTGAACCTGGATGCCTACCGGCAGTTGCTGAATCCCCTGTACCTGGACGTGTTCCTGCATTCCCTGTACATGGCCGCCATGACCACGCTGATCTGCCTGTTGATTGGTTATCCCTTTGCCTGGGCGTTGTCGAAGGTGCCCAAACAGCGCCAGGTGTTGCTGATCTTCCTGCTGATTGTGCCCTTCTGGACCAATTCGCTGGTGCGTACCTACGCCCTGAAATTGCTGCTGGCCACCAACGGCTTGCTCAACAACGCCCTGATGTCCCTGGGCCTGATTGAAGAGCCCCTGAAGATGCTCTACACCGAGGGTGCGGTAATTGTCGGGCTGGTGTACCTGCTGCTGCCGTTCATGATCCTGCCGCTGTACGCGGTGTTTGATGACCTGCGGGAAGACTATTTGCGGGCCTCCCACGATCTGGGGGCCGGCCGGTTGTCCACCTTCATCCATGTGATTGTGCCACTGACCCTGCCCGGCGTGCTGGCGGGTGTGATGCTGGTATTGTTGCCGGCCATGGGGCTGTTCTTTGTGCCGGACATCCTGGGGGGCTCCCGCAACCTATTGGTAGGTAACGTGATCAAGAACCAGTTCCTGGACGCCCGCAACTGGCCCTTCGGTGCGGCCGCCAGCATTGTGCTGACCCTGGCGATGGCGTTCCTGATGTTCGCCCACCGGCTGAGTAAACGGCGGATCGGGGAGGACGGCGTATGAACCGCTGGTTGCCCCGCACCTACCTGACCCTGGTGTACCTGCTGCTGTACGTGCCCATTGTGGTGCTGGTGGTGTTCTCCTTCAACGAATCCCGCACCGGTTACGAATGGGGCGGCTTGAGCCTGCGCTGGTATGAAGCCCTGTTCAACAACCGGGCCATGGTGCAGGCCATGTGGAATTCCCTGTGGCTGGCGCTGTCTGCGGCTACCGTGTCTACCCTGATTGGTGCGCTCACCGCCCTGGCCCTGCACCGTTACCGGTTCCGGGGCAAGAAGGTGCTTAACGGCATGTTGTTTATCGTGATGATGTCGCCGGAGATTGTGCTGGCCATCTCCCTGCTGGCCCTGTTCCTGCTGGTGGGGCTGCAGCTGGGTTACGTGTCCCTGCTGCTGGCCCACGTAACCTTCTGCCTGCCGTTTGTGGTGATTACCGTGATGGCGCGCCTGAGCGGCTTTGACGAGCGCCTGCCGGAAGCAGCGCGGGACCTGGGTGCCTCCGATTTCACCATGACCCGCACCGTACTGATCCCGGTGATCATGCCGGCATTACTGGCAGGCTGGCTGCTGGGGTTTACACTGTCACTGGATGATGTGGTGGTCAGCACCTTCGTTAGTGGCCCGAGTTATGAAATTCTGCCTTTGCGCATCTATTCCATGGTGCGGGTAGGCCTGAAACCCGAGGTAAATGCCCTGGGCACACTGTTGCTGGTGTTTTCACTGGTCATGTTGATCTTGTCTCAATGGATACTGTTAAGGAGCAAACGATGAAGAAACTGGCACTGGCCGGCGCGCTGGCACTGGGCCTGGCGGGCTGCAGTGGTTCCGAGGAGCCGCAGGTACTGAACCTGTACAACTGGTCTGAGTACATGCCCCAGGAAGTTCTGGACCGCTTCACCGAGGAAACCGGTATCCAGGTGGTGTACACCACCTACGACAGCAACGAAGCCATGTACGCCCGGCTGAAGTTGCTGGACGAGAGCGCCGCCTATGACCTGGCCGTGCCGTCTACCTACTACGTGAGCAAGATGCGCCAGGAAGGCCTGCTGATGCCTGTCGACCACAGCAAGATCGAAGGCTTCGACAACCTGGACCCGGAACTGGTGAACCTGGATGTCGATCCGGACAACCAGTACAGCGTGCCGTTCCTGTGGGGCACCACCGGCCTTGGCGTGGACACGGCTGATGTGGACGGCGAAGTGACCGCCTGGGCAGACCTGTGGGATGAGCGCTTTGAAGGCCGGGTGATGCTGACTAACGACATGCGTGAAGTCTTCCACGTAGGCCTGCGGGTTCTGGGTTACTCCGGTAACAGCACGGATCCCAAGGAAATCGAGGAAGCCTACGAGAAGCTGACCGAGCTGATGCCGTCTGTACGGGCCTTCAACTCGGATGCCCCGCGCATGCCGTACCTGGAAGGTGAAACCGACGTGGGCATGATCTGGAACGGTGAAGCCGTGATGGGTCGTGACACCCTGGAGTCCCTGGAATACGTGTATCCGGAAGAAGGCATCATCGCCTGGCTGGACAGCTTCGTGATTCCGAAGAACGCCAAGAACCCGGAAGCGGCCCACAAGTTCATCAGCTTTGTGCTGAAGCCGGAAATCTCTGCCCTGATCAGTGAAGAGATCGGCTACGCCACCCCGAACCTGGATGCCCGGGAACTGCTGGATGACTCTGTGGCGAATGACCGCGCCAGCTACCCGAACGCCACTGACATGATCAATGCCGAGTTCCAGACCGACATTGGTGACGAGGCGCTTCAGGTGTACGCCAAGTACTGGGAAATGCTGAAGTCCGGTCAGTAACCGGTAAGGCATTCCGAACCCGGAAAACGGAGGCCCTGGCCTCCGTTTTTGTATCCGGGTTTCACAAAACTGAAATACATGGTCTATAACTTCCTGATAACAAAACGTTAGCGAAACCGCATAACACTGTTTCAGGGGAATGAACGACCATGGCACTGCGCAAGACACGGATATCAGCACTGGCCACCCTGCTGGCCGCCACGACCGCCTCCGGTAACCTTCTGGCTGAAGAACTTCGACTGATCACCTGGGGTGGCTACGCCCCGGATGAGGTGGTGGCCCAGTTCGAAGAAGAGACCGGCATTGATGTGCAAATTACCCTGTCCAACAACGAAGACATGATCTCCAAGCTGCGGGCCACCGGCGGTGCCGGCTTCGACCTGGCCCAGCCGAGCCAGGACCGCATCGTGGGCGTGCAGCGCCAGTTCAACATCTACAAGCCTATCGACTACAGCCGGGTTAATACCGATCAGCTGCAGCCGTCGATGGTCAAAGCCACCCGGGAATCGACAGCCCTGAACGGCCAGTCCTTCGGGGTGCCGTCTGTCTGGGGTACCAGTGGATTGATCGTACACAGCTCGGTGGCAGACACCGTTACTGACTACACCGACCTGTGTGACCCGGCCGTGGCCGGCAAGGTCAGTTACCGACTCAAGCGCCCGACGCTCATGGGCTTTGCCTTCGCCATGGGCATGGACCCGTTTGCTGCCTATAACGATCGCGACGAGTACCAGTCCATCATGGCGAAAGTGGAAGACAAGCTGATCGACTGTAAGGCTAACGTGAAAACCTACTGGACCGGCGGCGACCAGTTGCTGTCGTTGCTGCGTACCGGTGAAGTGACCGCCGCCATGGCCTGGGATGCCGGTGGCTGGAAGCTGAACGCAGAAAACCCCGAGATCCGCTTTGTGGCCCCGGAATCCGGTGCCCTGGGCTGGATTGACACCTTTGCCATTCCCCGCCGCAGCGAGAACGAAGAGGCCGCCTACAAGTGGATCAACTTCGTGATGCAGCCGGAGATTGCGGCGAAAATTACCAATGCGTCCGGAAACTTCACCGCCTCCAAAGGCGCCGACGAGTTTGTGAAGGCCGAGCTGCGGGATGCCTACCGGCTGAGCTTCAACGACGAAGCCATCGACAATATCAAGTGGTATCCGCCGGTACCGCCGGGGCTGGAAGCCATGGAAGGGCAGGTGCTGGATCGCGTCCAGGCAGCCAACTGATCCTTATGGCAACCGAGTCTGACCTGTCCTGTAACGGGCTGATCCGCCGCTTTGGCAAAACCGCAGCGGTGGATCACATCTCGCTGGATGTGCCGGCCGGCACCTTCTTCTCCATTCTGGGGCCTTCCGGCTGCGGCAAGACCACCCTGCTGCGGTTGCTGGCGGGCTTCGACAAGCCGGATGAGGGCGATATCTTCATCCGCGGCCAGCGCATGAATGACGTGCCGCCTAACAAGCGCCCGGTGAACATGGTGTTCCAGCACCTGGCGCTGTTCCCCACCATGACCGTCGGCGATAACATCGGCTATGGCCTGAAACGCCGAAAGGTGCCCGTGGCCGAGCGCCGCAAGCGCATTGCCTGGGTGCTGGAGCAGGTGGGCCTGCCCGGGCTGGAGCACCGTAATCCGCAGGAACTCTCCGGCGGCCAGCGGCAGCGGGTGGCCCTGGCCCGTTGCCTGGTGCTGGAGCCCACCCTGCTGTTGCTGGATGAGCCGCTTGGTGCGCTGGACCTGAAGTTGCGGGAACAGATGAAGGTGGAGCTGAAACACCTGCAGAAGCAGTTCGGCACCACCTTTGTGTACATCACCCACGACCAGTCCGAGGCCATGGTGATGTCGGACCAGGTGGCGGTAATGAAAAGCGGCCGCTTTGAACAGGTGGCGCCGCCAGAGGAGCTGTACCGGGAACCCGCCACACCCTTCGTGGCGGGGTTTGTGGGGGATAACAACCGGCTCTCCGGAGAGGTCGTCACCCTGGCGGACAACATGGCCGATATCCGGCTGGATAACGGCGACGTGGTTCGGGGCCGGCTTGCCGCCAACGGGCTGTCTAACGGTGACCGGGCCGAGCTTTATGTGCGCCCGGAATCCCTGATGTTCACCGGTGAGGACCTGAAAGACGGCTTCTGTGCCATGCAGGCGAAGGTACTGACCACCCTGTTTGACGGTGCCAACAGCCGGGTTGAGGCAGAAAACGGCGGCCAGCCGGTGTTTGCCCGCCTGCCGCAGGATGGCACCGCACCGCGGCTGACCACCGGCGAGCCGATCCGCCTGGCCTGGGACCCGAAACTGGCGCGGGTATACGGAGCGGGCCAGTCGTGAATACCTCCGCCGGCCGTTTGTCTCTCTGGTTGCTGTTAACGCCGTTTCTGCTCTGGATTGTACTGCTGGTACTGGTGCCGCACCTGCAGATGTTGCGGGTGTCGTTCCAGGTGCGGGAAAGCTGGGATACCCTGGCCTGGGGGCTGGAGCAGTATCAGAATTTCTTCAGCGAGTCCTATTACTGGCGAACCTTCGTGCGTACCGGGGTGATGTCGCTGTTCACCACCTTCCTGACCCTGCTGATTGCCTTCCCCATTGCCTGGTACATTGCCCGCCTGGCCCGGGGCCGGAGCAAGGGCATCCTGTTCCTGGCTTGCCTGATCCCGTTCTGGGCCAGTGAGTTAGTACGTACTTACGGCTGGATGATCCTGCTGCGGGAAAGCGGCCTGTTCAGCTCCTGGCTGCAGGCGCTGGGCTGGGTCGACGGCCCGGTGGAGATGCTCTACAACGATGTGGCGGTGATTATCGGCCTGGTCTACAACGGCCTGCTGTTTATGGTGGTGCCGCTGGTCACCACACTGGATGGCATGGACGAGAACCTGGTGGAGGCCGGCTACGACCTCGGCGGTGGCCACGCCACTGTGCTGCGGGAAGTGGTCATTCCCTGGGCCATGCCGGGCATTGTTTCCGGCTGTATTGTGGTGTTCATGCTCACCCTCGGCAGTTATCTGACACCGATACTGATGGGTGGCAAGGATAGCGCCTGGTTTACCGAGCAGATCTTCACCCAGTTTATTACCCGTTTTAACTGGGAGCAGGGTGCCGCACTGGGGGTCTTGCTGCTGGTGTTGTCATCACTGATGGTGTGGCTTGGCCTGAAACTGACCGGCCAGTCGCTGCGCAAGGTGATGGGGTGATGCCATGATCCGTTCCGTGCCCCGGTCCCGGTTGTTTGACGCCCTCTACCTGGGCTACCTGGTGGCGTTCTTTGTATACCTGGCCCTGCCGCTGCTGGTAACGGCCGTATTTGCCTTCAACGACTCACCCTTTCCATCATTACCCTGGCAGGGCTTTACCCTGGACTGGTACCTGGCCGATGGCAGTGAGGGGCGTACCGGGCTGTTTCACGATGACAGTTTGCTCGGCGCTCTCTGGGTCAGCACCAAGATCGCCTTCTGGGTCACCCTGGCCAGTGTGGCGCTGGGTTGCGTGAATGCTGTGCTGTTCGAGCGCTTGCAGTTCCGGGGTAAGGAATTCCTGTATCTGTTAATGCTGTTGCCGCTAGTGATTCCCGGGGTCATTCTGGGCGTGTCCATCCTGGTGTTCTACAGCGGCACCGCCAATGAAGTGTCGCGGCTGTGGGGTATCGAACTGGATGTGTTCCGGCCCGGTATGCCCCTGGTGGTGATGGGCCAGGTGACCTTTATCACCACACTGGCTACCCTGGTGATCGGCGCCCGGTTGCGCAAGTTTGACCGGCAACTGGAGGAAGCCGCCCTGAACCTGGGGGCAACGCCGCTGGTGGCCTGGTTTACCGTTACCTTGCCCTGGTTGCTGCCGTCCATTCTGGGCGCGGCCGCCATGGCGTTCCTGATGTCCTTCGAAAACTTCAACACTACCGTGATGCTCACGGGCAGCGATACGCCGCTCACCGTGGCGCTGTTCAATCGCCTGCGGGAAGGTTCGACACCGGTTCTCAATGCGGTGGCGCTGTTCCTGATGGTGGTGTCGGCCCTGCTGGCCCTGTTTACCCTGCGACAAAAAGGCTCAGGCTAAGCGGGTTCTGTCGCGGTTGGTTACGGTCTATACTGCCTGAACAATTCATATAAGCAGGTTTAATCTTGCGTGCGGCCAATCGATTCTCGCTTCTAGCTTTCCTGGTCAGCTTTGTGCTGCTGTGTCTGCCGTTAATCGGTCAGGCTGCCATGCAGCCGGTGGATGAAGGCTGGCAATACCGCTGGGGGGATTCACCCCTGATGCCCGATGGCACTCCGCAATGGATTGTGCAAGACGAACCGGGGCAGTGGCACGACATTGGTTTTCCCTCCAATCCTCCCGACCGGGCCGGCCGCGAGCACGCGTGGTTCCGGGTAACCCTGCCGGAAGGCGAGTGGTTTTCCCCCATGCTCTACATATACAGCGTGGATATCATTGTGCAGGCCTGGTTTCAGGGCGAGCTGCTCTACCAGTATGGCACCTTTGATGAACAGGGCCGGGGCCGGTTTGAAGGCTGGCCCTGGAGAGCCGGAAAAGCCAGAAACTGGCGGATCTGATCTCCGGAATCCAGGACTGCGAGGCACTGGAGCAAGCCTTTGGGCTGCTGGTCCGGGCCCTGCCAGGGCTTTACATGCCGATGGCCGGCAGTTTCTACCGCCGCAGGCCGGATGGCGGCTATGTGCGTGAAGCACTACGGGGGCCGGCGGCCGAAACCGCCTTTCCGGCACGTCTCGACAGGGGGCTGCCTTCATTGAAGGAGACCACGCTGCCATTGCGCAGCCAGGCGTTACCCGACCCGTTATGCTTTTTGCTCAGGGTAGAACCCGGGCTGACCGGCGGCAGCCCGGAGGGCGTGCTGTTACTGGCCCATCCCAGATTGCCTGAAAGCCTCAAGGGTTATGGCACGGTGCGGGTTGTGGCCTGGGTTTACCAGTCGGTGGAGAAACTCGGGATTACCCTGTCCGGCCTGGCGCTCAGGGAAGAATTGCAGCGTTTCTCCTACGAGGACGGACTGACGGGCCTTAAAAATCGCCGGCATTTTGATGAACTGTTCCGCCATGAACAGGAAGTTTCCCGGCGCAGCGGGCGAAGCCTGAGTTTGCTGATGCTGGATATTGACCATTTCAAACGCTTTAACGATACCTACGGCCACGAAGCCGGAGACGAAGCCCTGAAAATGCTCAGCCGGGTGCTGGCACGGCATTTCCGGGGTAGCGATACCGTGTGCCGGTATGGCGGTGAGGAGTTTGCTGTGCTGCTGCCGGGAGCTACGTCTGCCGAGGCTACCGAACGGGCCCTGTACCGGGCTAAACATGCCGGCCGCAACCGGGTGGCTGCGGCCGAAGCATGAAGGTCAGTGCCAGATATTGCTGTCGATTTTCTCGTGCAGCTCCGGGTAATCCTGTGACTTGAAGTGGGGCACCAGGCCTTGCTTGCGCTGGGCCAGGTAGTCCTTGGTCAGTTTCACCACGGTACCGGACAGCAGCACGATGGCAATCAGGTTGATGGTCGCCATCAGTCCCATAGAGGCATCGGCCGCGTTGAACACGGTTACCACAGCCTCGTAACCACCCCAGACCACCATGCCCAGTGCCGCCAGGCGCAGAATAGTCAGGCCCAGTGTATTGCCGCCCTTCAGGTACACCAGCGCGTTCTCGGCATAGGTGTAGTTGGCCACAATGGAGGTAAAGGCAAAGAACAGGATGGCGATGGCAATGAAGTAACCGCCGAAATCCCCCAGATGAACTTCCATGGCCTGCTGGGTAAGCTGGGTGCCGGTTACGCCGGAACCTGGCTCCAGAACGCCGGCCAGCAGGATCATTACGGCAGTGGCGGTACACACGATAATGGTGTCGATAAACACGCCGAAGGCCTGTACCAGCCCCTGTGAAGACGGGTGGTGCGGAGCAGGTGTGGCCGTGGCGGCGATATTCGGGGCAGAACCCATGCCTGCCTCGTTGGAGAACAAGCCGCGCTTGATGCCGTTGAGCATGGCCGCGGTGATGGAACCGGCCGCGCCACCGGCGGCTTCTTCAAGGCCGAATGCGCTCTTGACGATCATCGCCAGGATGCCCGGCACTTCGGTGATGTTCATGGCCATCACAATCAGCGCCAACAGCACGTAGGCACCGGCCATGAACGGCACCACAAATTCCGCGAAGCGTACAATCTTGCGCAGGCCGCCGAAAATCACGATGCCGGCAAAGAACGCGATCGCAATACCCACGCCCAGTTTCGGTGTACCGAAGGCACCTTCCATGGCATCTGCAATGGAGTTGGCCTGTACTGCGTTGAATACCAGGCCGAAGGAAATGATCAGGCACACCGCAAAGATGGCGGCGGCCCAGGGCGCTTTCAGGCCCTTGGCAATGTAGACCGCCGGGCCGCCCCGGTACTGGCCTTTGCCGTCACGCACCTTGTACAGCTGCGCCAGGGTGCTTTCGGCATAGCCGGTGGCCATGCCTACCAGCGCCACCATCCACATCCAGAAAATGGCACCGGCGCCACCCAGGTAAAGGGCGACCGCCACGCCGGCCAGGTTACCGGTACCCACCCGCGACGCGAGGCTGGTACACAGGGCCTGGAACGGCGAAATACCGTGTACATCGCTCTCGCGGGAACCGCGGATGGCACGGACCATTTCGCCAAAGTTGATGAACTGCAGAAAGCCAAGGCGAATGGTAAAGAAAACACCCACGGCCAGCAGGCCGTATACGAGGACGTAGCCCCAGAGAATCGAATTAAGAAAATCGACAATTGCAGTCATGGAGTGACGCCTTGTGATTTGTGGATGAAAGTTAACGAAGTCGCGGGGAAGTCTAGCACGGTGAAATTACAGGCAGACTGCGGAAATCCGTGATTGCCGGGCTGCTGGGGATGTGCAGCCCGGCCTGAGTGGTGGCCTCAGACCACCAGTACCGGGCACTTGGCCTGGGAGGCCACCCGGTGGGACACACTGCCGAGGAACATGCCGTCTTTGTCGCTGTTGGTGCCCTTGGTGCCAACCACGATCAGGTCTGCTTCCTTTTCCTGGGCAAACTTCACAATCACCTTGGACGGCCTGCCCGCTTTCACGAAACCGCGCACCTTGGTAGCCCCATGCTCTTTGGCAAACTCCTTGGCATGGTTCACCACCTCCTTGGCGTAGTCCGACAGCACCTTGTCCGGGATGTCCATGTCATCCGGACGGCCAATCGAGAGCGAGGCCTCGAACAGGCTGTGGTGTTTGTAAACACAGATGATGAAAATTTCCGCATCCGGTATCAGTCGCTGCAGCTCGATGGCCTTGTCCAGGGCCTTCAATGAGGTTTTGGAACCGTCTACGGCAGCCAGAATTCGTTTGAACATACCAGTCTCCTGTCAGTGGCCGGTTGCCCGGTTCAGTCTCGGTAAGCCAGGTCCCGCAGGAACAGCGCAATATCCGGGAAGGCAATGATCAGGCCGGCAGCAGCCACCAGCATGAAAATGAAAGGCGGCGTGCCTTTGATCACTTCCAGGTAGGGCCGCTTGAAAATCGCAATGGCGGTGAAAATATCGCAACCAAACGGTGGTGTGGCAGAGCCGATGGCCACCTGCAGGGTAATCAGTACCCCCACCAGCACCGGGTCCAGCCCGGTGGCCTGGATAGCCGGGGCGAAGATTGGCGTGAGTACCAGGATCACCACAATCGGGTCTACAAACATGCAGGCAATGAAGAAGGCCACACAGATGGCAATCAACACACCGACCGGGCCGGCATCATTCACACCTACTGCTTCAAGAATGCTTTGCGGAATCTGGGCGAAGGAGATAATCCAGGAGAAGCCGTTACCCACGGCCACCAGGATAAACACCACGGCGGTGATCAGGCCGGTGGACTTGGCAATCCGGTAGACATCGGTGAGCTTGAGCGACCGGAAAATCACAAACTCCAGCAGGAAGGCGTAGAGCACGCACACAGCAGCCGCCTCTGTCGGGCTGAAGATACCGCCATAAATACCGCCGACGATGATCACCGGGAACATCAGCGGCCATAACGCGTCGCGGACCGACAGGGCTCGTTCTTTCCAGGAGGCTTTGGGCTCGGTGGGCACGTTGTTCTTGTAGGCGTAGAACAGGCAGTACAGCGAGAACATGAACAGGATCAGCAGGCCCGGGCCTATGCCGGCAATAAACAGCTCGGCAATGGAAGTCTCGGAGATAACCCCGTAGATGATCATGCCGATACTGGGCGGGATCAGGAAGGCGATATCACTGGCGTTGATGATCAGCGCCAGGGTGAAGGGATCGGAATAACCGGCTTTCAGCATCTTGGGGCGCAGGGGCGAGCCTACCGCCACGACCGTTGCCTGGGTTGAGCCGGAAACTGCACCGAACAGGGTGCAGGAGGTGGCAGTACTGATCGCCAGGCCACCTTTTACGTGGCCGATGAACGACATGACCATGTTGATCAGCCGGTCGGCCGACTGGCCCCGGGTCATGATATCGGCGGCCAGGATAAACATGGGCACCGCAATCAACGACGCCGGCCGGATGCCACCCATCATCTGCTGGACGAATGTGCCCATCTGGCCGAAGCCGTCAAACATCATTACAAAGCCGAACACCGCAGCGGTGATCAGCGGGATCATCATCGGGAAGCCCAGAAGCAGCAGCCCGATCATGATAATCATCATCATAGTTGCCATGGTGTGAATATCCTTAGTGGTTCGGGTTCATGCGCTTCAGACTTCGGTTTCTGTATCGGCGTAACCATCCACCACACCCGTCGACAGATAAACGTCTTTGCTGGTGAGGTTTTTGATGGCGGTCAGGAAATACTGGATGCCGGTGATGGCAAAACCGACCGGTGCCCAGACGTAGATCCACCAGATGGGCAGGCCCAGCGCCGGCAGGATGCGACCACGGCCGTACAGGGTTTCGATGTAGCCGTAGGAGTGATAGCACAGGAAGAACATCACCACGGAGGTGAACAGGGCAATAAAAATCATCAGAACCTTGCGGCCCTTGGCGGGAAAGGCATCGTAAACGGCAGACATCCGGATGTGGCGGCCGTGGCGGGCAGCGTAGCCGATGCCGGCAAAGGTAATCAGGATAATCAGGATCCGGTTGATCTCGCCGGAGAAAAACAGGCCTTCTCCGAACACAAACCGGGCAATCACGTTAACGCAGGTGTTGACCGCCATGAGGATAACGCCGCCGGCCAGCATGACGGCTTCAATCCTGGCAATCCATTCATCAATAGTGCCCAGAAACCCGGGCAAACCGGATGCATAGGCACCGGTATCGTCTTCCACAGCCTCCTGAGGACGCTCAGACATGGATGGGGTACTCCGAAACAGGTCGCTCCCGGCCGGCAAAGTCCCCGGCGGGGCGGGGTTGAACCAGGGCCGGACAACAAGGGGTGGCCGTGGCCACCCCCTGAATCCTGCCGGTTAGTCTTCCTGGACTGCCTTGAGGTCGGCCTTGAACTGGTTCAGCAGTTCCTGACCACTCTCACCGGTCATCTCGATGAACTTGTCTTCCACCTGCGGTGCCCGGGCACGGAAGGCTTCGATCTGTTCTTCGTTCAGACGGGTAACGGTAACCTCGTCGCTGGCAGCCTTGATCTTCTCAAGGGCTTCGTCGGCCAGGCCGTCGATGTGTACGATGATTTCCTCAAACGCGAAGTCTGCGGCATCCTGCACCAGCTTCTTGTCTTCGTCAGACAGGCCGTTGTAGAAATCCTGGTTCGCCATCATGGCGGTGGTGAACCAGCCGTGGCCGGTGAAGACCAGGTTCGGAGATACTTCGTACAGTCCGCCGGACTCGATCCAGAAGATCGGGTTTTCCTGGCCCTGGATCATATTGGTCTGCAGGGCACCGTACACTTCACCCCAGGGCAGCGGGGTGGGCGTCGCGCCGAAGGCGGAATAGGTTTCAGACAGAAGCGGGTTGGTCATAACCCGGATCTTCTTGTTCTTGAATTCCTCGGGGGAGGTGACCGGCTCGTCTACAGTCACCACGAATTCACCTTCCGGGTACATCTTCAGCAGTTCCAGGCCCTGCTCGGAGTACAGCTGGGGGAAGTCTTCGTTGATGGCCTCGGACTCACGGAAAAACTCAATCACCGTGTCCATGTCGGTGGGCATCAGGTACGGAATGAAGAAAATCTGGGCTTCGGGAATCAGTGAGCCGGTAAAACCGGGGGACTGGTTCACGAAGTTGAGGATGCCAGCCTGGGTCTGTTCCATGATGTCGTCAGACTCGCCCAGCTCACCGAAACGGAACACCTGCAGGGTGTGGTCGGAGTTCTCTTCGATGTATTCCTTGAATTTGTAGGCGTAAACGTCTTGAACATCGCCCTCGTATTCTTCGTGGGCGTAGCGCCAGTTGGCTGCATTTACCGCATTGGCTGCGGTCAGACCGGCAAACGCCAGTGCTGAAATACCCGCCAGTTTCCTGAATTTGCTTGTGCTGTTCATCGCGTTGTCTCCGCTCTTTTTTTCAGTTAATTCCTTGTTACCTTTTTTTAGACTGGCAAAACAAAGCGGTTTTCGCAAGGAAATGACCGAAATCAGGAAACACTGGCGGCAGGTTTCGCGGTATCGCAAGTCTATGAATTCAGACTTTATTCGGATTTTTGAGACAGGTTTCGAGGAATCGGTGGAACTCCCGGGCCACCCTGTCGACACTGTTCTCCAGCCGGTGCCCGTCTGGCATTACCAGGGTTTCGAGGCGCTGCTCACGGGCCAACTCCAGAACCGGCATCACAGGTACGACATCATCATCCCAGCCATGAATGATGCGGGTATAACGGGCGCCAATCACCGGGCTTGATTGCGGATATTTCGGCAATGCCAGTGCCGGCGCCAGCAGAAAACAGCCCAGTACCGGGGTGGTGGCGCTGGTTTGTGCGCACACCCAGCCACCCATGCTGGAGCCGGCCAGGATGGTCCGCTCTGGCACGGCGCCGGCACTTTCAATGGCGGCTCGCATCTGCTTTAGCCGGACTGCCGGGTCTTTGCTGCTGCGGTGATCGATGGCCTCGGCCCGCACGCCATCAAACTCTTCAGCCACCGCTTTCAGGGCCTGGATCTTGGTGCTGCCCGGGCCGCTTTCCAGGCCATGGGACAGAAACACGAAAAACGGTTGTTCGGGCATGTCAGGCTCCCTGCATTCGGTCAGTCGGTTCAGGTTCGGGTTTGGGCCAGGATGTCGAGGGCGTGGCGGCGCTGGGCCGGCTCGTAGATATCAACGGTGAACATCAGCTCCTCCACCTGGATATCCGACAGCAGTTCGTCAAGCTGTTGTTTCAGGTCATCGGCGTTACCGATGACCTGCAAGCCCAGAAAATCCTTAACCCCGGCTTCTTCAGCGGCGTTCCACAGGCCATCCATGGACTCCACCGGCGGCTTCATCCACAGCGGCTGGCCACGGAACAGCGACAGAATCCGCTGGTAGCTGGTGGTGCTCAGGAATTTGGCTTCTTCCATGGAGTCCGCCGGTACGGCCGGAACGGCCAGCATGGCGTAGGGCTGCTGCAGCTGCTCGGAAGGCTGGAAATTATCCCGGTACACCCTGAGCGCTTCGCGATACAGGCGCGGTGCGAAGTGGCCGGCAAAGGCATAGGGCAGCCCGCGCATGGCGGCCAGCTGGGCACTGTACAGGCTGGAGCCCAGCAGCCAGATCGGCACGTTGGTGCCGGCGCCGGGAATGGCTTTGACCGGCTGGCCCGGCTGCAGCGGCCCGAGCAGGGTTTGCAGGCGAGCGACGTCTTCAGGGAACTGCTCCGCGCCCAGACCCTCCCGGCGCAGTGCCCGGGCGGTAATCTGGTCGGTGCCCGGCGCCCGGCCAAGGCCCAGGTCAATGCGGCCCGGGTACAGGCATTCCAGGGTGCCGAACTGTTCGGCAATCACCAGGGGCGGGTGGTTGGGCAGCATCACGCCACCGGAACCGACGCGGATGCTCTCGGTCTTGCCGGCAATGTGGCCCACCAGTACCGAGGTGGCAGAACTGGTGATACCTTCCATGTTGTGATGCTCGGCCAGCCAGAAACGCTTGAAACCAAGCTTCTCGGCATGCTGGGCATAGGCCACGCTGTTGGCCAGGGTGGTGGAGACGGAATCGCCTTCGCGGACGGAGGCCAGTTCGAGCAGGGAAAAATCGGGTTTAATGGACATGGGGCTCCCGGATTCTGAAGAAAGTGCGGTGTGCGAAGTCACAACATGGCGCTTCGGGCCGGTTTCTTCAAGGGCGGGATGACTGGAGGCAGGAGAATCCGGACGGGCCGGACTCTCCTGCAGGCATTACTGGACAGGCCCCAGATAGGATTGAGTGGAGTACTCGTCCAGGGCGGGCTTGCTGAGAGTGCCTTTCTCTTTGACGTAGTCGACAAAGGACTGGGCATAGTCCAGGAAGGTGTCGACGGAACGGCCGTCGTCGGTGACAGTGCCAAAGGTGATGTAGCCGTCCTGGCCGCCACCGGTGAAGCTGTTGGTGACCACATTCAAGGTATCGCTGTCGGAGAGGTTTCTCCAGCTTGTTTCATTGCGGGGTTTTACCTCAATGTTGAAGAGCCGGTCACTTTGCTCGCGCGTCATGTCGACATCCCAGCGCAGTCCCGCGGCATAGGGGTAGGCGCCTGAGGAACCGCCTTCAACATGGGCAAAATCCACGGCTTCGTTCAGCACCTGCCGGATCTCCTCTCCGGTCATGGTCAGGTCCACCAGAGTGTTGGCAAACGGCAGCAGGGTATAGGCATCGCCAATGGTGATGTCACCGGCCGGAATATCGGTACGGACGCCGCCGGCGTTCTGGATAGACACATCGGCATTTTTGCTCAGAAAGAGGAACGCCTGAGCGACAAGGTTGGCAATATCGCCGCCATTCTGACTCGTGGTTTCGGCGCAGCTTGGAAGTTCGCTACGACCTTGCCCGGGAATGCGCTCCAGGCAAAGGTCTTCACTGGCCGTACCAACCACTTCATTCCGGAAAGTATCCAGCTGGCTTGTGTAATAATCCAGACGCTCGGCGGCCGTTGCGTCCTCTTCCACAACGCTCAGCTGGGGGTCCTCCTCGATGACGGCCAGGATTGCGGCAAGCTCACCGGCCTCGGGCGTGTACTCGGTGCCCGATTCATCTTCCCTGACGATCTCGTCACCCAGCAGCAGATGGGGCGTGCCGGAGCAGGATTCGATCACACCGTTGGCGTCCCAGCTCACGGCCAGTTCACCAACAACCTGGGCGTACTGCCAGGCCTGGGCCACACAAACCTGGTCGCCATCGGCGTTTGTTACCTGGGTTGGATAGAGGCCAGACGCACTCAGGCCGTAGGCATCAAAATCGCCCAGCAGGGTGTGGGAGTCACCGCCGATGATCACATCGACGCCGGACAGTTTCTCGGCCAGTGCCAGGTCGTTGTCATACTGGTAGTGAGTCAGCAGAATGATCTTGTTGATACCAGCCGCTTCCAGCTCATCAATCATTTTCTGGGCGGTTTCGGCTTCATCCAGGAAAACGGTGGTGCTTAGCGGGCTGGAACTGTTTTGTGTTTTGGTGGCAATGTCGATGCCGATAATACCGACCCGCTGGCCGTCAATGTCTTTGATGGTGTAGGGCTGGAGGTAGTCATCCTGGGCTACCGGAGCCAGCGGTGTGCCGATCTGTGGCTGAACGTTGGCCGCCAGCACCGGCGTGTTGCAGCTGCCCGCCGCCAGGTCGTCGAGGAACTGAACCAGCCCCTCGTCACCCCGATCAAACTCGTGGTTGCCCAGAGCAAAGGCATCGAAGCAGGCCAGGTTCATCAACTCGGCATCGGCTTCACCCTCAAAGGAGGTGAAGTACAGGGTGCCGGTAATGGCGTCACCGGCATGGAGCTTGAGCACGTTATCCAGTTCGGCGGCGCGTTCATTGATCTTGGCGATCACGCGAGGGAAGCCGCCGGCGCTGAACTCGGTTTCCTGACCGGCAATGGTCAGCGATTGGGAGCCGGCTTCCAGCTGGGAGTGAGTGTCATTGATGTGCAGGATGTTGACGGTAAGCCCTTCGGTTTCTGTTGCGGGTGTATCGTCGTTATCGCTGTTGCAACCGGTCAGGGCAATCAGTGAGATTGCCAGCCAGAGTCCGTGTCGTGTCATTTTCCTGTCTCCTGTTGATGAATCCGCACCATTGTTGAAAGCGCAGGTTTCAGTCTTGTGATGGTTTGATTGCGAAAAGAAGGCGGCGCCCGTACAGGACGGACGCTGCCTCAGAACGAGCTTGTTTAGTGGCCGGTCAGCACGCGAATCAGGGTGCTCAGGTCCTGGTGGTCAACGCGACCATTGCCATCGATGTCATAGGCTGGGGGCGTGGCTCTGCCGAAGATCAAGGCCAGAACCAGTCGGGGCAGGTCCCGGCCAGTGACACGGCCATCGCCATTCAGATCTGCCCGGTCTGCCGGGGTTCGGGTGTCCAGCTTGAGGGCAACGATGACGGGATCGTGGTCGGAGGCCCGGTAGGCATCAGGTGCATAGAAGCTGGCCTGTTGTTCCGGCGTCTTGAACTCGGTGTTGTAGTCCAGGGCCCTGGGCTCGTCGGCGTTGATCGGCCAGACGGTGGCATCAACCACTTTGCTGGTGAGGGTCGGGTTGGCCAGGGCATGATCTAGGTACCCTGCCTGGCCATAGAACACATAAGAGTACGCCTGTTCGCCAACATGGGTGGTCAGCAGGTCGGTGAAACCGGCGGTGGCAAGCGCCTGAATCGGATCTTCCTGGGCATAGGCATTCAGGTCACCGATGATCAGCGTATCCTGTTCGCCAGTGCCGGTGGCATCACCAGCCAGCCAGGTGGCTAACGCCTGGGCCGCCTGTGTGCGAACCGGGTTCCAGCAGCTCTGGCCATCGTTCTGGTCTGCGTTGCTGCCCTCGGCGCTGCCGCAGCCTTTGGATTTGAAGTGGTTGACGGCAATGGTGACGCCATCGTCGGAACCCTTAAGGCGGAAAGTCTGGGCCAGGGGCTGGCGGTTCAGGTCGTCAAACGGGGCTGCGCTCAGGGTGGCGGCATTGCCAACGGTCTCCACACGGTCAGAGCGGTAAAGCAGGCCAACGGCAATGTCGTCATTACCCAGTTGCGCCAGGTCAGGATCGACCCACTGCCATTCGGAACCCAGGGCCCCGGCCAGTTCGGCAATGGCACTGTTCTGGCCATAGCCGTCGTTTTCGATTTCCATCAGGCCGATGACATCGGCATCAAGCGTGGTCAGGGCACTGACCAGCTTCACGGTCTGGCGGGCCAGTTCTTCCGAATTGTCTGCTCCCCTGGCTGTCGGGAATCCGCCGCCCATGCCGTCACCATTGAAGAAGTTCAGCACGTTGAACGAGGCCACCACCAGGTTGCCGCGATCTTCAAGCCTGGGCTCGGTTGTGCGTGCATTGGCCTGGCTGAAGGACGGGCTGGCGGTGGGCTGCAGGCGCCATTCCGAGAAGCGGTAGTCGAGAATGCCGACAAGGTCCTGGACGGTATCGCCAGCGCGCACAGTCTGGCTGGCGCTCAGTTGCGGTGTCGGATAGGGCACGACGGGTGGGTTCTGGCGGTTACTGGCGTCGTCCAGAATAATCCGGTCCAGCGCATTCAGCTCAGCTACCACGGCAGCATCCGCTCCAGGCTCCGCCACATTGGTGGGGATAAAGTGGCGGCCACTGCCCAGAGTCAGGCTGCCGTAACGGCCGAGATCGTAATTGTCGTTCACCACAAGCGGTGAGCCGAATTGTACCCGCATGGATTCAAAGGCTTCCGGAGCGGTTGCATCGGCCCAGGGCAGGGAGATCTGAGCGGCCGGTGGTAGCTCCGCGGTGCCGCAGCTTTCGGTACCGCTCAAATTGGTCAATTCGGTCAGGCCATTGTATTCGGTGACTTCACCGGCAAGCCGCAGGCGCTGGCCGGGCTCGGCGTTCAGAGTTGGCGCATAGACAAACAGGCCTTCGGAGGTGGCAGGGTTGTCGTCGCGGTCTGAGGATTCTTCCTCCACAAACACGCCGCCAAGGCCATCGTCAGTGTTGAAGGCGGCCGTAACCACGGCTTCGACCACAACGTGCTGGCCGGCAACCGGGCTGGTGTCACTCTCGCCCTGAATGTCCGAAATACGAGTGGCGGGAGCGCCACAGGTCAGGTCCGGCGTGGTCGGTGGCTGGCCTGAGTTATCGTCATCCTTGCCGGCGGTGCCCAGATCGTCGAAGCTGTTCCGGGGAAAGCCATCAAAGACCGTGGCCGGGTCGTAGGCGTCATACGCATCGGTATCGGCCACGGTGCCGGCACGGCGGCGCAGGGTGCGATCCTGGGTTAGGGCGTCGCCGGAGCCCCAGTAGCTGCCTGGGTCTGTGCCGACCTGGCCGATACTGTCGGCAACCGTGCCGCCGTTCAGGAGTAGAACCGCGTCGTCGCCGTTGAACAGGCCTGCGCCGGTGGTCTGATCCGCCACGGCGAGAATCGCCGGATCCGCGGCGCTGTGGGCGAAGACGAAGTTACTGCCCGGAGCAATCGAACCTTCCAGGTTGAAGGTTTGACCGGGCGTGGTGCTGCCGTTGAACAATATCTGCAGTTCCCAAGCGGCGAGATCCACCGCAGCGTCGCCGGTATTTAGAAGTTCAATGGCCTTGTTGTTGCTGGAGCCTTCCACATACTCGCTGATCACCAGCGACGCCTGTGCTGTTGATGCCAGAAGGCCGCTAATCGCGGCTGCCAGCAGCGTTTGTTTCATGGTCATGGCACGGTCCTTGTTACGGTGATGTTGTGTGTTTTATCACCATAATTTGATCGTGTTGTGTGACGATGACATGTGAGTTTTGTGAAGGATGCTTTGCCGGTTTGTGTCATTACTGGGTATGGGGCTTGAACAGTTTGGTGTCCCGATGCGTATAGAAAGCATGCGTAAACAGGAGGGCAGATGATGCGTTGGAGAGTCGTGAAGTGTGTGAGCCTACTTTTGCTGCTGGGTTTGACGGTGCCGGCGGTTGCCGGGGAATGCCCGGACTTTCTGGACCATGAACAACGCAAGCTGCACTCGCGGGATTCGGTAAACCTGTGCGAGGTGGCTGCCGGTAAACCGATGCTGGTGGTGAATACCGCCAGCCGTTGTGGTTACACCGGTCAGTTTGAGGGCCTGGAGGCGTTGCACCAGCAATACAAGGATCGCGGCCTGGCGGTGGTCGGGTTCGCCAGTGATGATTTTCGCCAGGAGGCGGACACTGAGGAAGAAGCGGCCAAGGTTTGCTTCGTAAACTTCGGCGTGACTTTTACCATGATTGCACCCACCCCGGTGACCGGTGAGCAGGCTAACCCGGTATTCCGGGAGATTAACCGCCAGGCAGAACAGCCGCGCTGGAACTTCACCAAGTATGTGCTGGACCGGAATGGAAAGGTGGTTGAGCGTTTCCCGAGCCAGGTCAGGCCGGATGATCCCGGATTGATCGAGGCCATCGAGGCGGTTCTGTGATACCAATCCGGAATAACCGTCTACCATAACAGGCATGGGGCATTGAAACGTGTCACAAGGAATTGTCTATGGCAGAGAGTATTTTTGGTGCTGTCCGTGATCAGATGAAACAGAACCTGTCCGATACCCTGAACGCCTTTGGCGACGGGCAGGCGGACTGGGCGGAATTCTCGGTGTATGCCCTCAGCCAGTTGCTGATTTCGGCGCTTTACCTGGGCTTTTTGCTGGCGGTGTATGCGCTGGTGATCAGCCTGGCGCGCGTTGTGGTGGGCAAGCAGCGGGCCGCGCAGCCGCTCTTCGGGCATGCCCGTACCGGTTTGCGCTATCTGTTCGGGTTGGGTGCAGTGCTGGTGATCATGGCCCAGTTCGGGGCGGCGCCGGAATTGCTGAAATCCATGGCCCGGGCCGGGCTGATGGCCTTGGGGTTCTTTGTGGGCTGGCTGGTTGCCGGCCGGCTGATCCGGGAAGCCATGAGCCGCTACCGGCTGGATCCGTCCATCCGGCAGCTGGTGGAAAACCTGTTCTCTGTGCTTACCGCTACCTTTGCGGCGGTCACCGTGCTGGCACAGTTTGGCTTTGACGTGGTGTCGATTGTGGCCGGGCTCGGTATTGTCGGTATTGCGGTGGGCTTTGCGGCTCAATCGACCCTGTCCAACTTCATTGCCGGCATTACCCTGTTGATCGAACGGCCATTCCGGATTGGCGACTGGGTGACCATCAACGGCCAGGACGGAAAGGTGGTCAAGATAGCCCTACGCACCACATGGCTGCGCACCCGGGACAACATTTTCACCATGATTCCCAACGACAGCGTGGCGTCTTCCGATATCGTCAATTACAGTGCCGAGGGCGCGACCCGGCTGAATATTCCGGTGGGCATCGCCTACAAGGAGTCTGCCAAGGCGGCCCGGGAGGTGATCATGCCGGTGCTGCTGGCGCATCCGGAAGTGCTGCAAAGCGCCGGTATGGAACCCCGGGTGGTACTGAAAAACCTGGGCGATTCCTCGGTAGACCTGGAAGTGAAAATCTGGATTACGCCGGATAACCTGGATGTTCAGCCCAGAATCATGGCCGATGTGCTGGAGCAGATTAAGGAAGCACTGGATGACGCCGGCATCGAGATTCCTTTCCCGCACCTGCAGCTGTTTATTGATGAAGCCAAGGGCCTGAAACCCCTGGTGGAACCGCTTTACCCGAAACTGGCCGGCAAGTCCTGACCTGCCGGTACGAGGAGAACACAATGACGGAGCCGACCGGCTACTACGAAGACAACACCACCCTGGCCCAGTACCTGGAGTTCCACTTTGGCGAAAGCTGGCATGGCGAGGCGAACTTTCCGAAAGAGCTGGCGGATGCCGCCATGGAAGCTCTGGACGGCCGGCAAACCTGCCGGGCCCTGGATATTGGTTGCGCAGTAGGCCGGACCACGCTTGAACTGGCGCGGCATTTTGACCATGTAGACGGCGTGGATTTTTCCCAGACCTTTATCAACAAGTGCCGGGAAGTCATACGCGACGGCGCTGCCCGCTACGCCAGGCCCGAAGAAGGGGAGCTGGTGAGCTATCAGGAGCGCTCGCTGGAAGCCCTCGGGCTGTCAGACGCGGCGCGCAGGGTGGCGTTTCACCAGGGTGACGCCTGTGAGTTGGGTGACGATTACCGGGATTACGACCTGGTGCTGGCGGGCAACCTGATTGACCGGTTATACAAGCCGTCCCTGTTCCTTGAAACCATCCACGAACGCATCAACGACCTGGGTCTGCTGGTGATTGCCTCGCCCTACACCTGGCTGGAGGAGTACACACCGAAGCAGGAATGGGTGGGCGGTTTCCTGAAAGATGGCGAACCCTACAGCACCCTCGATGGCCTGAAAGATAGGCTGTCGCCCCGTTTCCGGCTGCTGACAGAGCCCCGCAGCCTGCCGTTTGTGATCCGGGAGACCCGTAACAAGTTCCAGCACAGCTTCTCGGAGCTGACCGTCTGGGAAAAGTTGCCGGCTTAACCGATATTGTCACGAAAGGGTCACATGGGGCGGTTATTCTGACCACTCATCAGGACAATGCATTGTGTTGGTGCATCGTGTGATTACTTCAGCCGGGGTTCTTCCCCGGTTTTTTTATGCCTGAAAAAGACCGGGCAGGTCAGGCCTTCGGCAGGTACTGGCGTTCGGGCCGGCCAACGGAACCGTAGGCTACCTCGGCGCTGAGTTCGCCAGTGCCGACCAGGTATTCCAGGTAACGCCTTGCGGTGGTTCGGGACGCGCCCATCTCGGCGCCCATGTCTTCCGCATTCCAGCGGCTGCGTTGTGGCAGAAGGTCACGAACCTTGTCCAGGGTCAGGCCGTCTATGCCTTTGGGTAGTCGTTGGCGGCCGGTGTTTGCAGGCGCGGGGGTGGCTCTGGGCAGCAGGGCATCGACTTCGCTCTGGCCCAGTTGCTCAAGGGCAGACAGCTTGTCGAGGTGGCTCCGGTAGCGTTCGATGGCCTCGTGCAGGCGTTCGAACACCAGGGGTTTGAGGATGTAATCGAACACGCCACCGCGTAAAGCGTCGCGCAGGGTGTCTACTTCCTTGGCGGCGGTGATCAGGATAACGTCGCTGCGGCTGTTGGCCGCCCGGAGTTCCCGCAGCAGGTCCAGCCCGTTGCCATCGGGAAAGTAGACATCGAGCAGAATCAGGTCCGGCTCCAGGATGTCAGCCTGATCCCGGGCATCGGCCAGGGTGTGGGCGATGCCGCAGAGTTCCACCATCTCCATCCGCTCGATAAAACGGCGCTGGATCTCTGCAATCTTGCGGTCGTCTTCAACGATCAGAAGCCTGACAGGCATCACAGGCTTTCTCCTTCTTCCTGATACTTTGGCAAATACAGTGTAAACCGGCTACCGCCGGCGGGCAGGTTTTCAATGGTGACCGAGCCACCCCAGCGATTCAGGAACTGTTGTACCAGGTACAGCCCGATGCCATGGTCTTCGCCCTTACCGCTGACGCCGCGCTCGAAAATGGTTTGCTGGACGGCATCGGGTACGCCGGGACCCTGGTCCTCGATCTCGAAGATCAGCTCATCGCCAAGGTCTGTCATCGACAGGCGTACCCGGCCATTCTCGCCGGTATGTTGGCGGGTTGCTTCAAGGGCATTGTCGATCAGGTTGCCGAGCACGCTGACCAGCTGTTCCCGGGGCAGGTTGGCTGGAATATCTTCCATGGCGCTGTCCGGATCTATGTCCAGGTTCAGCCCCATTTCCCTCGCCCGGTTGTACTTGCCCAGCAGGCAGCCGGCAATGACTGGGTCGGGTACGGCTTCCAGCAGCAGTTTCAGCAAGGACTGGTGGTCGCTGACTTCGCTTCCGATCAACGTGAGGGCTTCGTCGGTCGCACCGATCTGGATCAGGCCGGCAATGGTGTGCAGCTTGTTGGAGTATTCGTGGGTCTGGCTGCGCAGCGTGTCGGCGTACTGCTGGATGCGGGTAAGCTGCTGGCTGACATGGTGCAGCTCGTCACTGGGCCGGAAGCTGGTTACCACGCCGATCACTTCGTTGTTCTGGCGCACCGGCAGGCGGTTCACCACCATTTTCCGGCCCCGTAGCCAGACTTCCCGGTCAAAGTCTGGCTTCCGGGTTTCCAGCACAGACAGCAGGGTACTTTCCGGCAGAATTTCAAGGATGGGGCGGCCGGCGAGTTCGGTTTCTCCAGGTAAGTCCAGGTTGGCACAGGCGGCCCGGTTAGCCATGGTGATTACGCCGTCCCGATTGACGGCAATGATGCCTTCACGCACGGATTGGAGGGTGGCTTCCTGCTCTCGGAACCGGCGGGCAATTTCTTCCGGCTCAAGTCCGAAAATGGCCTTCTTGAACCGGTTGGAGATAACGATCGCGGAGATCACCGTCGCCAGGATCATCAGCCCGATCACCCCATAAAACACCAGGTTGTAGCGCTGGATGGTGGCGTCGACCTGCTCAAGGCTGTAACCCACCGAGACAATGCCGATAATGCGGCCGGTTTCCGGATCGATCACCGGGGCCTTGGCCCGCATGGATTCGCCCAGGCTACCCCTGGCGCGGGCCACGTAGGATTCGCCGTCTTCCAGGGCGCGCCGGCCATAGTCTCCGTCGTCATCGGCCATCGAGCGGCCGAGTCGTGTGGGGTCCGGGTGGGCCAGGCGTAACGCCTGCCTGTCTCCGATCACAACAAACAGTGCCTGGTTGGTGGCGGTCAGGCGCGAGGTGGTTCGGTTCAGGGCAGGAATGTCCCGGCGGTTGATGCCGGCGATGACCGAGGGGGCAGCGGCAACGGTTCTCGCTACCATCAGCGCACGTTGCTCGGTCTCCTCATACAGGGACTGGCTAAGGTAATAGCCGGCGATGCCGCCCACCAGCAGGGTCTGGATGATGCCAGCCAGCCCCAGAGTGAGGATCATCCTGGTTTTCAGTCGGGTTTTGCGCATGCTGGGTCTGAATCGGGTTCTTTTCGTTATGGTATCCAGAGTAATGCATCAGGGCCGGATACACCCGTGCCCTTTATGAACAAAATGTTTTTTTTACTTTTTAAAGGCTTTACGCACACAAACTTCAAGACTGCCCTGCTCAACTTTTAACCTGCCTCAAGCTGCTCCCGGTTGCCACCTGTTCCGATACCTGTCTGCACAAGTGCCTCGGGAGCCTGCACAAAAACAAACTCACGAGGCAACAACCATGTTGATCAAACGAACTCTGTCTTTTGTAGCCGCTGCGGCTGTCTCTTTCTCGGCCATGGCCTGGCAACCCTCCGGCAAAGTCGAATGCCTGGCGCCTGCCGACCCGGGCGGTGGCTGGGATTTCACCTGTCGCAGTGTAGGTAATGTGATGCAGGAACTCGACCTGGTCAGTGGCAGTGTGCAGACCGTGAACATGGCCGGTGCCGGCGGAGGTGTTGCCTATGCCCACACGGTCAGCAAGCGGGCGGAAGACAGCAAGCTGCTGGTGGCCGCATCCACCGCAACAACAACCCGCCTGGCACAGAAACAGTTCCCGGGTATGACCGCTGACATGGTGACCTGGATCGGCGCCCTGGGTGCCGATTACGGCATCATTGCTGTGGGTAAGGATTCCCGCTACCAGAACCTGAACGAGCTGCTGGCGGCGGTTAAGGAGAATCCGAAGTCGGTGAAGTTTGCCGGCGGCAGTGCCCGGGGTGGCTGGGATCACCTGAAGGTTTTGATTGCCGCCAAGGCCGCTGGTGCGCAGAAGCTGCCTTCTGTGCCCTATCTGTCATACAACAATGGCGGTGAAGCCATGAGCCAGGTTGTGGGCGGGCAGGTTGATGCCTTCACCGGTGATCTGTCCGAAGCCACCGGGTTTATGAAGTCCGGCGACTTGCGGGTGCTGGCAGTCCTGGCCGAAGAACGTCTGCCCGGCGAGTTTGCTGATCTCCCGACCGCAAAAGAGCAGGGCATTGATGCAGTGGGTCCGAACTGGCGTGGTTTTTATATGCCCAAAGGCGCCGAGGAAGGTGCCAGGGAATACTGGGTAGAGGCGCTGAACACCCTGTATGCCAGTGATCAGTGGAAGAAGGTGATGAAGAGCAACGGCCTGATTCCTTTCCACCCGCCGGCGGGTGAGTTTGAAGCCTTTGTCCAGGGCCAGGTAAAGGATATCGAAACCCTCTCACGTGAAATCGGGTTGCTGAAATGACGGGCCTTGGTGATCGTATTCTCGGCCTGGGCCTGCTGGTACTTGCCGTTGCCTATGGCTGGGTTGCCCAGCAGTGGCCCGAGCCTTTCGGTGGCGCGGAAACGGTAGGCCCCGAAACTTTTCCGACCATTCTCTCGGTGGTGCTGGTCGTTGGCAGCCTGTACCTGATGGTAAAGCCGGACCCGGATGCCCAATGGCCGGTTGGCAAGTCGGCACTGGAACTGGTGGTGTCGCTGGTGGTGTTGGTGGCCTACGCATTGTTACTGGAACCCCTGGGCTTTGTCATCGCGACTACCATGGCGGTGGGCACACTGAGCTGGCGGATGGGGGCAAATCCGAAGCCGGCGTTTATGACCGGTCTGTTGAGCGCCATCGTGGTGTTTGTTCTGTTTAACTACGGCCTGTCTCTGAGCTTGCCGGCCGGCTTGCTGGAGGTGCAGTGATGGAAACGATTGGTTATCTGATGGAGGGGTTTGCGGTTGCGCTGACCCTCAATAACCTGATGTATGCGCTGTTCGGCGCTTTTGTCGGCACCCTGATTGGTTGCTTGCCCGGACTGGGACCGGCAAACGGTGTTGCAATCCTGATTCCCCTGGCGTTTACCCTGGGGCTGCCGCCGGAAACCGCGATGATCCTGCTCACCTCGGTGTACGCCGGGGCGATGTATGGCGGGCGGATTTCCTCCATCCTGCTGAACATTCCGGGTGATGAGCCTGCCATGATGACTTGCCTGGACGGCTATCCCATGGCCCGGAACGGGCGTGCTGCAGACGCATTGGCTATCTCGGCGGTGGCGTCTTTTGCCGGTGGCCTGATCGGTACCATTGGTTTGATCATGCTGGCACCGGTGCTGGCCCGTTTTGCGCTGAGTTTCGGCCCGGCTGAATACTTCGCCCTGTTCCTGCTGGCGTTTGCCACCCTGGGCGGCATTACCGGCAAGAACCCGATGAAAACGGTGATCGCTGCTGCGCTCGGTATCATGATCTCTACCGTCGGTATCGATATCTCGACCGGCACCCAGCGTTACACCTTCGGTGTGCTGGAGCTGTATGAAGGTATTGATTTTATCCTGGCGATTGTCGGCTTGTTTGCGATTTCGGAGTTGTTGTTCTTCGTAGAGCATCGCATGGGCAGTGGGCGCGACAAGATGTCTGTGGGTAAGCTGAGCCTGAGCTTCAAGGAAATCGTCAGTACCATTCCTACCCAGATCCGGGGTGGTGTACTGGGCTTTATCTCCGGTGTTCTGCCTGGTGCCGGTGCGTCTCTGGGGAGCTTTATCAGCTATACCCTGGAAAAGCAGGTGATCGGCAAGAAGGGCAAGTTTGGCGAGGGCGATATCCGGGGTGTGGTTGCTCCGGAGGCGGGTAACAACGGGGCGTCTTCCGGCGCGCTGGTGCCCATGCTGACCCTGGGTGTGCCGGGCAGTGGCACCACTGCGGTGCTGCTGGCCATGCTGATCTCCCTCAACATTACCCCGGGGCCGTTGATGTTCACCCAGAATGCCGACATTGTCTGGGGCGTGATTGCGGCACTGCTGATTGGCAACCTGCTGTTGCTGGTGCTGAACATTCCGCTGGTGGGCTTCTTTGTGAAGCTGCTGTCGGTACCGCCCATGTACCTGTTGCCGATCGTGACCATGGTGGCTTTTGTCGGTATCTACTCGATCAGCCACAGTGCGTTTGACCTGTACTTCATGGTGGCCTTCGGTGTGGCCGGTTACTTCCTGCGCAAGCTGGAAATACCGCTGGTGCCGATCATCCTGGGCCTGTTGCTGGGGCCAGAGATGGAGAAGAACCTGGCCCACGCCATGGTGTTGTCAGACGGTGAGTGGAGCATTCTGTGGGGCAGCCCGCTGGCGATGGGGCTCTGGGTATTTGCCGGCCTTGGCCTGGCGTTGCCGTACCTGGTGGGCCCGATTCTGCGCCGCCGTATGCGTGCGGCGATCAAGGAAACGCCCGTCAGCGACTGAGTGGTTCCGCTTTCCTCCGATGTTGTCAGTCTTTGCACCGGGCTTGCCCCGGTGCTTTTTTCTTTCTGCTCACCCGGATTGTCGGGTGCTGCTCCGGCGCACGGCCCTCTCCCGCCGGCGTTCACTTTCTGAATGCGCCGAAATCGCTTGCTGCACAAAGCCGATGTGTTCCCCCGCAATGGCCCTGGCGTCTTCCGCCCGACCTTCCATAATCGCGGAGAACAGCGCCTGGTGTTGCTCAATCAGGCCCTGACGGGTGGCCGCGTCTTTTGAGTACATGCCACCGATATTGGTCACGATGTCTTTTTTCAGGAGATTAAACAGGTTGCGCATGGTGTGCAGCAGCACTACGTTGTGGCTGGCTTCGGCGATAGCCATATGGAAGCCGGCATCTGCGGCACCTTCCCGCTCGATATTTTCCTCGCTGGGTGACCGGTAGCAATTGTCCAGTTCCTGCCATGCCCGGGTGAGCAGTTCCTGGTCTACCTCGGTGGCACGTTGGGCCGCGTAATAGGCGCAGTCTGCTTCGAGTGTGCGGCGAAACTCCAGTAAATCCCGATGGGCTTCAGGGCGATTCTCCAGTAGCAGGACCAGCGGGTCACTGAAGCTGGAGCCCAGACTTTCTGTTACGAAATTCCCGCCTCCCTGCCGACTGGTCAGCAGACCTTTGGCGGCCAGCCTTTGCACGGCTTCACGCAGGGAAGGTCGGGATACCCCGAACTGTTCTGCCAACACCCGCTCCGGCGGCAGCCGCTGGCCGGGCTTTAGAGTGCCTTCCAGAATCATGGTTTCCAGTTGTTCCACGATGGTGTCGGCCAGTCGCCTGGGTGCAATGTGGTTAATCGGCATGTTGGTTCCCGCATTTAAAATTGGTCTGACCAAAAATATTTAATGCTTGTTTGTACCTGTTTTTCGGGGGTTTTTACAAGCCCTTAAGACTAAAGTCTTAAAGGGTCATTTTGACAGATAGAGGGTTGCTCAAATAATGTGTCCTACCTCTTTTTGTAAATTGGTAATACCAATTGATCAAAAGTATCAACTAACAAGAAAACGCTGGAGAACATCATGGCATCCGGATTACTCGCCCTGTTGGCATTTGCCCCCATCCTGCTGGCCGGGGTTCTGTTACTTGGATTGCGCTGGCCCGCCCGCAACGCGATGCCCGTTGTTTTCCTGGCTACGGCCGTCCTCGGCTATACAGCCTGGGACATGACCTTCAACCGGATTGTCGCCTCTACCCTGCAAGGGCTTGTTATCACCATCGGCGTGTTGTGGATTATTTTCGGCGCCATCCTGCTGCTGAACACCCTGAAGCACTCTGGTGCCATTGCTACCATCCGTTCAGGTTTCACCAATATCACACCAGACCGCCGCATTCAGGCCATCATTATCGTCTGGTTGTTTGGTAGCTTTATTGAGGGAGCCTCCGGGTTTGGTACGCCGGCAGCTATTGTGGCGCCGTTGCTGGTAGCTGTCGGCTTTCCGGCCATGGCTGCGGTTATGCTCGGTATGATGGTACAGAGCACGCCGGTTTCGTTTGGCGCGGTGGGCACGCCTATCATTGTGGGGGTTACCACCGGCCTTGACCAGGCGACCATTTCCGGCCAGCTGTCGGCCAATGGTTCCGGTTGGGACGCCTACCTGCAGCTGATAACTTCTGAAGTTGTGATGACTCACGGTGTTGTGGGTGTGGTCATGCCCGTGTTGATGGCCGTTATGATGACTCGCTTCTTCGGTCGAAACAAAAGCTGGATGGAAGGTCTGGAAGTGTTGCCGTTTGCACTTTTTGCCGGCTTTGCCTTTGTGGTGCCCTACATTCTGACCGGTATGCTGATGGGCCCGGAGTTTCCATCGCTGCTGGGCGGACTGATTGGTCTGGCCGTTGTGACGATTGCTGCGAAAAAGGGGTTCCTGATTCCGAAAGAGCCCTGGGACTTTGCCGAACGCAAGGAGTGGCCCACAGAGTGGATGGGCACCCTCGAAATGAAGCTGGAAGATATCGCCGCTCATCCCATGAGCGGGTTCCGGGCCTGGCTGCCTTACGTGCTTATGGGCATGGTGCTGGTGATCAGCCGCACGGTGGTTCCGGTTAAAGAGTTCTTTGTGGGCATCGGCGTGTCTTTCTCGAATATTCTGGGCGAGGCCGGCATCAGTGCGGGAATTCAGCCCTTGTACCTGCCCGGAGGCATTCTGGTGATGGTGGTGATTGCTACCTTCTTCATTCACCGGATGAGTAGCCGTGCGCTGGGTGAGGCGGTCAAAGAATCCGGCAGTGTGTTGCTCAGCGCGGGTTTTGTACTGCTGTTCACCATTCCGATGGTGCGGATCATGATCAACTCCGGCGTCAACCTGGCCGACCTGCCAAGCATGCCGTTGGCCATGGCCAGCTGGGTAGCCGATGCCGTAGGCGGAATCTACCCGCTGCTGGCACCGACAGTTGGTGCGCTGGGCGCATTCCTTGCGGGCTCCAATACGGTGTCTAATATGATGTTCAGCCAGTTTCAGTTTGGTGTGGCCCAGAGCCTTGGACTGTCGACCGCGCTGATGGTCGCAGTGCAGGCGGTGGGAGCAGCCGCCGGCAACATGATTGCTATTCACAACGTTGTTGCGGCCTCTGCCACAGTGGGCTTGCTGGGCCGTGAAGGGCAGACGCTTCGGAAAACCATTCGCCCGACCATCTACTATCTTGTAATGACCGGTGTGGTTGCCTTGGTGGCAGCCTATGCTTTGGGCGTTACCGACCCTTTGATGAACTGATCTGAAACAACGGGCAGGGCTGCCTCGCAGCCTGAAGAACCCGGAGGCAATAACTGATGACTGAGCTGTTCTACGACGCCGCCCCCAATGCCACCCGCGTGGCTCCTGAGCGACCCGCGCCACGAACGTATCCGGCCAAGCCGGCCGAGGTCACGCTGTTCGGCACCTGCGTGGTGGACCTTTTCTTTCCCGAGGCCGGCCTGGATGCCATCCGCCTGCTGGAGCGGGAAGGCATTCGCGTGCACTTTCCGCAGGAACAATCCTGCTGCGGCCAGCCGGCCTGGACTTCCGGCTACGTGAATGAGGCCCGGGAGGTGGCGCGTGCACAGCTCAACCTGCTAGACAACGGTATGCCGGTGGTGGTGCCCTCCGGCTCCTGTGCCGGTATGTTCCGGCAGCATTACCGGGAAGTGTTTGCGGAAGAACCCGATACCCTCAAGCGTGTGGATAACCTGGCTGAACGCACCTTCGAGCTTACTGAATTTCTGCTGCACGTATGCAAGGTCGACTGGCAGGATCTTGGCGAGCCGACACAGATTGCCCTGCACACCTCCTGTTCCGCCCGCCGGGAAATGAACACCCACCTGCACGCCCGGGAGTTGCTGGGTAAGCTGGCGAACGTCGAGCGGCTGGACCACGATCATGAAAGCGAATGTTGCGGCTTTGGCGGCACCTTCTCCGTGCGCATGCCGGAAGTGTCCGGGGCCATGGTACTGGACAAAACCCGTTCGTTGCGGGAATCCGGGGCGGCGGAAATGGTGACCGCCGATGGCGGCTGCCTGCTCAACATCAACGGCTCCCTGGAGAAACAGCAACAAGCTTTCCGGGGCCGGCATCTGGCCAGCTTTCTATGGGAGCGGGTGAGCGGAGAGGTGAAACCATGAGCCAGCGTATACCGGTAAAAGAGCTCACCGATAGCTTCCGTGGCCGCGCGGTGGGCGCCCTGGCCGACGACCAGCTGCGCACCAACTTCCGCGTCGCCATGGACTCGCTGATGAAAAAACGGGCCGATGCTTTTCCGGACGAGGAAGAGCGTGAAGGACTGCGGGAACTCGGCAACCACATCAAGGCTCGGGCGCTGTCCCGGTTGCCGGATTTGCTTGAACAACTGGAAACCAGGCTGACCGCCAACGGTGTCAAGGTCCACTGGGCGGAGACTACCGAAGAGGCCAACCGGATTGTCCACTCCATCATTGAGGCGAAGCAGGGCTCTCAGGTGGTGAAGGGCAAATCCATGGTCAGCGAAGAAATGGAGATGAACGACTACCTGGCCGAACGCAACATCGAGTGCCTGGAGTCGGACATGGGCGAGTACATCGTCCAGCTGGATGGCGAAAAGCCCTCCCACATCATCATGCCGGCGATTCACAAGAACCGTTTTCAGGTCTCCAAGCTGTTCCATGACAAGCTGGGCGTAGATGAGACCGAGGATGTGAACGAGCTGATCCAGATTGGCCGTCGCACCCTGCGCCAGAAATTCCTTGAAGCGGATGTCGGGGTCTCCGGCGTCAACTTCGCCATTGCCGAAACCGGCACCTTGCTGCTGGTGGAGAACGAAGGCAATGGCCGCATGAGCACCACGGCGCCGCCAGTGCACATTGCCGTCACCGGCATCGAAAAAGTGGTGGAGAACCTGCGGGACGTGGTGCCCCTGTTGTCCTTGCTGACCCGTTCCGCATTGGGCCAGCCCATCACCACCTACGTGAACATGATTTCCGGCCCGCGCAAGGCGGATGAGCTGGATGGTCCGGAGGAAGTTCACCTGGTGCTGCTGGACAACGGCCGCAGCGGTGCTTTCGCTGATGCCCAGCTGCGCCAGACCCTGAACTGCATTCGCTGTGGCGCCTGTATGAACCACTGCCCGGTGTATGCCCGGGTGGGTGGCCACACCTACGGTGAAGTGTATCCGGGGCCGATCGGCAAGATTATTACGCCGCACATGGTGGGCCTGCACAAGGTGCCGGATCATCCCAGCGCGTCTTCATTGTGTGGCGCCTGTGGTGAGGTGTGTCCGGTGAAGATTCCGATCCCGGAAATGCTGCAGCGCTTGCGCCAGGAAAACGTGAAAAGCCCCGGCGAACAGCCGAAAGTGAAAGACGGCGGCGCCAAGTATTCCCGCAAGGAGCGGGCGATCTGGCGCTTCTGGGCCAGGCTGAATACTTCGCCAGTGTTCTACCGGCTGTTCCTGTGGGGAGCGACCCGCTTTGGCAAACTGGCACCGAAAAACGTCGGCCCCTGGACCGAGAACCACTCGGCGCCGGTGCCGGCTCGCCGGTCTTTGCATGACCTGGCCAAAGCCCATTTGAACCAGGGGGATCAGCGATGAGCGCCCGCCGTAACATTCTGAACAAGCTCCGCGCTGGCCTGGCCGGCACTACGCCCCGGCCGGATGATTTCGATGAGGGCCTGGTGACCCGCCCCTGGCAGTATGCGCCGGAGGACCGGATTACCCGCCTGCGTTCTCTGATGGAAGCGGTGCACACCGAAATCCACCAGCTGACGACTGAGCAATGGCCCGCCAAGGTTCAGGAATTGCTGGAAAGTCGCGGTCTTAAGAATGTGCTCTATGCCCCGGGTACCGAGCACGGCAAGCAGCTGGCGGAGCACTGGCAGCGTGCGGAGCCCAGACCGGAACTGTTGGTCTATGACCGCCCCATTGAGGAATGGAAAGAGGAACTGTTCTGGCAGGTGGACGCCAGCGTGACGGGTACGGTGGGCGGGATTGCTGCCACCGGTTCACTGGTGCTGTGGCCGGATCGTCACGAGCCGCGGCTGATGAGTCTTCTGCCGCCGTTGCATATCGCGTTGCTCAAGGCGAGTGAGGTGGAAGACAACCTGTATGGGATGATGCAGAAGCACAACTGGTCCGCGGGTCTGCCCACGAACCTGTTGCTGGTCTCTGGTCCGTCCAAGACGGCGGACATCGAGCAGGTGCTCGCCTATGGGGCTCATGGCCCCAAGGAGCTGGTGGTCCTCATCCTTGAGGACGCCTGAGGGCGGGGTTATTTAACCCCAAAGCCCCGCTTGTTCAGGAAATCCTTCATGTGCGGCCGGAGCTTGCTGGTAAACAGCGGCTTCAGCTGCTCGGACCAGTTGGTGTCCTTATTGCCGCCGGTGCGTTCCTGGTAGTACTGGTGCATGGTGTCGTCAAAGCTGGCCACCAGGGCTTCATCGTCAGAATCGTCGTAGGCGTCTTGTTTCAGGATGGCGGCCAGGGGCAGCCGAGGTTTCACTTCCGGATCCTGGTCCGGGTAGCCCAGGCACAGGCCAAATACCGGGTACACATGTTCCGGCAGGTTGAGCAGTTCGCTCACTTCCTGCGGGTTGTTGCGAATACCACCGATGTAGCAGATGCCCAGCCCTTCGGATTCCGCTGCCACCACCACATTCTGGGCGATCAGTGCGGCGTCAACGCTGGCCACCAGCAGCTGCTCGGTCATGCCCCGGACCACCTCGGCACCGGCTTTCTCGGCGGATTCCGTAGCGCGTTTCATATCGGCACAGAACACCAGGAAGTCCGAACAGGTTTCGATATAGACCTGGCCGCCGGCCAGTTCAGCCAGCTTCTTCCGCTTTTCCGGATTGACCACGTGAATAAGGGTGTAGGCCTGCACGTGGTTGGAGGTGGCGGCACACTGGCCGGCGCGGATCAGCTCTTCAAACAGCTCCCGGGGAATCTGTTGATCCTTGAACTTGCGGATGGAACGGTGGGATTTCAGGAGTTCAATGGTCGGATTCATAGCCCCTCGTCTGAGTCAGGAAAAAAGAGACGATAGCTTGCTTAACAGAGCGGGCGCAACCGGACGAAGGTGGATAGTTGCCGCAGCGGGCTGGACACAGGCACAAAAAAGGCGCGCCGGGTGGCGCGCCTTGGCAGGGGGAACGAATCCGGCAATTACGGAATCATGTCCACCGGCTTGGGAGTGTCAGCAGTGCTCGGCGGCAGCACCGGATAGGTGACCTCCGGAATGTTGCCGGTCAGGGTTTTGAGGAACGCCACGATGGATTTCACTTCGCTATCGTTCAGCTCGGTACCCAGTTGGGCAGTACCCATAACCGCAACGGCTTCTTCCAGGCTCCAGACGGCGCCAGAGTGGAAATACGGCGCGGTCAGTTCGATGTTACGCAGTGGTGATGCCCGGAACACATACTCGTCAGAGGCGGTTTCGGTTACGGAGAAACGGCCCTTGTCGCCGGCGGGCAGGATTTCAGCACCGGGCTTGGCTACCAGGCCGAACGGATAGTAGTTCTGGCCGCCGACGTTCATGCCACTGTGGCAGGCGGTACAGCCGCGATCCATAAACAGGGCCAGGCCTTCTTTTTCCTTCTCGTTCAGGGCAGCAGAGTCTCCACGCAGGTATTTGTCGAAAGGCGCTTCCGGTGTGATCAGCGTTGCTTCATAGGCTTCGATGGCGACCGCCATGTTATCGAAGGTGACCGGGTTGTCCTGGCCCGGGAAGGCATCTTCGAAGCGTTCGATATACTCGGGCATGCTCTTGAGGGTGGAAACCACGCGATCCGGGGTGCTGCTCATCTCAACACCGGCCTGTACCGGCCCTTTCGCCTGTTCGGCCAGGTCTGCGGCGCGGCCATCCCAGAACTGTGCTGCGTTGAACACCGCGTTGAACACGGTCGGAGAGTTACGGGGGCCTTTCTGCCAGCCGTGGCCGATAGAGGTGGGCAATTCGTCATCGCCGCCCAGACCTACGTTGTGGCAGGTGTTACAGCTGATCAGATGGCTGGAAGACAGGCGCGGTTCAAAGAACAGCATCTTGCCCAGCTCAACCTTGGCCTGGGTCAGTTCATTGCCGTCGATAACCGGGGGATACTTCGGGATTGGCTCGAACATGCTGTTGGCACGATCCATCAGGTCGTCGGCCATTGCGGAGCCGGCCATCATACCAAGGCTTATGGCCAGGGCTTTTACCAGGGGGCGTTTGATCATCGTTCTCTCCTTATGAGACAAGTTGGTCTCTCTCTACTAAAGCTAACAAACCACCCGGTAACTGCACGAACTATTGGTAACAGTCGGCAGTGAAATTGACGGTCGTCAATTTATATTTTTTGTCATGACAACCCAGCTTCGGGTGCGACATTTCGCCGCGAGTTTGGCGTGCCTGTTGGCTGTCCAAGTCATGGTTATATCGTTAATCTCGTGGTGAAACTTGGAAAGCCTCAGGAGAGTGTGATGAAGAAGTTCATGTTAACGGCGTTACTGGCTTTCGGTATGGCGGCCGGAGCCCAGGCAGAGGAGGCGTTGTCACTGACGCCGGAAGACACCTATAAAATGGTTCAGGAACAGGGCGATGACATGCTGTTCATCGACGTTCGGGATCCGGTGGAGATCATGTTCATCGGCTTTACCGATGCGGTGGACCAGAACATTCCGTTCCAACTGGTAGACCGCACCCGCTTCAACGACGAGAAGCAGGTGTTTGCCATGGACCTGAACGAGAACTTTGTGGCTGAGGTAGATGCCGCGCTGGAAACCAAGGGCCTGGATCGTGACTCGCTGATCGTGACCATGTGCCGCTCTGGCTCTGCCCGTGGCAAGCCCAGTGCCGACTACCTGCTGGAAAAGGGTTTTACCAATGTGAAGTACGTGGACAACGGCTTCCAGGGTAGCACTGCGAAAGAAGGTGAGAAGAAGGGGATGCGCGTGGTGAACGGCTGGCAGAATTCCGGCCTGCCCTGGGCATCCAAGGCTAATCCTGAAAAGATCTACCGTCCGTGATTGTTCGGGTGCCCGCGATGGCGGGCACCCTGATCTGTCTTATTCCATCAGAAACTGAAGGTGCGGATTTTGCGATCCAGCATCTGGCCGGCCATTTGCGGCGGCATGGCGACGCCAACGCCGTCGATCAGGTCGTCCTTGTTGTATTCGCTGTTGGGCAGGTACAGGGCACATACGTTGGCGGTACCGCCGGCTTTCAGCAGGCCGCGCAGCATCTGCCCCGGTGTGACATTTTTAGGGGCCAGGGCCTCGGCTTCGTAGGATTTCAGGGCCAGATCGCCGGCTTCGTCGCACAGCAGTACGTTCACCCTGGCACCCTGCTCGGCCATGGTGTTGGCCAGTACCATGGCCATGCCCTGGGTCTGGTTGGAGTCGCTGGACAGGATTACCAGTACTTCGTCTACGTTGTTGCCCTTGTTGGCGCGGTTGTCTTTTTGCTTCTCGGCCATGGCGTGGGCGGGGGCCAGGGCTACGAGCATTGCGAGGGTAAAAACCTTGAGTACATTCGACATGGGTGTGCTCCTTTTAAGTTTGTCTTCCTGATCAATATAGACGCGTCGAATTCTGCGGTTCAGTGACATTGTCACTGTTCGTTGATGACAGGTGGCATAGATTGATCTTGCTCAAGTCTCAATCAGGTAGGCCTGCAAGCGTCAGATAGCGGGCTAAACTTACAGGCAGGTCTTCGGGATGGGCGGGTGATTGCTATGAACAAGGATGCACAAAGGATGGTTTGGCGCACATGGCATGGTTGGGCCGCCGTGCTGTGCCTGTTTCTGGCGCTACCGGCTATGGCTTTGGAGAAATCGCCCACCACGGCCGACCACAGCAAATTCAAAGCGTTACAGGGGCCTTTCGAAAAGGCCGAAGATGTAACTGCTGCCTGCCTGAAATGTCATACCGAGGCCGGGGAGCAGATTCGCGGCACTACCCACTGGACCTGGCTCTATGAGCACGAAGAAACCGGGCAGACCCTTGGCAAAAGCAAGGTGATCAACAGCTTTTGCGGCATGACGGTAACCAACGAGCCCCGCTGCACGTCCTGCCATGTGGGTTATGGATGGAAGGATATGAACCAGCCGCCACCGCAGGCAGAGAATGCCGTGGACTGCCTGGTTTGTCATGACACCACCGGCGACTACTGGAAGTTCCCTACGCTGGCAGGTTACCCGACTTCAATTCCCCGGGAATGGCCGAAGGGCAGTGGCAAGATGGTAATGCCGCCAGACCTTGAGCACATCGCCCAGAACGTGGGTGCCAGTGGCCGGGCCAATTGCGGTAGCTGTCATTTCCACGGTGGCGGTGCAGATGGCGTGAAGCATGGGGACCTCGACTCCTCACTGATCAACCCGACGAAAGAACTGGACGTGCATATGTCTCCGGACGGCCTGAACTTTGGCTGTTCGGATTGCCACACCACCATGGGCCATGCGGTATCCGGTAGCCGATACCAGGCCAATGCCCGGGATACCCTGGGTATTGATGTGCCGGGCCATACCGATTTCTCGCGGGCCAGCTGTGAGTCGTGCCATGGCCTTGCGCCCCACGATAAGCCCAAGCTGAATGATCACGTAGACAAACTTGCCTGCCAGAGCTGCCACATCCCGGCCTTTGCCCGGGGTGGCGTGGCGACCAAAACCTGGTGGGACTGGTCGACGGCGGGCCGGCTGGATGAAGATGGAAAGCCTGTAAAGGAGCTGGATGAAAACGGCCATCCCAGTTATCTGAGTGAGAAAGGCGATTTCCGCCACGGCGAGAATGTGGTGCCGGAATACGCATGGTTTGATGGCACCGTGCAGTACACCCTGGCTGGCGACCCGCTGGACATTGATAATCCGCCGGTAGCCATCAACAAGGTGGAAGGCAGCCCGGATGACGGCGAATCCCGCATCTGGCCGTTCAAGGTGATGCGGGGCAAACAGCCGTTTGATACAGAGCGGCAAACCCTGCTGGCTACGCACGTATTCGGGGCAGACGATAGCTCTCTCTGGAGCAATTTCAACTGGGAGAAAGCCCTGCAGGCCGGCAGCGACATGTCTGGCATGCCATACAGCGGCCAGTTCGACTTTATTGAAACCACCATGCACTGGCCGATCACCCATATGGTGGCGCCGGCTAACGATGCGGTGAAATGCGGTAGCTGCCACAAGGCCGAAAGCCGGCTGGCGGGGCTGGGTGGCATCTACATGCCGGGCCATCACAGCAACGTGTGGCTTGACCGGATAGGGTGGTTGCTGGTGGCGGCCACGCTGTTTGCGGTACTGGTGCATGCCATGGCGCGGATCGTGTTCAGCGGGAGGAAAGGGCAATGAGCCGGGTATTGATGTTCAAACGCTTTGAGCGCTTCTGGCACTGGAGCCAGGCGCTGCTGATCTTCGTGCTGCTGTTTACCGGGTTCGCCATTCACGGTACCTATGACGTGATGCGGTTCAGCACCGCGGTGCAGGTACATACCCTGGCGGCCTGGGCGTTGATTGTGCTTTGGGTGTTTGCCATTTTCTGGCATTTCACCACCGGTGAATGGCGCCAGTACATCCCGACCCGTGATGGTTTGTTCGCGGTCATGCACTATTACCTGATTGGCACCTTCACCGGTGCCTCCCATCCTTACAAGAAAACCTCCAAGGCCAAGCACAACCCGCTGCAGCGGCTGGCGTACCTGTTTTTCAAGGTGGTGATCTCGCCGATTATCTGGGTGTCCGGGCTGTTATACCTGTTCTACAACGACTGGCCGGCAACCCTGGCCGGCGCCCTGGAGCTGGAAACCGTGGCCCTGGTGCACACTGGCGCGGCGTTCGCCATGCTGGTGTTCATCATTGCCCATGTGTACATGACGACGATGGGCAAAACCCTGACCAGCCACATCAAGCCTATGATCACCGGCTATGAGGATCTGGACGAGCACCATTAAAGCGTGTGTCCAGTTTTCATTTTGTTAAAACTAATAGAACTATAGATATATTCTTTTTGATATAAGAGGTGTGGCCGGGTACTCTGGCCTTGTAGTCAAACAAAGCCAACTATCTGGCAAACCCGACAGGAGAAAGATTATGTCCATCCGTCTTGGCGAAACCGCTCCGGACTTCAACGTAGACACCACCAAAGGCCCGATCAGCTTCCATGAGTGGGCTGGTGACTCCTGGGTATTCTTCTTCAGCCACCCGGCTGACTTTACTCCGGTATGTACCACTGAAATGGGCCGTACTGCCCAGCTGGCCCAGGAGTTCGCCGCCCGTAACGTGAAGCCGCTCGGCCTGTCTACCGACTCTGTAGACGAGCATATGAAGTGGATTGACGACGTAAACGACACCCAGAGCTGTGACCTGCAGTTCCCGATCGTTGCCGACGAAGACCACAAAATTGCCCAGCTGTACGACATGATTCACCCGGGGGAGAGCGAAACCGCCGCCGTACGCAGCGTGTTCATCATTGATCCGGCCAAGAAAGTCCGTCTGACCCTGACGTACCCGATGGCGGTTGGTCGTAACTTTGACGAAATCCTGCGTGTTATCGACGCGCTGCAGACAGCCGATGCCAGCAAGGTTGCCCTGCCGGCGGACTGGCGCAAGGGTGGCGATGTGATTATCCCGCCGTCCATCTCCAATGAAGAGGCGAAGGACATCTTCCCGCAGGGCTGGAACGAACTGCGTCCTTACCTGCGCATGACCAAGATCTGATTTGACGCTGCACTGAACTGATCAGGTTTACAGCCTGCCCCCGGCCTGGTTGCTCACGACACCGAGCAGCCTGGTTCGGGGGCTTCTTTGTGTCAGTCTCTGTCGAAGGTCAGGCTGTCGGAGTTGCCGGCGAGGCTGCCTTTTTCCAGCCGGATTTTCACTTCCAGGTTGTGGCGTGAATCGGCGTTGGCCAGCGCGGTGTCTTCGGTGATCTTGCCCTGGTGGTAAAGGTCCATGATGGCCTGGTCGAAGGTCTTCATACCCTGCTGCTGGCTCTTCTCCATGACTTCGGTAATGCCTTCAACTTCGCCTTTATTGATGATGTCCTTGATGTAGGGGCTTGCGAGCATCACTTCGACCGCTGCGCAGCGCTTGCCATCTTTGCCTTTCAACAACCGTTGGGCCACCACGGCTTTCAGGTGCAGGCTCAGGTCCATAAACAGCTCTTTGTGGGCATGCTCCGGGAAGAAGTTCACGATCCGCCGCATGGTCTGGTCTACGTTACTGGCGTGCAGGGTGGATATGCACAGGTGCCCGGTTTCTGCATAGGTGAGGGCTTGCTTCATGGTTTCCCGGTCGCGGATTTCACCGATCATGATCACATCCGGTGCCTCGCGCATGGCCCGTCGCAGGGCTTCGCTATAGGAGTGAGTGTCTACGCCCACCTCCCGCTGGTTCACAACACTCTGCTTGTGGGTGTGGGTGTATTCGATGGGGTCTTCAATGGTGAGAATGTGGCCGGTGGTGTGATTATTTCGATAATCCAGCATCGAGGCCAGGGTGGTGGACTTACCAGAGCCGGTGGAACCCACCACCAGAATCAGCCCCCGGGGTTCCATAATCAGCTTCTCGAGAATCTTTGGCAGGCCAAGGGTATCGATGGACGGAATCTCGGTTTTCAGGTGGCGAATCACCATGCTCACTTCGCCCCGCTGCCAGAGCACGTTCACCCGGAATCGCCCGATATTGGCCAGCCCCACTGCCATATCCAGCTCCAGCGACTTCTCGAACTCCGCCCGCTGTTTGTCTTTCATGATCGAATACGCCAACTCCTTCACCGCCCCGGCTGGCAGGTGTTTTTGGGTGATGGGAGCGGTATGGCCTTCGACTTTCATCATCACTGGGGCACCGGTGGACAGGTAGAGGTCGGAGGCGCCTTTGTCGGCCATGAGTTTGAGGTAGGCGGTGAGGTCCATCGGCGTTCCTTTAGGCGTTGAAAAACGATGATATGTGCCAGTGTAGTAGGTCTTAGTCTTGAAGGGTTATCTAACGATACTAAGGGCTTATACCTCGCACTTTTTAAGAGCATTCGGCCCTGTTTTAGTGCGATTTGACTCTTTGATATACAGCTATTTCTCAGTATCAGATCGAAATTCCGACTATATGATTGTTCTTTGATCAGCTATTGCATCTGATTTCAAGAAAAAGCCAATCTGGCACACCTTGTGCTTATCTCCGAATCAGGAGCGTACCAACGCCCTGTCCCTACATTCGGAGGTTTTCATATGCTCAGTACAAGGTTTGCCCTCGCTGCGCTGGCAGGTGTTCTGATTTCAGGAGCTGTTCAGGCGGCGGATACATTTGTGCCGGAAGTGCTTACGGTTGAGGAGCGGATTCAGCCGGGGCCGAATCTGTTTGTTCTGGATCAGACCTGGCAGGGGGCGAGCCAGGCGGTAGTTCTGTCCGCGGACGACCTCAGCGTTAAAGGAAACCTGAGTTTCGGCATTGTCGGCCAGATGGCCACCAACAGCGATTTCTCCCGCCTTTACAGTTTGTCCCATTACGCCAAGCGCATCATGTATGGCCCGACCGAGTCCGTACTTCAGGAATTTGATGTGTCTACCCTGAGCCTGCTTCGGGAAGTGGTGGTGCCTGAAAAAGCAGCCCAGGTCATGCCGTCCAACGCCATCCTGAAGATCTCCCACGATGACCGCTACGCCTTCATCCAGAACGCCACACCGGCTACCTCCGTGACGGTGGTAGACCTTGAGACTGGCAGTGTTCTGCAGGAAGTGCCAACACCGGGTTGCTTCGGCGTGTTCCCGGCTGCGGATTCGGTGAAGTTCACCACGGTCTGTGGGGATGGCCGTTTCCAGAGCTTTTCCCTCGCTGCGGATGGCCGGTTCGGCTCGCCGGACAGCAGTGACAAGATCTTTGATCCGGACAAGGACCCGGTATTTATTGTCGGCAAGCGGGCCGGTGATGAGCTGCTGTTTGTCTCCTTCTTCGGCACTGTTTACCGGGTTTCGGACAGCGACAAAGCGCCTCGCCTGATCAGCAAGAAATCCTTCACGGAAGGCACTGAAGGCCAGTGGGCCCCCGGTGGTGTGGATGTGGTGGCCTACAACGAGGCCCATAAGGTGCTGTTCGTAACCATGCATTCCGAAGCCTACAACGGCAGCCACAAAAATGGCGCCGAGGAAGTGTGGGCGGTGGACCTGGCCAGCGCCAAGGTGTTGGGCCGCTCCGAGGTCAAGCACCTGGTGTCGCTCTCGGTAACCGACGGCGAGCAGCCGGTGCTGTTTGGCCTGGATGAAGAGGGCGTGCTCTACCGCTATCAGGTGAAGGCGGATGCCGGATTCGCCCTGGAGGAAACCAACACGGTTGAAGATGTTGGTGGCGGGGCCATTTTCTCCATCGCAGGGTCCTGATCATGGGCCCCGATCTCATGCAGATGTCCGTGCTGACCGCCATGGTTCTGCTGGCCCTGCTGTTTACCCACGCAGCCTGGCACAAGGCTTCGGATTACGGTCGGTTTCTCGGGTATGTCATCAACTACCAGTTGCTTCCGGAATGGCTGGCGGGGCCTTTGGCCAGAGCGTTGATAGCGGCCGAGGCGGCGTGTGTGCTGTTGCTGGTTTATCCGGACACCTCCGGGCTGGGGGCGTTGGGGATGGTGGGGCTGTTGTTGGCTTACGGCGCAGCCATGGCCGTCAGCCTGTTCCGGGGCCATGCCGAGATCGATTGCGGCTGTGGTGGCGCGGCGCACCCGGTTTCGTGGCTGCTGGTGCTGCGCAATCTGGTGCTGGCGGGCCTGGCAGCCCTGGTTGCGCAGCAAGGTGTGCAGGCACCCGGGTTAGCCGGGTTGATGGTGGCGATACCCGCCGGCACCGGGCTGTGGCTGATCTACAACCTGTTCGGAAAGCTGGCCGAGAACCAGCGGCTGCTGCTGGCTAACAGCAAATACTGACATTCAGAGGGAAATACTGTGGCAATTCTATCTTTTACCGTTGTTTTGCTGGCCTTGATGGTGGCTGGGCTCATTCTGGGCTTCTTCGTGCTCGCCCGACAGGTCGGCATCTTGCATGAGCGGGTGGCACCTGTGGGCGCCATGATCAACGACAGCGGCCCCAAAGTGGGCGAGCTGTCCCCGGTGTTCAGCCTGGACAGCCTGACCGGCGGCAAGGTGAACCTTGGCCAGCCGTCCGGCAAGCATAGCCTGGTGTTCTTTCTGTCGCCGACCTGCCCGATCTGCAAAAAGCTGCTGCCGGCGCTCAAGTCGATCCAGAAATCCGAAGCCGGCTGGCTCTCTGTGGTGCTGGCCAGTGACGGCGACCAACCCCGCCACGAGCAGCTGATTGCCACGCAGAAGCTGGAAGGTTTCCCGTACGTGTTGTCGGAACATCTTGGGGTGACTTACCGGGTGGCCCGCTTGCCATTTGCCGTGCTGCTTGACGAACAGGGTGTGGTGCGGGCCAAGGGCCTGGTGAATTCAAGAGAGCAGTTGGAAAGTTTGTTCAATGCGCTGGAAACCGGCTATGCCTCTGTGCAGGAGCTGGCCAGTAAAACCGCTAGTTAATAAGTCCGGGAGGACACTATGCCCAGAATGATAGATCGTTTGTTTAACCTGATTGATAAGACATCCGAGCAATCCACCAGGAAAGCGGCGCAGAGCTATGGTCGCCGATCCTTCCTGGCCAAGGCCGGAACCGTCATGGCCGGCGCCATGCTGGCCCCGGTTCTGCCGTTTGACCGGTCTCTGGGTGGCGCCGCGTTTGCCGGCACACTGGAAGACGAGAACGATTGTAGCTACTGGAAGCACTGCGCACTGGACGGCAACCTCTGTTCCACCTCTGGCGGCTCTCTGACCTCCTGCCCGCCGGGCACCGAGGCGTCCAAGGTGGCGTGGGTGGGCACCTGCCGTAACCCGGCCGACGATAAGGACTATCTGGTGTCTTACAACGACTGCTGCGGCCGGGCCACGGTGCCCAGTTCTACCTTCTGCCTCACCAGCGAAGGCGAACGCCCGGGTTACCGGATGGGACTGCACAACGACATCAACTGGTGCATGGCCAATACCAACAAAGGGTATCACTGCACCGTTTCCGTGGTTCTGGGCGTGGCTAATGGCTGAACCCTGGAATTAATGGCTGAACCCTGGAATGAGTACCCACTGAACTTAGGGAGTTAGGAAGATGATACGGAAACGGACAGGAAACCTGCTGCTGACAACCCTGCTGGCTGCGCAACTGCTGGTGCCGGCAACGGCTGCCGAGCGATCGGCGCAATCCAACTACATGCTGCGCTGTACCGGTTGCCACGGCATGGATGGCATGGGCGTGGAAGCCGCAGGCATTCCTCCGTTTCCGGGTTTTGTGCAGGTGTTTTTCAACGATGAGCAGAGCCGGCTTTACCTGATGCATGTGCCCGGCGTTGTCGGCGCTGGTCTGAACGATGCCGAGATTGCCGAGGTGATGAATTATGTGGTGGAGCGCTGGGGGCAGCCCGGTGTGGCAGTCGAGCACTTCACTAAAGAAGAGGTTGATCAGCTCAGGCAACGGGAGGTCCGGGACGTGGTGGCGCTGAGGCGGGAGATTACGGAACGGTTGGCCGGGGAGGGGGTGGTTTTGCCGGAGTATACCTGGCCTTGAGAGCTGGGTTTCATTTTCGATAGTTGATACGACCTTTCGGGTGTTCTACTTTTCGAGCACTTCCTTTATCGTGCCGGAAGGCTTATCTGCACCCAGAGGTTTCAGTGGCGACTCTCAGAATACTTATTGTTGGTGCCGGCGGCATCGGCGGCTATTACGCCGCAAGGTTGGCTGAAGCCGGCCATCAGGTTGTACTGACAGCCCGTGGAGATCACCTCGCGGCCCTACAAGCGAACGGCCTGACCGTTGATTATGAAGGGCAGGTTTTCCACCATTCCTTCCCGGCTTGCCACCACCAAGACCTTGTCCGTAACTATCAGGCGGATGATTTTGACCTGATCGTGATAGCCCTTAAATCTACAGCCACCAGTACAGTGATGACGGAGCTCTGTGATTGGCTGAGGGCTGGTTCGGTTCCGGTGCTGTCACTCCAGAACGGCGTAGATAACGAACCCCTCATTTCAGAAGTGGTCGGAGAGGGCCTTGTCTTGGGTGGCCTTGCGGTGCGTATTGGCGGCCATATTACCGAGCCGGGCAAAGTCTTCGCCGAAGGTGTTGCCCAGATCGTGATGGGCGCCTGGCCTCAGCAACAGCCTGATGACCCAAGGGTGGCTTTGCTGAAGAGGCTGGAGGCTGCCTTTAATGAGGCGGGTATTCCAACCACCGTAACCGATAACATCCGTTATGAGCTTTGGCGCAAACTGGTGATTAATAACGGTGTTAATCCGCTGTCTGCGCTCACTCTTCTGGATACCCGAAGCCTGACCCATCATCCGGAATTCGGCAAGATGGTCTACGGGATGATGGCTGAGACTGTAGAGGCCTCCAGAGCCGATGGTGTGAACCTCACCCAGCAGGATCTGGATGACATGTTCGAGCTGATCAGCAGCTTCAATGCCATAAAAACCTCCATGCTGGTGGATAAAGAAAAAGGCCGGCCGCTGGAGCTGGACAGCATTGCCGGTGCGGTATTGCGGCGGTGTGAGAAACTCGGCGTGGAAGCACCTTACACTTTCACCGTGAATGCAGTTTTGAAACACCAGAACTAGTCCTGGTGGTGCATATAGTGCACACCCAATCAATTTCCCGGACACCGGCCCGCTGCTGGCAGGCGCTGCGTGGCGGGGAGTCTGCTGAGCAGTGTCGGGAATTTTGTCCGAATGCAGATACCTTTGATCGGCTTTAAAGCATAGCCCGGTACTTGTTTGACCAACAAAAAGGCCTGAGAAACCTCAGGCCTTTTTGCTATCTCAGAAGAGTAATTCCGGCAACCAGGTTGCGATCTCCGGGAAGATCATGATCAGGATGATCCCAATGATTTCTACCAGTACAAACGGAATGATCGACTTGTAGATATCGTTCATTGTGACCGACGGAGGCACTACACCTTTCAGGTAGAACAGGTTGAAACCAAACGGTGGTGTCTTGTAACCGATCTCCATGTTGATCACGAACAGAATGCCGAACCAGATTGGGTCAAAGCCTAAGGCCGTAATAATCGGGATAAACACCGGCAGAGTAATCATCATGATGCCGACGGGGTCCAGAACCATACCCAGGAAGAAGATGATGATCATCATGGCAATGACGGTTCCCCAGGCTCCGCCTGGAATCATGGCCATAATACTTTCTATCAGAGCCTGGGCGCCCATGCTCTGATAGGCGGAGCTGAATGCGTGGGCCGAAAACAGGATCCACATCGTCAGGCCGGTCAGCTTGAGTGTACGGATCGCGGCTTCATTCAGTACCGACCATTTGAACTCGCCATAGACAGCTGCGGAAATCAGAGCACCGAGGACGCCCATGGCTGCGGCTTCTGTGGGTGTGGTGAGTCCGCCCATGATGGAACCCAGCACCATCCCGACAACACTGATCGGCAGGAGAACCGAACGCAGGGCGCGCAGTTTTTCAGGCCATGATGCCCGGTCTTCTTTAGGAAGCGCCGGTGCCAGGTCTGGCTGCAGGGCGCAGCGGACAACAATATAGAGGGTGGTGAGTACCATCAGCATAATGCCGGGCATAACACCTGCAGCAAACATCTTGCCTACGGATACACCCGTAATCAGGGCATACAGAATCATCAGGATACTTGGCGGAATCAGAACGCCCCAGCCGCCACCGGTATTGATAACCCCGAGTGCCATCTGCTTGTCGTAACCCCGGGAGAGCATGGAGGGGAGTGCGATCGCACCCATAGCGACCACTGCCGCACCGCTGATGCCCACCATGGCTGCAAATACCGCACAAATACCCAGAGTACCGATGGCCAGGCCGCCCCGGAGGCCGCCGAACCAGAGATACATCATGCGGTACAAGTCTCGCGCAACACCTGTGCGTTCGAGAATCATCGCCATGAATACAAACAGTGGTATGGCCACCAATGTAAAGCTTTCCATGGTGCCCCAGATCTGGGAAACCACCATGTAGAAGGAGTCAAAGCCCCAGGTGAAATAAAGAAAAACAACAGACACACCACCCAGCACGAATGCCAGTGGCAGGCCAAGCAGCAGGAAAAACAGCAGCGAACCAAAGAAAAGAAGCGTCATGACTTCAATGCTCATTATGCTTCTCCTTCTTCAGAATGGCTTTTCCGCTCGGCGGGGTCGTAGTAGCTCAGGTTAAATGCGATGGCGATATCCTCCAGCAACCTCACAATGCCTTGCAGCAGCATCAAAACAGAGGCAACAAAGATGGCTCCCTTGGCTGGCCAGATAGGCGGGTTCCAGGCAGAAAAGGAGGTTTCCCGGCTTTCGAATGACTCAGATGCCATGTCAAAGCTGAACCAGACCAGCGCCAGCATGAAAATGAAAAACAGAATGGAGGTGAAAATGTCGACAAAGCCTTGGGCCCTCAGCTTAAGCGTCGAGTGCAGCAGATCGACATTCACGTGCCCGCGGTGGGCCATGATGTATCCGCCAGACATTACTGCGTATACACCGAACAGCAGCTGTGTCAGTTCATTTGTCCACACCGAAGGTGAATTGAAAAAATAGCGCAGAGCTACTTCAAGTATCAGAAAGACAAACATGGGAAAGACGATCAGGGCTATACATCGGCCAACGTACTCGTTGAGCCTGGTGACGCCTTTCATGAATGCGCTGACTACGCTCATGGCACTCTCCGGGGGACTTTGATGTGAACTGAGAAAACAGGCCCCGGGGGTTAATCGGGGCCTGTGGTGTTGCGTTTAAGATCAGAGGTAGCCAAGTTCGCCAAGGAACTGCTTGAGCAGGCTCAGAGCCTTCTTGGCCTCATCGCTGCGCTTGGCTTCTTCATCCCACATGCCCTGGGCGGTCTGGGCAAGCTTCTGCTGAACATCATCAGGCATCACGTTTACTTCAACACCTTGATCAGCAACGGCCTTGGCCAGGGCGATACGCTCTTTGTACAGATACTGGTTGGTACGAATCCAGAATTGCTCATCCAGAGCCTGCTTCACTACCTGTTGGAGGTCTTCAGGAAGTTTGTCCAAGGCCTTCTGGCTGACGATGATGACATCAGTGCCGGCGATGTTCAGCGCAGGCTGAACGTGGTATTTGGCAACATCATACAGGCCCATGCTCGCAGCACCCTGGGCAGCACCCCAGTGGGCGCCGTCTACAATGCCGGAATCCAGTGCGGTGTACAGTTCACTGCCCGGGATATAGGAAGCGGAAGCACCGGCCTCGGTCAGGAACTTCTGAAGCGCACCGGAGGAACGGATTTTCAGCCCCTTGAAGTCTTCCCAGCTGTTGATGGGTTTGCTGGTAACCATTTCGGTCGGGTAAACCTTGTCGGTTGCCCAGTAAACGCCAGACTTGGCGGCTTCATCCCGCAGCATTTGTTCGAAGCCCATGTTCTGGTGGAAGTAGGCGGCTTCCCAAACGTTCCGGAATGCGAAGGGCAGGCCAGAAGCAATGCCGGCCAGAGTCATCTTGTCCTGGGCATAACCGGGAGAAATCGTACCCATTTCCAGAATGCCACGACTCACGGCATTGAAGGTTTCTGTGGCCTTGAACATAGCGCCTGCTTCAAACAGCTGGAGCTTGATGCGGCCTTCAGAGCGTTCTTCGATCACATCCTTCAGTCGACCAAGGCTGTCCTGGTAGGAGCTGCTGGAGCCTGGCCAGTGGGACTGAACCTTCCAGGTGTAGGTTTTTTCAGCGTATACAGGTGCGCTGGCGATAACAGCGGATACACCCAGTGTTAACGCGGATGCATAGGTAGTAAGGTTTTTTCTGAATGTGGCAAGGAAGCTCATAGGTTTGCTCCAGTACTTGTTATAGTTGCATTGCTCTTGTTTCGCAGTGCAGAATATAAGACTGCACCGTGAACTGTTGTTGTTCGACTTTATCACAAGATTTGCCATTTGCAATAGGACGTTTTTCTCCTGTTTCAGAGGGGGAGGGCGACACCCAGGAGATGTACATGATTAAGAAATATAGCCAAGAAAAAACGATCCATCTTGTCATAGATCGTCCGGATAAAAAGAACGCCCTGAACCGAAGCATGTATGAGCAGCTGGCAGGTTATGTGCTGGAGGCAAGTTCTGACCAGAACGTGCATGCCGTCGTCATCTCGGGTGCTGAAGGTGTGTTTACCGCCGGTAACGATCTTGATGATTTCCGGGCGCGGGCTACGGACGAAAACCCGAAACCCTCTGCCGGCCTTGCTTTCATTGAAGAATTGATGGCTTGTGATACTCCGGTGATAGCGGCGGTGGAAGGGTTGGCGATTGGTATTGGCACCACTATGTTGCTCCATTGCGACAGCGTGTTTTCAGGGCGCTCGGCCAGGTTCAAAACTGCCTTTGTCGATTTGGGATTGGTGCCGGAGGCTGCTTCAACTGTGACCATGCCATTGCACCTTGGCTCTCGTATGGCTGCTGAATTGCTGTTGCTTGGTGAAACCCTGGATGGCACCCAGGCCGGTGAGTGCGGCCTGGTAAGTCGTGTGGTAGATGATGGACAGGCTGTGGGTTCGGCCCTGGCCCTGGCGGGCAGGCTGGGAGAAAAGCCCCGAGACGCATTGCGGGCCAGCAAGCGTTTAATGAAGGCGCCATGGCGCGACCAGGTGCAGCAGGCATTGGAGCGGGAGCGCGGTGTGTTCAGTGAGCGCTTGCGTTCCGATGACTGCCGTGATGCCCTGAATCGTATGCAGCGCCGTTAACCGGCGCTGTTTTCCCAGTAAGGCGTTCTTAGCTCCCGCTTCAAGACCTTGCCAATGGTAGAGCGAGGCAGTTCCTGTCGGAACTCTACGGCACTCAGGCGCTGGGTCTTGCCCAGATGCTGGTTGGCCCAGTCCCGGATTTCCTCTTCTGTTTCCTGGCATCCGGATTTCTTTACCACCAGAGCGAGGGGAGTTTCGCCCCATTGGCTGCTGGGTATGCCGATAACCGCAGCATCGGTTACCGCAGGATGGCTGAGGACGACTTTTTCCAGGTCTACAGCGTAGATGTTGAAACCGCCGGAAATAATCATGTCTTTCCTGCGGTCGAGGATATGGACAAAGCCGTCTTCGTCAATGCGGCCCATATCGCCGCTGCGATAAAAGGCAAGTCCGTCGGGGCTTTGCCACAGCATCTCCCTGGTCTGCTCCGGGCGGTTTACGTAACCCCGCATCATGGAAATCGCGCGCCCGACAATCTCGCCGATCTCACCCTGGGGCAGCTCCTTTCCATCCTCGCTGATCACCCTTATTTCAGCCCCTTCGGTGGGCAGTCCGACGGTATCCCACTTGTCCGGATAGGCAGCGCAGTCGAGGCTGGTGGAAATGCCGCCTTCTGTGAGGCCATAAACCTCCCGGATATTGCCTGGCCAGCGTTTCATGGTTTCGGCGATCACATGGGCCCGTAGCGGTGCACTGGTACAGAGCTTGAGCTTGAAGCTTGAAAGGTCAAACTGGTCGAAGTCCGGAACCGCCAATATGCGCTCAAACTGCACGGGCACCAGCATGGCGTGGGTGACTTTGTGCTGTTCTGCCAGTTCAAGGAAGCGACGGGCATCAAACTTGGCCATCAGCACGAGGGTGCCGCCATAGAAAATGGTCGGTAGCACCGATACCAGGGTGGTGTTGGAGTACATTGGTGTCGATACAAGGTTAATGGCTTCACCGTTGAGCCCGAACCGGCTCATCCTGACCATTTGTCGCTGGCGGAAGCGGTAGTCGTGGAGTATGCCCTTGGGAGTTCCGGTCGTGCCTGAACTGTAAATGATGTTGAACGGATCGTTCAGCGTTACCGGCGCCGGGTCTGGCTCGGCGGGAATCGAGCCCAGCCAGTCCTTTAAATGCTGTCCGGCAGCATCGTTGTCCAGCCCGATCACCTCATCGTCATTCAGGCCGGCCCGGGGGCTGGCTTCGGCCCAGATATCGAGGTTTTTACGGGAAACGAACAGGAACCTGGAGCCGCAGTCACGAATCATCAGAGCCAGGGATTCGCCGCTGGCCATACCGGAAAGCGGTACCATGCAACCACCCGCCACCAGGGTTCCCAGATATAGGGCCACCATTTCCCTGCTGTTTTCCGACAAGGCCGCAACGCAGTCGCCTTTTTTAAGGCCGGCCTGTCGCAGCCTGTTGGCAATGCGGTTGACCTCATGCAGCAGGCCGGCCCAGCTGAGTGCTCCCTTTTCGTCGATGATTGCGGTCTTGTCGCCTTGTCCGCTGGCAAAGGCCTGAATACGAAAACCGATGGCCTCCATGGCTTCGCCGGAGTCAGTGGGAGCGTATACGGGCATTTCGTCAAATCGCGTTTTCATTTTGTCATCCTTTGATGTTGTAGTTTTGCTAGATGAAATTAACTTCCAATTATATTGACTCATAACCGTTGCGCGTGACAAATTATCTGGAAAGCAAAATAGAACACACAAAAATAAATCATGTTAGCGGGGAGAATTTCATGGGGCGATTTGATCGGCGAGTGGTAATCGTCACCGGGGCCGGAAGTGGTATCGGGCGGGCAACCGCACTCAGGCTGGGTCGCGAAGGGGCATCCGTTGTGCTTGTTGATGTCGCCGAGGGCGGCTTGCTCGAAACCGAGAATCAGATGGCTGATGGTGTATCTGTGCTGCGTCGGGTGGCAGATGTTGCTGATGAGGCTGCGGTAACTGCCCTGGTAGCCGAAACCATGAAGACCTTTGGCCAGATTGATGTGCTGTGCAATATCGCCGGTATCGCCAGTATTTCTGGAGCCCATCCGCCGGTCACCGAGAACAGTCGTGACGAGTGGGAGAAAGTGCTCGCTGTAAACCTGCTGGGAACCATGCTGACGATAAAGCACGTTGCACCTCACATGCAGGCCCGCAAGAAGGGCAGCATTGTCAATACTGCATCTGTTGCCGGTATTCGTTCGGGGGCTGGAGGCAATGCCTACAGCGCATCAAAGGCCGGCGTGATCAACCTGACCATGACCGCAGCCTGTGATCTGGGGCTGGACAACGTGCGGGTAAACGCAGTTTGTCCCGGGCTGGTTGAAACCGGTATGACCCAGAAAGTCTTTGACTATGCCCGGGCACACGAAAAGGCCCACAAGCTCGGCTCCCGTTGTGAGTTGCGCCGTTATGGCGATCCTGCGGAAATTGCTGCCGCCATCCTTTTTCTCGCCAGTGACGATGCAAGTTACATTACCGGCCAGGCCCTGGCCGTTGATGGCGGCAACACAGCGTCCCTCAACCTGCCAGGAATGAAAGTCTGATGAGCAACAGTAGTCTGCACATTACCGGTGGCAAAGACTTGCCGGGTTTTCACAACATGCTGGGCTACCGGCAGGTATCGTGGGAAGAAAACGAGGCAGTGATCGAGCTGGAAATCCAGGCGGATCACCTGAATCTGGGTGGTGTTATCCATGGTGGAGTACTGACCTCCCTGCTGGATATTGTCATGGCCGAAGCCGGCACCTACTGCCCCTACCCCGGGCGCATGCGCAAAGCCATTACGCTTTCGCTGACCACCACGTTTACCGGGCAGTGCACCGGGGGCGTAATCCGGGTGACCGGTCGTAAGCGCGCGGGTGGAAGCAGGATTTTTAACAGTACCGGTGAAGTTCACGACGAGCAGGGCAATCTGCTTGCAATCGGTGAGGGCACTTTCCGGATACGTTCTGGTAGTGAGAAACCTGAAGGCGTTCCCGTCTGAATGCCTGCTAACGCGATTGCCAGCGTTAGTAGCAGTCGCAAATAACTGAACAGAGAGGAAACGGATATGTTCGAGCTGTCTGACAAGGCCAAGAAACTGCAGGCCGAATTAACCGAGTTCATGAATGCCTATATCTACCCGAATGAAGAAAAGCATCACCATCAGGTGGCAACCGCGGAGAACCGTTGGGCACCGGTTCCGATCATTGAAGAGCTGAAAGAAAAAGCGAAGGCTGCCGGGCTGTGGAACCTGTTCCTGCCAGAAAGTGACCTGGGGGCCGGCCTGACAAACTTCGAGTACGCACATTTGTGCGAGATTATGGGCCGTTCCGAGATGGCTCCCGAGGTATTCAACTGCTCCGCGCCGGACACCGGCAACATGGAGACCATTGCCCGTTACGGAAACGAGGAACAGCAGGAGCAGTGGCTGAAGCCGCTTCTGGATGGAAAAATCCGATCCTGCTTTTCCATGACAGAGCCGGATGTGGCTTCCTCTGACGCAACCAACATTGCTTGCGAGATTCGTCGGGAAGGTGACGAGTACGTTATTAACGGTCGTAAGTGGTGGTCTTCAGGTGCCATGACCACCACCAGCAAGATTGCCATCGTTATGGGTAAAACCGACCCCTCCGCTCCCAAGCACCAGCAGCAGTCGATGATTCTGGTGCCGCTGGATGCACCCGGGGTGAAAATGATTCGCCCGCTGACGGTATTCGGTTATGACCATGCGCCGCACGGCCACGCCGAGATTCACTACGACAACGTGCGTGTACCGGTCAGTAATATCCTGCTGGGTGAAGGTCGCGGCTTTGAAATCGCCCAGGGGCGCCTCGGGCCGGGCCGTATCCACCATTGCATGCGCACCATCGGTGTCGCCGAGCGGGCCCTTGAGCTTATGTGCAAGCGCGCGAATGCCCGTGAGGCCTTTGGTCGCCCGCTGTCCGAATTTGATTCCATCCGGAAAGACATTGCCCGTAGTCGCATCGACATCGAGCAAGCTCGCCTGATGACCCTTAAGGCTGCCCATATGATGGATACCGTAGGCAACAAAGTGGCCCGTCAGGAAATTGCCATGATCAAGGTGATTGCCCCGAGCATGGCCCTGAAGGTCATCGACCGCGCAATACAGGTGCACGGTGGTGCTGGCGTGAGCCAGGACACCTTCCTGGCGTCGGCCTGGGCGAAAGTCCGTACCCTGCGCCTGGCAGATGGCCCGGATGAGGTTCACCTGGATTCCGTCGCCAAACTTGAATTGCGTCAGTACCGCTGAAACAGCTGTTACTCAGAGTAATAAGGATTCGGAAATGACTAATCCATTATTTGATATGACCGGGAAAGTGGCTGTTATCACAGGCTCCACCAAGGGCATTGGCCGGGCCATTGCCGAAGAAATGGCCCGCTGTGGCGCCCGGGTTGTGATCTCCAGCCGTAAGGCTGAAGCCTGTGAGCAGGTTGCCAGTGAAATGCGGGCCCAGGGCTTTGATGCCATGGCCATCGCTTGCCACGTCGGCAAGAAGGAAGACCTGCAAAACCTGGTCGACAAAACCAACGAAGCCTGGGGCACCATCGACGTTCTGGTTTGCAACGCCGCGACCAACCCGGTGTATGGTCCGACCGCGGAAATGACCGACGATGCCTGGGACAAGATCATGGACACCAACGTCAAGGGAACCTTCTGGCTCACCAATATGGTGCTGCCACAGATGGCCGAAAAAGGTTCAGGTTCTGTGGTGCTGCTGTCCAGTATTGCCGGTATTCGCGGCAACACCACTATCGGCACTTACGGTGTGTCCAAGGCGGCAGAAGCTGCCCTGGCGCGCAACCTGGCCGTTGAGTGGGGGCCGAAGGGTATCCGTGTAAACAGCATTGCGCCGGGCCTGATCAAGACCGATTTTGCCAAGGCGCTTTGGGAAGACCCGGTTCGCGTAAAGCGGGCAGAAGACAAAACCCCGCTTCGGCGCATCGGTGATCCGATCGATATTGCCGGCCTGGCCGTTTTCCTGGCGACCCCGGCCAGTGCCTACATTACCGGGCAGGTGATTGTTGCCGACGGTGGTGAAACCATCTGCTGATACCGGGAAGCCGGAACACCCCTGCCGCCGGGCACCTGTCTGGCGCCAGGGGTAGTCAGAACATAACGACAAGAGATAATCATGAGCATGACTCCAGAGCTGGTAGCGGTTCTGCCAGCCCACAAATTCGATGAAGCCCGCCTGCTCAACTGGCTTCAGCAGGCATTGCCGGAATTCGGTAACCAGATGGACGTGAAGCAGTTTCAGGGCGGGCAATCCAATCCCACCTTTCTGCTGGATACCGGCAACAGGCGTTATGTACTGCGGAAGAAGCCCCCGGGAAAGACGCTGCCTTCGGCTCACATGGTGGAGCGGGAATACCGTGTTATGCGCGCGCTCGCTGAACACACGTCCGTTCCGGTACCCAATGCTCGCGTACTGTGTGAAGACAGTGAGGTCATTGGCACTCCCTTCTACGTGATGGATTTTCTGGAAGGCAGGATTCACTCCCATTCAGCACTCAAAGAGCTGGAGCGTGAAGAGCGAATGAGGGCTCATCACTCAGCCATCGACACGCTGGCAGCTTTGCACTCTGTGGATGTCAACGTTATTGGTCTGGCAGATTACGGCCGCCCCGAGGGCTATGTGTCCCGTCAGGTGGCTCGCTGGAGCAAGCAATATCTCGCATCCCGGACGGATGACCTGCCGGCTATGGACAAGCTGATGGCCTGGTTGCCCGAGAATCTCCCGGCCAGGGACGAGACTTCAATTGCTCACGGTGACTATCGGTTTGGCAACCTGATGCTGGCACCGGATCGCCCGGACGTAATCGCGATCCTGGATTGGGAGCTGTCGACTCTCGGGCATCCGCTGGCAGACCTTGCCTATTACTGCCTGCCATACCACCTGCCTGCTGATATGCCCGGTATGCGTGGCCTGAATGGCGAAGATCTGCAGGAGCTCGGTATACCAAGCGAGCAGGAAACGATTGCACGGTACTGCGCGCAAACCGGCCGGGACGGTATCGATGACTGGCACGTGTTCCTGTCGTTCTCTTTATTCCGGCTGGCGGCCATTCTTCAGGGCGTTTACAAGCGGGCCCTGGATGGCAATGCTGCCAACGCCAATGCGCTGGAAGTTGGCAAGCGTGCCAGTCTGCTGGCGGATATTGGCTGGCAAATCGCTTGTGAAGGCCGCAAGCCATGAGCGGAGAAGCGATGATGCAGGGAAAGATTGCCAATCGAATTCTGATTACCAACGATGACGGCATCAATGCGCCGGGTATCGCGATCCTTGAAGCCATTGCCCGGCGGTTGGCCGATGAGGTCTGGGTTGTGGCGCCGGAACATGATCGCAGCGGAGCTGGCCAGAGCATATCCATTCACAGTCCGTTACGGGTTTATCAGGTTGGGGCTAATCGTTATTCGGTTTCAGGCACACCGGCTGATTGCGTGTTGTATTCCCTGGCCGAGTGGTTCGGGGAAACACCGCCAGACCTGGTGCTCTCCGGTGTGAATTGCGGAGCGAACATCAGTGATTCGGTCCAGTACTCGGGTACCGTTGGTGCGGTACTGAGTGCCCACCACATGAACATTCCGGCCATTGCGCTGAGCCAGGCTTACCTGAACCGGGACGACGTCCGCTGGTCGCCGGTGGAAACCTTTGCTGAAGCTGTCATTCGCAGGCTTTACCACCCCGGCCAGGTTCTGGCGTGGAATGTGAACTTTCCAGCCTGTGAAGCGGCCGATATTACCGTAGCCCGATGGTGTCGGCAGTCCAACGGCTCTATCCAGAAGCCAACACTGGTCGCAGGCCGTGATGCGCGCAGCCTGCCTTACTGGTGGCTTGGTTTTGACCGGAGCTCACGCCACATTGTGGCGCCGGATGCGGATGTGACCGTACTTCGTGAAAAAGCCGTTGCCATTTCACCGTTACGCCATGACGAGCCCTTGCCCGGGGCTGTTGATTATTTTGATTTGTCCGCTCAAGCGGTTGACTGAATTAACCCAGGGGGAGAACAAGAATATGTTTACACGCCACTACAAGGTTTGGCCGAAAGATCTGCCCAAAACCATGACCCTGCCGAAAACCAGTCTGTACACCAACCTGGAAGTCTCGGCACTGCGTTATCCGGACCACAATGCCATCGTTTTCTACGATGCGCCCATGACCTATGCCCGGCTTAAGCGAGAAGTCGATACTATGGCGGGTTACCTGCAGGCCCAGGGGGTCAAGAAGGGTGATCGGGTCCTGCTTTATATGCAGAACTCCCCGCAGTATGTGATCTCCTACTATGCCATCCTGCGGGCCGACGCCGTGGTTATTCCTGTGAATCCCATGAACCGCGCGGCGGAGCTTGAGCACTATATTTCGGATACTGGCTCCACGGTGTGCATGGCGGGCCAGGAACTGGCGGGCTTCATCGCGCCGTTGATTGGTGAGACCAACCTGGAACAAGTGATTGTTGCGTCTTACAACACCTACATTAATCCGGAAACCGACCTGACGTTGCCGGCTGAAGTTGCTGCGCCCGCGTGGTCCAGAGATATACCCGGGGTGGTTACCTGGGAGGCTGCCCTGGAAGCAGGCCACAAGCCCGGTGAACATACTGCCGGCCCGGATGACCTTGCCGTTATTCCGTACAGCTCCGGTACCACCGGGGCACCCAAGGGCTGCATGCACACTCACCGGTCGGTGATGGCGACAGCCGTGCACCGGGTATTCTGGAACCTGTCCACCCCGGATGGTGTTCAGCTGTCCACGCTGCCGTTCTTCCACGTAACCGGCATGACCGGCTCCATGAACGGCCCCATCTTCTCGGGTGCCACTTCCGTAATCATGACCCGTTGGGACAGAACCACCGCGGCGCGCCTGATTGAGCGCTACAAGGTCACCGGCTGGACCAATATCGTCACTATGGCGGTGGATTTTCTGTCAAACCCGGAGCTGGGTAGCTACGACATCAGCAGCCTGAACATGATCGGGGGTGGTGGTGCCGCGATGCCTGTTGCGGTGGCGGAAAAGCTCAAAAAGCTGACAGGCCTTGATTACATCGAAGGATACGGTTTGTCTGAAACCATGGCAGCTACCCACATCAACCCCGGTAACAACCCTAAACCGCAATGCCTGGGGATTCCGGTATTTGATGTTGACAGCCGGATTATCGATGTCGACACACTTGAAGAAAAAGGCGTGGGAGAAACCGGCGAGATCGTTTCCTGCGGGCCTCAGGTCACTCTGGGCTACTGGAATCGACCCGTGGATACCGAGGCCTCGTTCGTCGAAATCGATGGTAAGCGTTTCTTCCGCACCGGCGATCTGGGTTACTACGATGAAGATGGTTACTTCTTCATGGTGGATCGGGTCAAACGCATGATCAACGCGTCTGGCTTCAAGGTCTGGCCGTCTGAGGTAGAAGGTTTGATGTACCGTCACCCATCCATCCACGAAGTCTGCATTATCTCTGCCCCGGACCCCAAGCGTGGTGAAACGGTCAAGGCTTGTATTGTACTAACGCCTGAGGCTGAAAGCACAACAACCAAGGATGACATCATCAGTTGGTGTAAGGAGCAAATGGCGGCCTACAAGGTGCCAACCATCATTGAATTTGTTGATGAGTTGCCAAAATCACCGACCGGAAAGCTGATGTGGCGGGCACTTCAGGAGCAGGAGTGGCAGAAGTAGCTTGCACAACACTGGAAGTTAGGAAGGCGGCTCCCCCCCCCACCCTCAGGGCTTGCCGCCTTTTTGCACTGACCGGAAAACTCAGACCACGTACATGGCCAGATTTTCCAGGACACAGGCCGGCTTATCTTCATGTCTGATTTCCACCACTGTCTGGTAAGTAGCCAGCAGGCGGTGATCATCCACCCGCTTCACTGATACCAGCTCAACCCGGGACCGGATATCTGACCCAGCCTTGACGGCTGCGGGAAAGCGGAGTTTGTTCAAGCCGTAGTTGATGGTGGCTGAAGTTCCCGTCACCTTGATGACTTCGCTGTTGAGCTTGGGGATCAGTGACGCCGTCAGGTAGCCATGGGCTACCGGGCTCTTCCAGGGTGACTCCCGGCTGGCCCGGTCGACATCCACATGGATCCACTGATGGTCGCCGGTGGTTTCGGCAAAGGCGTTTATCATGGCCTGGCTCACGGTTACCCAGGGGCTGTGGCCAATGAGCATGCCCTGATAGGCTTCAAGATCATTAATATCAACAGTAATCATAGAACCTTCCTGAAAGTGGATTGATGACGGGCTCAAACGTTGTAGCCAGGAGACCTGGCATCAAGCAGTCTCAGAAGGGCGGGCCAGGTAAGCTTTGCTGCCTTGCCGAGTGAGCCTGATTGATCCGCCGTGGTGTCGATAGCCTGTTGGGTGGGCATGTATACCGGGCCACAGCTCTGCGCTTTTACCTGTATCTCGCAGGCCTTCATCAGGAAGTAGAGGTAAGTGAAGGTTTCCGGCACATCGCGGCCCACGGTCAGAATGCCGTGGTTTCGCAAGATCATCATGGATTTGTTGCCCAGATCCCGGATCAGGCGCTCCCTTTCATCAAGGTTGAGCGCTACGCCTTCATATTCGTGGTAACTCAGGTGCTCAAGGCACAGCATGGCGGTCTGGCTCAGGGGCTGGAGGCCATCACGGTGGGCTGATACCGCAACACCATCTGCTGCATGCAGGTGCATGACGGCTCCGGCATCTTCACGCCCCATATGTACGGCACTGTGGATGGTAAACCCCGCCGGGTTAACCCTGCGCAGCCCGCCAGCCTCCACGACTTCGCCATTTTGGTCGACTTTCACCAGGGATGAGGCGGTCATTTCATGGAACAGCAATCCGTAGGGATTGATCAGAAAGTGATGATCAGGCCCGGGCACCCGGGCTGACAGATGGGTGAACACCAGGTCGTCCCAGCCAAACAGGGCTACCAGTCGATAGGCAGCAGCCAGTTCGGTTCTTATTTTCCATTCGGCTTTTCTCAGATCAGCCTGCATTTCGTCCGGGTGGTTTTTTGTCATGATTGTTCCTCCGCAGAGAATGATTACTCAAGGTTATTCCGGGCATAAAAAAGGGGTGGCATAGGCCACCCCGAAAGAGGGTCCTGACTGAATGTGGAGGCAGACCCAAGGTTCACTGATTCAGTATCAGTTGGCTTCCAGCAGGGCGGCATAGCGCTCCAGGTGGAAATCGTCATCGCCCAGCTGGTGGTTGATCATCACCAGGCGCTTGGCGTAGTGGGCAAAGTTGTATTCCCAGGTCATGCCAATACCGCCGTGGGACTGTATGCCCTTCTCGGAAATAAACTGGGCGCTGCGACTAATTACGTTCTTAGCGGCCGCAATTACCCGGCGGCGCTCGTCACTCTGCGGCTCATCAGCCACGCTGGCGGCAAGGATGGCCATTGAACGAGCCTGCTCCAGTTCGGACATCATGTCAGCCATCCGGTGCTGAAGCACCTGGAACTTTCCGATGGGCACACCAAACTGCTTGCGCTGCTTGAGGTAGTCCAGGGTCAGGTCACAGGCGACTTCCATAACGCCGACAGCTTCACCACAAAGAGCGGAAATGGCACGGCCAACCTGGTATTCAATAGCATCGGCCGCTTCGCCTTCGCTTCCCAGCAGAGCGTCTGCACCCACCTTGACATTGTTCAGGAGCAGGTCGCAGCCCTTGGCGCCGTCAATAGTCGGGTAGCTGCGACGCTCCAGGCCATCAGCGTTGGCGTCGATGACAAACAAGCTGATGCCAGAGGCATCACGGCTGCTGCCAGAGGTGCGAGCAGAAACCACCAGCAGGTCGGCACTATGGCCACCGATTACAACCGCTTTGCGGCCGTTAAGAACATAGTCGCTGCCGGTTTTCTCGGCGGTGGTTTCTACGTCATTTGTGTTGTAGAAGCTCTGGGGCTCCTGCAGGCCAACGGCAAGCTGGGTTTCGCCTGTTGCAATGCCCGCCAGCCACTGTTCTTTCTGCTGTTCATTGCCGGCCTGACTAATCAGCCCGCCACCAAGAACCACAGATTGAAGGTACGGCTCGATGCACAGACCGCGGCCCAGCTCGGTCATCACGCTTTGAACTTCAACGCCGGTGCCGCCAAAGCCGCCGAGTTCCTCGGGGAATGGCACCGCCATCAGGCCCAGTTCGCCCAGTTGCTTCCAGAAACTTTCACTGAAGCCAAGTTCGGTTTCGCTGTATTCCAGCCGCTTTTCAAAGCTGTATTCACCGCGAACCAGACGAGCCACGGTGTCCTGCAGCATTTGCTGCTCTTCGTTGAGTCGGAAATCCATGGTCGCCTCCTTAAAGTCCCAGAATCATTTTCGAAACGATGTTCTTCTGGATCTCGTTTGATCCACCGAAAATAGACAGCTTGCGGTTGTTGAAGTAATGGGCAGCCAGAGGAGCAGCATCCGGGTCAGACAGGAATTCGCCGTCATAGGCCTGGTCCATCTCTTCTTCAACAAACGGAATGGCGTAAGGCCCGATCGCCCGGCGTGCCAGGTCGTTGATGGCCTGGCGAATCTCGGTGCCGCGCACTTTCAGCATGGAACTTTCCGCTCCCGGAACGCCGCCGCCCTCTACCGAGGCAACAATTCTCAGGTTGCTGATCGCTGCTGCCATCAGGTCGATTTCGACCTGCGCGATACGTTGGCTGAAGGTCGGATCCTGAATCAGGGGTTTGCCGTTCTTCACCCGACGGCTGGCCAGCTGCTTGAGGTGTGTCAGCGCTGCCTTGGACAGGCCGATGCCGGCCAGGCCGGTGCGCTCGTAGGTGAGCAGGTACTTGGCATAGGTCCAGCCTTTATTTTCTTCACCTACCAGGTTTTCGGCCGGAACCTTCACGTCTTCAAAGAAGACTTCATTAACTTCGTGCTCCCCGTCCAGAGTGATGATCGGACGAACGGTGATGCCCGGGGTATTCATGTCGATCAACAGGAATGAGATGCCTTCCTGCGCCTTCACTTCTGTGTTGGTGCGAACCAGGCAGAAGATCATGTTGGCGTGCTGGCCCAGCGTGGTCCAGGTCTTCTGGCCACTAACGATGTAATGGTCGCCTTCGCGTACAGCCCGTGTTTTCAGGGAAGCCAGGTCAGAACCCGCGCCTGGCTCGGAATAACCCTGACACCACCAGTCTTCGCCGCTCAGAATCCGGGGGAGGTATTGCTGCTTCTGTTCTTCGGAGCCGAACTTGATGATGACCGGAGCCACCATATTTACGCCGAAGGGAATGGAGCGGGGCACGCCGTAACGGCAGGACTCTTCATCCCAGATGTGCTTCTGGACCGGTGTCCAGCTGACACCCCCGTACTGTTCCGGCCAGTGCGTGGCGTACCAGCCTTGCTCGCTGAGAATTTTTTGCCACCGCTGGTGGTCTTCCTTGCTCAGCTTGCGAAAGCCTTTCACCTTAGCTGCGATGTCCGCAGGCAGCTTGGCATCCAGAAATGCGCGAACTTCGTCGCGGAAAGCCAATTCCTCGGCTGTGTAATTCATGTTCATAGGTAACCCTCACCGTGCTCTTAGCGAAAATGTATACCGCATAGCAGAATTGCTCCATGATCCATCAACCAAACGGTGGATGTCAATGCTAACGGAATCAACTGTCAAAAAAATGCGCCGTTTTAGACGTGCAAAAAGATAAATGGACTTGTTGATATAAAAATCTTCATCTATATTCGGATTCGTGGAAGATGGTGCTGCATAATGAAATGCAAATAACCAATCGTTCCGCCGTGCGGAATTATTGCGGGAAGGTATGTGCCAGTCCCGTAGATTTAACAATAAAGACGCTAACCAACTCCGATGCGAGGTTTTTCAAGATGACAACAACAACCCGTTTTGCCACCCATCCGCTGGTCCGTGCCGTAGCCCTGGCTGGTGCACCTCTGCTGATGCTTGGCTCGGTAACTGCCCAGGCGCAGAGCAACACAGAACTGGAAGAGCTGCGTGAGCGCATCCAGGTTCTGGAAGGAAAGCTGGAAGGTGCTGTGTCGACTGCCCCTGAAACGCGGGACGATAGCCGTTATCTGTTGCGTGATGGCAAAGGCATCAAGATTGGTGACACCACGATTTCATTTGGCGGGTTCATCAAGGCCGATGTGATTTTCGGATCCAACGGTAATGGAATCAGCAACGGTTACTCCATTGGTTTGCCCCGGACGCTTGCCAAGGCGGCCAATGAAGGTGAAAGCGACTGGAAAACAGGCTTCTCTGCTCGTGAATCTCGTATCAGCATTGGTACCAAGACCGAGGATGTTGCCGGCCATGATTTGACCACGTACATCGAAATGGATTTCAACACCGCGGCTGATGCTCCCGGCAATGAAGTTGTCTCAAACAGCTATAATCCGCGCATGCGGCAGGCGTATGGCTCCTGGAATGGTTGGGATTTTGGCCAGACCTTCACAACCTTTACTGATCTGGCTGCATTGCCAGAGATTCTGGACCAAGGTAAACAGGCTGCCTTTATCTATACCCGACAGCCGATGCTCCGCTATAACATGTCCGCTCCGGGTGGTAAGTTAATGGTGGCGCTGGAAAACCCGGAAGATGGTTTTGGCTCTGAATCCTATGGCGATCAGTCCTATCCGGATCTCGTAGCGCGCTATCAGACTCGCGGCAACTACGGTATCTACTCTGTTGCGGCCCTGTTGCGCCATCTGGAAGATGATGCTGCGGAGGACACCAAGGCAGCCGGTGCTGTATCTCTGAGTGCCCGTATTCCTACGTTTGGGCGTGATGACTTGCGTCTGCAATACAGCTATGGAGCGCTTGGCCGTTACATGGGGCTGTTCACCTACCCGGATGTGGATCGGGCTGAGCAGGCGGCCGGAAAGGTTGAGCCGCTGAATACCTACGGGGTCACTGCGGCTTACCGTCACTTCTGGAATTCAACCTGGAGAAGTAACCTGACGGTTTCCCATACCGAGATTGTGGACGATCTGGACTTCTCTCCTGCAGGGACTCTCAGCTATTTCGACTCCTCCACCTCAGTCCACGCTAACCTGCTGTGGTCCGCTCATAAGAACCTGACTCTGGGTCTTGAGTATGCCTACTGGGACTTTGGCGAGATCGCAGGCAGCGGCAGCCAGCAGTATGAGCAGGTAATGGCTTCCGCCAAGCTGTCATTCTGATCAGCGATTTCCGTTGAGTTAAAACGAATATCAGGTATTTCATCGCTTGCCCCGGGTGCGCTGCACACCGGGGCTTTTTTGGGCCTGCCTGAAACTCGTTGCCGGATGTCAGGCATTAAAAAACCCCTCCGCGGAGGGGTTCTTTGCTTACACTGTTCCTGAAAGGATCAGCTGAAGGCCTGGATGCCAGTCTGGCCACGGCCCAGAATCAGGGCGTGGACGTCGTGGGTGCCTTCGTAGGTGTTAACTGCTTCCAGGTTCATAACGTGGCGGATAACGTGGTATTCATCAGCGATACCATTGCCGCCGTGCATATCGCGGGCTACGCGGGCGATGTCCAGGGCCTTGCCACAGTTGTTACGTTTCAGAAGGGAAACGGAATCCGGGGTGGCAATGCCGGCATCCATCATGCGGCCCAGCTGCAGCACAGATTGCAGTCCAAGGGTGATTTCAGTCTGCATGTCTACCAGCTTCTTCTGGATCAGCTGGTTGGCGGCCAGGGGCTTGCCAAACTGCTTACGCTCCAGGGTGTAGTTGCGGGCTGCATGCCAGCAGAATTCCGCAGCACCCAGGGCGCCCCAGCTGATGCCGTAGCGAGCCTTGGTAAGGCAGCTCAGCGGGCCTTTCAGGCCTTCAACTTCCAGGCGGTTTTCTTCAGGAACGAAGACTTCGTCCATAAAGATAGAGCCGGTGTCGGATGCGCGCAGGGAGAATTTGCCCTGAATCTTCGGAGTTTCCAGACCCTTGGCGCCTTCGCGCTCGATCACAAAGCCGTTTACCACGCCGTCCAGCTTGGCCCAGACCACGCAAACGTCGGCAATCGGGGAGTTTGTGATCCAGGTCTTGGAGCCGCTCAGCAGGTAGCCGCCATCGACTTTCTTGGCTCGGGTTTCCATGCCGCCGGGGTCAGACCCGTGGTTGGGTTCGGTCAGGCCGAAGCAGCCAACAAACTCGCCAGAGGCCAGTTTCGGCAGAATGCGCTTTTTCAGCTCTTCTTTGCCGTAAGAGAAGATCGGGTACATCACCAGTGAAGACTGTACGCTCAGGGCGGAGCGGTAGGCGGAGTCGACCCGCTCAACTTCCCGTGCGATCAGGCCGTAGCACACGTGGTTCAGGCCGGGGCCGCCGTACTCTTCCGGCAGGGTGGCACCCAGCATGCCCAGTTCACCCATTTCGGTGAAGATGCTGCGGTCGAATTTTTCGTGGCGGTTTGCCTCGACGATGCCGGGCATCAGACGGTTATCGCAGAAGCTGCGAATGCTGTCGCGTACCTGACGCTCGGTTTCGTCCAGTTGTGATTCAAAGTTCAGCAGGTCGTCCCAAGGTGCGGAAGCCATTGTTGTTCTCCTGAAAAGTTAGTTGGAAACCCGTTCAATTACAGCAGCAATGCCCTGGCCTACACCAATGCACATGCTGATCAGAGCGTAACGGCCACCGGTACGTTCGAGTTGGCGTACCGCCGTCAGGGCAATCCGGGCGCCGGAAGCGCCAAGAGGGTGCCCCACGGCGATGGCACCGCCGTTCGGGTTGAGTCTGGAATCGGAAGGATCGATTCCCAGTTTGGTGGTGCAACCGAGAACCTGGGCGGCGAACGCCTCGTTGATCTCGATTACATCCATGTCTTTTAGTGTCAGGCCTGCCCGGGCCAGGGCTTTCTGGCTTGCCGGAACCGGGCCGTAGCCCATTACATTGGGCGCAACGCCGGCGATGGCAGCCGATACGATACGTGCGCGGGGCTGGATGCCAGCCCGCTTGCCGGCTTCTTCGGAGCCGATAATCAGGGCGGCAGCGCCATCGTTCACGCCGGAGGCGTTGCCGGCAGTAACCACGCCATCTTCAGCCAGCGAGCGAAGATTGGAAAGCGCCTCGAGGTTGGATGTAGGCCTTGGATGCTCGTCGTCCTGCACGGTCAGTGGCGGTTGCTTGCGCCCCTGAGGCACCGAAATGGGCAGGATCTCGTCCTTGAAGAAGCCTTCCTGGCGGGCCGCCTCGTAACGGGCCTGACTTTGCGCGGCAAAGCGATCCACTTCCAGTCGGCACAGGTTAAGTTCGCGCGCAATGTTGTCTGCGGTTTCAGGCATGGTGTCAGAACCGAACTGACGTTCGATCAGTGGGTTCGGGAAGCGCGCGCCAATGGTGCTGTCAAAGGCCCGGAATTCACGACTGTAAGGTGATTCGGACTTGGCCAGCACAAACGGTGCGCGGCTCATGCTCTCGGCACCACCGGCTACAAACAGCTCACCTTCGCCACAACGGATAGCGCGGGCAGCATCGATGATGGCGGCAAGGCCTGAGCCGCACAGCCTGTTAACGGTCTGGCCACCGGTTTCAACCGGCAAGCCTGCCAGCAGTCCGGCGTGCCGCGCCAGGTTGCGGGCATCTTCACCGGCCTGGTTGGTGCAGCCGGCAATCACGTCTTCATAATTATCCGGAGCAAAGGCGTTGCGCTCAATGAGTGCGCGAATGACCTCGGCCAGCAGGTCGTCGGGGCGAACCTTGGCCAGGGCGCCTGCATGCCGCCCAAATGGTGTTCTCAAGCCATCATAGATGTATGCGTTCATAAGAATTGTCGTATCGATTATGGTTAGGTAATTCCGAACTGCGGAATATAGTTTTGTAAATGATATTGGAAAAGACTAATCTGGGTCTATCTCAATTGCAAGAATTGTTCATCATTGGTGGCTGACTGGTTTATGAATGGAACTCTTCGCTGGCTGCTGGCTTGTGCCGTGGTCATGGAGCTTGTCGCGATTTGTCTGCAGAGCAAAGCCCTTAGCGCCTCTGCCGGGCTGGTATTCATCCTGGTGTTTGTTCTGGGCGCGATGCGCCTTCAGGTCTATGCAAGGACGTTGTTCCTGCTTTCCCTCACGTTTAGTGCTGGTTTGTTTGTGACCGGCCGTCTCGGAATGGACGGTGCCCTTGATGCGTTGTCGGATGCAGCGTTCTATTCGGCGTTTTTGGGCAGCCTGGGGATGATGCAGTGCCTGGTGCGCCGCTTTGAAGTCCTCAGGCGTATCCACGATGTGCTGCTCGGGGGTCGGGTATCCCTTTTATACCCAAAGTATGCGGCGGTGAGCTGCGGTATTGCCTCGGTACTCAGCTTCGGGATGATGAGCCTTTTATGCGGCACCCTGGCGGACAGTCTCAAAGAGCGGGGCATTGAGGGCGCGGCGCGGCTGCAGTGGCTCAGGAGTGTGCTGATCAGCGCCTTGCGGGGATTTGCGCTGGTGCCGTTGGTGGCGCCAACCAGCGTAGCGGTTGCGATTCTCACGCGAGAGCTGCCCCAGCTCAGCTGGTCTTCTCTTTTGCCTTTCGGCTTTGTGGCAGCTTTGCTGATGATCGTGGTTGGCTGGGTGCTGGAAAGGCAGCGCTTCCGGGAAATCAGTAGTGAACGGGTTGCGCTCGACGGCTGGCCTGAAGGAACGGGCAAACTGACGCTTCTGGTTCTGGTGGTGTTTGCCTGTATGGCTTTGCTGGTTGCCTTGGCGGGCGTGAAGGTGTCGGTCGCTGCCATGTTGGCTGTTCCGGCTGTCACTTTGTCTTATATGTTGTTGCAGGAACGCTCTCCGGTGGCGGTATTGGCAGAAGGGGTGGGACAGTTGGCGGTGATGTCCAACGAAATGGCGATCTTTGCCGGCTCAGCCATGCTTGGGGTATCGATTGCCACTGTGGTGCCGGCAGATCTGTTGAACGGACTTGTGGTGAGCGGCTGGGGTAGTTACCTGATTGCAGCCGCAGGGCTGCTGATCATGCCGCTGTTCTCCATGGCCGGGGTGATTCCGATTACCGTGCTCAGCGTGCAGTCGGGCATGCTTGCGCAACTTGTGGCTAGCGGGGCTGACCCGATGCTGGTGGCAATTGGCCTGGTTATTGGTTTCTCACTGGCAATGATGGTGTCGCCGTTCGGGCCGTCGGTGATGTTGCTGTCACGGTTTGGTCAGGTTTCCCGCAACGTAGTGGCCTTTCAGTGGAACGGTGTTTTTGTCTTGCTGGTGGTGCCGCTGTTGCTGTTATTGCTGGCGGTGTTTGCGGTACTTCTGCCGGTCCTGGGTTGACCGGCAGAGTCGGCTCGCGGGTTAGTCAGTAGCCACGGGCTATGTCGACTATTCCTGTGATGGGGTGCCCGCTGGCATGGTCCCGGATTTTCCCGGTGATCTGCTCCAGCGTGGCATCCCGAAGAGTTCGCGCCGAAATGTGCGGCGTGATTGTGATGTCGGTTCGCTCCCAGAACGCGTGGCCAGCCGGCAAAGGTTCCTTGCGGAACACATCCAGGGAGGCCCGCTGCAGTTTCTCCTCATTCAGGGCTCTGAGCAGGTCTTCTTCCACGAGGTGCTCCCCCCGGCCGACGTTGATCAGCACCGCACCCGGCTGGAGCTGGCTGAACAGGTCGTAGTTGAGGATGTTTTCGGTTTCGCTGGTCAGTGGCAGGGTGTTAACCAACACTCGCGTTGCCCCCAGAAACTCTCTGAGTTGCCCGTTGCCTGCGAAGGTGCGCACGCCTTCTACCGTGTGCTCACTCCTGGCCCAGCCGTTTACCGTATAGTCCAGGCTTGCCAGTGTGCTGGCCACACGCTTGCCGATGTGCCCTAGCCCCATAATGCCGATGGGCCACTCTTTCCGGCTGATGGGGCGGTGTATCTTCCACAGGCGCTGGCGTTGCTGCTCCCGGTACAGCTCCATCTGCCGGCTGACTTCCAGTATCTGGTGCAGTACATGCTCGGCCATCTGTACTGACATGCCGGCATCTTCCAGTCTTACCACGGTAAGGTCTGCCGGCAGGTTGGGCACTTTCAGCAATCCGTCGATACCGGCGCCCAGGTTGAAAACGGCCTTCAGGCGGGTCTCACGCTCGAACAGTTGTGCTGGTGGCTGCCATACGATGGCGTAGTCTGCATTTATCGCCGGGCCGTCCGGATCCCAGACATAAATGTCTGCTTCTGGTAGCAGTTGTTTGATAGGTACGGTCCAGCGCTCTGGTTTGGGATCGCCCGCTACAAAAAGTACCTTCATACATGCTCCTGAGTAGTGTTTGTTGTCGTGCATATGACTTTGTTCCGCATTGCAGAATAAAGTATCGCTATACTATGGTAAAGGTTGCCCGGGTTTCCGTCATGGTTATTTCGTGGCATCGGGTAATGCCAGTGTTTCGAATCTGGCATGAAATTTGATGGCAGATTGTGGTTCTTGAGTTTCTCATAGACTAGAATATGTCCAATTTTCACGCCCACGGTTCTTCAGGCTATCCGTGACAGGCAACGCAGTTCAGGAAATAGGCAAGTTATGGCAAAAAAACAGCAGGACAACTCACCGGAGTTGCAAGTGGCATCCGGTGATGGTGAGCCGGTTCAGCCGGGTAAGGATCGCAAGTTTGTGGAGGCATTGTCCCGGGGGCTGGATGTTCTGCGCGCGTTCAGTCAGGGGTCTGTCATACTCGGCAACCAGGACATTGCCAGAATTACCGGCCTTCCCAAGCCCACCGTTTCGCGCATGACCTATACGCTGACCAAGCTGGGTTATCTGGGCTACAACCAGCAGCTGGAAAAGTATCAGCTTAGTTCCGGCGTGCTGGCTCTGGGTTACGCCTATGTATCAAACCTGAAGGTGCGTCAGCTGGCCAAGCCCTACATGGACGAGTTCGCCCGGCAAACCAACATGTCGGTTGGTCTGACTTGTCGCGACCGCTTGCACATGATTTATGTAGAAAACCGGCTGCCGCCTGAAGCAACCCTCCTGCGGATGGATATTGGCCTGAAGCTGCCTATGTCGACAACCTCTGCAGGGCGCGCCTATTACTGCGCGATCAGCGACCCGGCCCGCAAGCTGATCGACGATGCCATGGCGAAGAAGTACGGTGAAAAATGGCCGGTAATTAAAGAAGGCCTGGACCAGGCCATGGAAGATTACCGGGAGCACGGTTTCTGCCTGTCGCTGGGAGACTGGGATCGGAACATTAACTCCGCCGGTGTACCTATCCACCTGCAGGATGGCACTACGATGGTTCTGACCTGTGCGGCGCCGTCGTACCTGGTGCCTGGCGACAAGTTGCGCGACTCCTATGCTCACCAGCTGGCTATGTTAGCCCGGGATATTGAATCGCTCGGTGTCTAGGCCAGGCTGCCGGTAGCCGGCCGGATCAGACAGAAAGGCATAAAAAACCGCAGACGAAAGTCTGCGGTTTTTTTATGCCTGAACCGAAACGGTGGTTGAAATAAGGGCTAAACTTGTATTAAATCGTTAATTGATTTCGCTAGATAAAACCATATTTCATAAAAGGCGAGGGGAGATTATGTCAGAGGTTGTTGCTTATACCCGTGAAGGGAATGTTGGTGTCATTTCCGTAAACTACCCGCCGGTCAATGCCTTGAGCCATGCTGTGCGTGCCTGTCTGGTTTCCGCCCTGGAGCAGGGCCAGAAGGATGCAGAAGCAGATATCCTCCTGCTGGTATGTGAAGGCCGTACGTTCATTGCTGGCGCGGACATCCGCGAATTTGGCAAACCTTTGCAGGAGCCGGGCCTCCCCGATGTGATCAATGCCTATGAATCAAGCGACAAGCCCATTGTTGCCGCTATTCATGGCACCGCACTGGGCGGTGGCCTGGAAACGGCCCTGGGTTGTCATTACAGGGTTGCTCTGGCGTCTGCCAAGGTGGGTTTGCCTGAAGTAAAGCTTGGTCTGTTGCCCGGTGCTGGCGGTACCCAGCGCCTGCCTCGCCTTGTGGGTGCCCAGAAGGCACTGGAAATGATTACGTCTGGCAACTTCGTAGGCGCCAGAGACGCGCTGGCTCTGGGCATTGTTGATGCTGTTGAAGGCGGTGACGATATTCGCCAGGTTGGGCTGGCCTATGCGCGGAAACTGGCAGCTGAAGGTGCTCCGGTGCGCAGGGTGCGTGATATTGCCGACAAGGTTGAAGCTGACAAGGGCAGCGATGTCTTTGACCAGTTCCGTGCTGGCCTGGCCAAAAAAGCCCGTGGCCTGTTCTCTCCTTTCAAGTGTGTCGACGCCGTAGAAGCAGCTTTCACCTTGCCGTTTGCCGAGGGCCTGAAGCGTGAGCGTGAACTGTTCAAGGAATGCATGGAATCGCCGCAGCGTGCTGGCCTGATTCATTCGTTCTTTGCCGAGCGCGAGGTTTCCAAGGTCAAAGGCCTGGCCAAGGATACTCCGGTACGTGAGGTGAAGAGTGTGGGTATTATCGGTGCCGGCACCATGGGTGGTGGTATTGCCATGAACTTCGCCAATGTGGGCATTCCTGCCACCATCGTTGAGGTCAAACAGGACGCGCTTGATCGAGGCCTTGCCGTAATTCGCCGCAACTACGAAAACTCCGCCAAGAAGGGCAAGCTCACTGCAGAGCAGGTGGAAGAACGCATGGGGCTGATCAAAACCAGCCTGAGCTATGACGATTTCCGTGATGTGGATCTGGTGATCGAAGCCGTATTTGAGAATATGGCTATCAAGAAAGAAATCTTCGCCAAGCTGGATGAAGTGTGTAAGCCGGGCGCTATTCTGGCGTCCAACACCTCCACCCTCGATATTGATGAAATTGCCTCTGCTACCAAACGCCCGGAAGACGTTGTCGGTATGCACTTCTTTAGCCCGGCTAACGTAATGAAGCTGCTGGAAAATGTTCGTGGCAGCAAGACGTCTGACGAGGTGAAGGCCACTGTGATGGCCGTAGCGAAGAAAATTAACAAAGTCGGAGTCATGGTCGGTAACTGTCACGGCTTCGTTGGTAACCGGATGCTGCATAAACGCGGTGCCGAGGCCATGGCGCTTGTAAACGAAGGTGCTTCGCCGCAGCAGGTGGACAAAGTGCTGACCGACCTCGGCTTCCCGATGGGGCAGTTTGCGATGTCTGACCTGGCCGGCATTGATGTCGGTTATCGTATTCGTGAAGAGCGTCGTAACGCCGGTGAAGATGTGCCGGCCAGTTGGATGGACAAGCTGGTTGAGCAGGATCGTCTGGGGCAGAAAACCCAGGCTGGCGTATACAAATATGAGGAAGGTAGCCGCGCGCCGGTTGTCGACCCGGAAGTGGAACAGCTGATTGAAAGCTTCCGCGCGGAACAGGGGATCGTAGCCCGGGAGGTTACCGACCAGGAAATCCTTGAGCGTTGCATGTATGTAATGGTCAACGAAGGTGCCAAGATCCTGGAAGAAGGCATTGCCGACCGGTCACTGGACATCGATGTGGTCTGGATCTACGGATATGGTTTCCCCGCGTATCGTGGCGGCCCCATGTTCTGGGCAGATCAGGTTGGGCTGGACAATATTCTGGCGGCAGTGAAGAACTACAACAACACAGTGGGTGGCGAGCAGTGGAAGCCTGCGCCGTTGCTCGAGAAGCTGGTGGCGGAAGGCCGCAAGTTCAGCGATCTATAATTATAAGGAGTTCATCTTATGTCTGATGCTGTCATCGTTTCGACCGCGCGTACCGGCCTTGGCAAGTCCTATCGTGGTGCCCTGAACAACACGCACAGTGTTGATCTGGCCGGGCACGTTATCCAGCACGCCGTTGAGCGTGCAGGAATCGACCCTGCCATCGTTGAAGATGTCATTCTGGGCGCAACCTTTCACGAAGGTTGTCAGGGCAAGAACATGGCACGCCTGGCGGCTATTCGTGCCGGGCTCCCGGTAACCACGGCCGGGCTGTCAATTAACCGGTTCTGCAGCTCCGGCCTGCAATCCATTGCTATTGCTGCGCAGCGCGTGATGTCGGAGAAGGTACCTGCCATCGTGGCTGGTGGCGTAGAGTCCATCTCCCTGGTTCAGAACGACAAACTTAATGGCTTCCGTGCTACTAACGAATGGCTGATGAAGAACAAGCCGGAACTGTACCTGTCGATGATCGAAACGGCCGATATTGTCGCCCAGCGTTACAACGTAAGCCGTGAAGCGCAGGATGAGTACGCACTGGTTTCCCAGCAGCGCACCGCCGCGGCCCAGCAGTCCGGCAAGTTTGACGACGAAATTGTGCCTTTTGACGCCACTATGCTGGTTAAAGACAAAGAAACCGGTGAAGTGAGCGAAAAACAGGTAACCCTGGACCGGGACGAGTGCAACCGCCCGAATACTACATTGGAAGGGTTGGCGTCACTGGACGCGGTACGTGGCCCGGGCCAGTTTGTTACTGCGGGCAACGCCAGCCAGCTTTCTGATGGCGCCTCCGTCTGTACGGTCATGGACAGCACCTATGCCGAAAAGCATAACATCGAGCCCATGGGCATTTTCCGTGGTTTTGCTGTTGCGGGCTGTGAGCCGGACGAAATGGGCATCGGCCCGGTGTTTGCTGTTCCACGCCTGCTTGCCCGTAACGGCCTGACCATGGACGACATTGACCTGTGGGAGCTGAACGAAGCCTTTGCATCCCAGGTGGTCTACTGCCGCGACCGTCTGGGTATTCCGATGGAAAAACTGAACGTGAATGGCGGCTCTATTTCTGTGGGTCACCCCTATGGTGTGAGCGGTTCCCGCCTTACCGGCCATGCCCTGATTGAAGGCAAGCGCCGGGGTGCCAAATATGTGGTGGTCACCATGTGCATTGGCGGCGGTCAGGGCGCAGCCGGCCTGTTCGAAGTGGTATAAACGGAGAGCGCCGTCATGCAGCAGAAAATCGTAAGTACCCGGGACCTGGCTTTCCAGCTTTATGAACTTCATGAAGTAGAGAAGGTGCTCAGATTTGAGCGCTATCAGGACCATAGTCGTGAAACGCTGCAGGCGGCGCTGGACCTGGCGCTGAAAGTTGCCACAGAGGAGTTCGCACCCCATGCTCGCTTGGTGGATGAAGAAGAGCCGACCTTCGAGAATGGCCGTGTGCACATGCGCCCGGAAGTTCACAAGGCGCTGGACGTACTGAAAAGTACTGGTCTGATGGCGGCCAGTCAGGACTACGAGCGCGGTGGCATGCAGCTGCCCAGTGCGGTTGCCCAGATGTGTGTGGGGATGCTCAAAGGAGCCAACGTAGGGACTCAGGGCTACGCCGGGCTAACTATTGCGGCAGCTAACCTGATTCTCGCCCATGGCTCCGACGAGCAGAAAAGCCGCTACGCCGAGCCGATGCTGGCTGGGCGTTTTTTCGGCACCATGTGCCTGACCGAGCCCCATGCAGGTTCCTCTCTGGGAGATCTGCGCACTCGCGCGGAGCCACAGGCGGATGGCAGTTATAGGTTATTTGGTAACAAGATCTACATCTCCGGTGGTGATCACGAGCTGAGCGAGAACATCATTCATATGGTACTCGCGCGTTTACCTGGGGCCCCGGCCGGCGTAAAAGGAATTTCCCTGTTTCTGGTGCCGAAGGTCCTGGTTAACGAAGATGGCTCTTTGGGCGAGCGCAACGATGTCGCCCTGGCTGGCCTGATTCACAAAATGGGATACCGTGGCACGACGTCTACCATGTTGAACTTTGGTGAGGCAGCGGGGGCGGTCGGGTATCTGGTTGGCTCGCCCCACCAGGGCCTGGCTGCCATGTTCCACATGATGAACGAAGCCCGGATTGGTGTTGGTCTGGGTTCGGTGATGCTGGGTTACACCGGCTATCTTCATGCCCTTGAGTATGCCCGCGAGCGGCAGCAAGGGCGTCCGGTTGGAGAAAAGGATCCGGAGAGCCCCCAGGTGCCTCTGATCCGCCATGCTGATATCCGGCGCATGCTGCTGGCCCAGAAGGCCTATGTGGAAGGTGGGCTGGCGCTCTGTCTGCAGGGTGCAGTATTGGTGGACGAGAAGAAGTTTGCGGAAACTGGCGAGCAGCGTGAGCTTGCCGCCGGGCTGCTCGACTTGCTCACGCCAGTGATCAAGTCCTGGCCTTCCCGTTATTGTCTCGAAGCTAACAGTCTGGCAATTCAGGTGCATGGTGGCTACGGCTACACCCGGGAATATCCGGTAGAACAGTTCTACAGGGATAACCGGCTTAACCCGATCCACGAGGGCACCCATGGTATTCAGGGCATGGACCTGCTTGGCCGCAAGGTTTCCATGGCCGATGGCCGGTATTACCGCGAACTGGTGCGCAGGATTGAAGCCACTATTGCCGAGGCCCGCAAGCAGGAACGGCTGGCTTCTAATGCCGGGCTGCTTGAGCGGTCCCTGTCAGCAATGGTTGAAGCTACCCGGGTGATCAATGAGGTAAAGGCCTCCGGTGACAAGGAAAAAGCACTGGCAAATGCCACTCTGTACCTGGACGCCTTCGGGCAGGTGGTTGTCGGCTGGCTCTGGGTGCGACAGGCCTTGAAAGCCCTTGTCGGACTAGGCGGGGCCGGTGAGCAGACGGAGGGCTTCTATCAGGGTAAGTTGCGCGCCTGCGATTATTTCTGCCGGTACGAATTGCCCGGAGTGGTTGCAACGGCTGAGTTGCTGCAATCGGTGGACTCAACGGCACTGGATATGTTTGACGAGGCATTCTGACGGGCCTCGCCAACTCTGAATCAACACAAAAACAACAGGAGTCAGGGTAATGGACAGACAAGCAAAGGCGGTGGTCTGCCGGGAGTGGGGCAAGCCGGTACAGGTCGAACAGATTACGGTGGACGGACCAAAACGGGGCGAGATAACCATCAAGGTTGCCGCCTGCGGCGTGTGCCACAGCGACCTTTCAGCCACCACTGGAAAGATTCAGTATCCACCGCCATTGGTGCTGGGCCACGAGGCGGCCGGTGTGGTGGTTGAAGTTGGCGAGGGTGTGGAAGGCTTCAGTGAAGGCGACCACGTTGTTAGTTCGTTTATCTCAATGTGCGGCAAGTGCCGCCAGTGTGTGCGTGGCCATCCGGTTCTGTGTGAAAACGCCCGCAAGGCGATGTTTACACTGCCCGATGGAACCGTTCGAACCCGCGACAGTCAGGGGGAGCACTTGAATGTGTTCGGCGCCTGCGGCGTGATGGCGGAGTATGCAACCCTGCATGTGGATAACTGCGTGAAGGTTGCAGAGGATGTGCCACTACAGAACGCCGCATTGGTGGGCTGTGCCGTGATGACCGGTGTGGGTGCTGTATTTAATACTGCCGGGCTGGAGCCGGGTTCCAGGGCTGCGGTGTTCGGTATTGGCGGTGTTGGCCTGAACGCCGTTCAGGGCTGCGCAACCGCCGGTGCCGAAATGATTGTGGCGGTGGACAACAACCCGAAAAAGCTTGCCATGGCGCGGGAATTCGGTGCCACCCACACGATTGACCTCAACGAAGTGGATGATGCCGCCAAAGCCATCAGAAAACTGACCGGCGGCGTGGATTACGCCTTTGAGTGCGTTGGTGCAGGTGCTGTGGTTGAGCAAGCCTATAAGTCTCTCGGGCGCGGTGGTACCGCTGTCGTGGTAGGGGTCGCTGACCCGAAAGACAAAACCTCGATTACTACGCTCACCCTGCCTGCCGACGAGCGCACCCTGAAGGGCAGCTGGCTGGGTTCAGCCCGGCCGCAACACGATTTCCCGCGGCTTCTAGGTTTGTACCGTGCGGGTAAGCTTAAACTCGATGAGCTGATCACCCAGACTTACTCCATAGATGAAGCTGTTCAGGCCTTTGACGACATGATCTCCGGCAAGAACGCGCGTGGCGTGATTGTCTTCGACTGAGGGAAAAACATGAAGACTCTGAACAAGAACTACATCAATGGTAGCTGGGTCGACTGGAACGGCGACATGGCGGATGTGCATGAAGCTGCCAACGGCGACGTGATTGCCCGGGTGCCCATGTCCGATCCGGGACAGATGGAGCTGGCAATTGCCGCTGCGCATGCAGCATTTGAGGTCTGGTCTGAAAGTTCTGTAGAGCAAAGGGTGAACGTGCTTGGCCAGCTGCATGCTGGACTCAAGCAAAGGGCACCGGAAATTGCGGAAGCGGTCAGCCGGGAAGTGGGCATGCCACTGAAGCTTGCCACGGCAATCCAGGCTGGCCTGCCGGCAACTGTAACCAAGACCTATACCGATATGTTGCCGGAGTTTCCGTTCGTTGAGCAGTCTGGTAACTCGGAAGTGCAATATGCGCCGGTCGGGGTGGTGGGCTGTATTACGCCCTGGAACTACCCGCTGCATCAGATCATTCTGAAGGTAGTACCCGCGATTGCTGCCGGCTGCACTGTTGTGCTGAAGCCCTCTGAGATTGCGCCGCAGGCAGCCTTTATCCTCGCTGACATTCTGGATGAAACCGACCTGCCGGCGGGTGTGTTCAACATGGTATGCGGGGCCGGGCAAACCGTTGGTGAAACCCTGATCCGGCATCCGGATGTGCGCATGCTGTCATTCACCGGCTCCACCCGCACCGGTCATGCCATTGCCCATGCCGCTGCGGATGACTTCAAGAGGATTGCGCTGGAAATGGGCGGCAAATCGGCATCGGTTGTTTTATCGGACGCTGACCTGGAAGCCGCAGTAAAAGGCACAGTGAGCAACTGCCTGCTCAACTCCGGACAAACCTGCACCGCCCTGACCCGGCTGCTGGTGCCCGCCGATCGCCATGACGAGGCGTGCAAGCTGGCGGCTGCAGCCGCGGACCGAATGACTCCGGGTAACCCGCTGGATGAAACTACCCGTTTGGGCCCCTTGGCCTCTTCGCAACAGCGGGACCGGGTGGTGGATTACATCCGGCTCGGTGTTGCCGAAGGCGCAACCCTGATGGCCGGCGGTCCGGATTCGCCGGACGGTCTGGACAAGGGATACTTTGTACAGGCAACCGTCTTTGGCAATGTAGATCCGAACAGCACAATCGCTCAGGAAGAAATATTCGGCCCCGTGCTGTGCGTGATCCCCTACAGCGATGAGGCCGAAGCCTTGCGTATTGCCAATGGCACAGCCTATGGGCTGTCCGGAGCAGTCTGGTCGGCAGATCAGGAAAGGGCGAAGGCCTTTGCTGCAAAGCTCCGGACCGGTCAGGTGTCCGTGAACGGTGGCGGCTTTAACCCGCTGGCTCCCTTTGGTGGCTTTGGCCATTCCGGTATCGGACGGGAGTTCGGCAAGTGGGGGCTTGAGGAGTTTCTGGAAGTTCGCTCGCTGCAGCTGTAATCGCAAGACAACGAAGGAGCCGCAGCAGCGGCTCCTTCACGTTTAAGGGCCGGAAATGTTTATCAACAACAAAAGAGTGATGCCGTGAAAACACGAATTACGGAATTATTTGGAATCGAGCACCCGATCGTACAGGGTGGCATGCACAACGTAGGCTTTGCCGAACTGGCATCGGCGGTATCCAATGCCGGTGGTCTGGGCATGATTACCGCCCTGACCCAGCCTACGCCTGAACATCTCGCCAGTGAAATCGCCCGCTGCCAGCAGATGACGGATAAACCCTTCGGCGTAAACCTGACCTTCCTGCCTTCCTTCAATGCGCCGCCTTACCCCGAGTACATTGACGTTATCATCCGCAGTGGTGTCAAGGCGGTTGAAACCGCCGGCCGCAGCCCCGAGCAGTACATGGAGCAGTTGAAGGCTGCGGGTATCAAGGTTATCCACAAGTGCACATCTGTTCGCCACGCTTTGAAGGCCGAGCGAATCGGTTGTGATGCCGTCAGTGTGGACGGCTTTGAATGCGGCGGCCATCCCGGTGAGGATGATGTGCCAAACTTCATCCTGCTGCCCCGTGCGGCTGAAGAGCTGACGATACCCTTTATTGCGTCAGGTGGAATGGCCGATGGCCGGAGCCTGGTAGCGGCCATGGCATTGGGTGCCGAAGGCATGAATATGGGCACCCGTTTTCTGGCCACCAAAGAAGCGCCGGTTCATGAGAACGTGAAACAGGCAATTGTGAAAGCCAATGAACTACAGACCCGGCTGATCATGCGTAACCTGAAGAACACCGAGCGGGTGATGGATAACGCAGCCGTGCGGGAAATCATCCGGATTGAGAGTGAAAAGGGTGACCAGGAAACCATTGACGATATCCGTCACCTTGTCACAGGTGCAAAGGGTAAGCTGGTGCTGCAGGAAGGCAAGATGGATGAAGCCGCCTGGAGTTGTGGCATGGTTGTTGGGCTGATTAATGATATCCCTTCCTGCGATGAGCTGGTCAGCAGAATCATGGCCGAGGCCGAAGGGATTGTGCGCCAGAGACTTGCCGGCTTTTTGTAAATGAATAGCCCGGAGGGTGCATCACCCTCCGGGCAGGACCGTCTCAGGCCAGAGCCTTTTCCCTTCTTTCGTAGCTCTTGTGCGTCAGTGCGGCGGCGATGACCGCAGGAATGATCAACGCAGCACTAATAAGAGACAATTCCAGATTGGTCAGCGGAACCGGTCCGCCACCGGGGATGGCAAGGATCATGCCACCGGCAATGAGTCCCAGCCGGATTGGCCATTGCAACAGCTTGCTTGCTGCCAGAGAGCCTACCCCGATCAGCCAGCCTTGCATGGCCGATGCTATCAACGTTACCCCGATCAGTGCTTGTGCAATCACCAGGAGAATCTCGCTCCAGGTGCCCTGAAAGATCAGCGCCGGATTAAGCACAAACAGGAACGGGATAAAGTAGATCACGCTGCCCAGCCGCATGGCTTCCACACCGGTTTTCATTGCGTTGGAGCCGGCAACCGTTGCAGCGGCAAAGGCGCCCAGGGCAACCGGTGGGGTGATGAAACTGAGCATGCCCCAGTAAAGGATGAACAGGTGAACGGCCAGGGGATCCATGCCGCCGCCGTTTATTAGGGCCGGTGCCAGCGCAACCGCCAGGAAAATATAGGCAGCTGTAACTGTCATGCCGATGCCGAGCACAAAGCTGGTCAGTGCTCCCATCAACAGCAGTACCAGGGTGTTGCCACCGGCCAGGTAGATAAGGTCATTGGCAATAGTGCCTGACAGCCCGGTAACCGACAGTGCACCTACCAGCAAGCCAACACCGGTGAGGATCGCGATCAGCTCTGCAAACAGCTTCCCTGACTCTGCGAAGAAGTCCTTCACGTCTTGCCACTTCCAGCGCTGGTAGGGCAGTACCTGGTTGATCACCAGCAAGAGAACCGTTGCAAAGAATGGTGCCGTGGCCTCTCGTCGCAGGAAGAACAGCATCCAGATCAGCAGGGCAAACACGAAGATGAAGTACCAGCCTTCCTTTAATGTTTGCTTGAGCGATGGTAATTCACTGGCGGGCAGGCCCTGAAGCTTGTTGCGGGCAGCATAGGCATCAATCTGGATAAACAGGCCGAGGAAATACAGTACGGAGGGCACGACTGCCGCCAGTGCAATGGTGCCGTAGGGAATGTTCAGGAACGCGGCCATGATGAACGCGGTGGCACCCATAACCGGTGGCATCAGAACGCCGCCTGTAGAAGCACAGGCTTCTACGCCGGCTGCGTAGGAACGGCTGAAGCCGACTCGGCGCATTGCCGGAATTGACATCACTCCGGTTGTCATCACATTAGTGATTACGCTGCCGCTCATGGATCCCATGAGGCCGCTGGAGAAAACCGCAACCTTTGCCGGTCCGCCCCGAACATGGCCCAGCAATGCGAAGGCCAGGTTGATAAAGAAACGACCGCCGCCGGTTTTCTGCAGGGCGACGCCAAACAGAAGGAAGCCGATCACGATGTTGGCAAAGGCTTGCAAGGGCACGCCCATGATGCCTTCTCGACTCATGGCCATGTAGATAGCGGTCTGGTCGGGGGCAGATGGAAAGCCCTGGATGGGGCCCGGCAGCTTGTCTGCAAATATCGGGTACAGGCTGGCGACACCGACAATCATGGCAATCGGCAGGCCGCCGGCCCGGCGAATGGCTTCGATGACAGTAACCCAGAACAGGAAGCTGAACACTACGGCGTATTGTGGTGCCGCGTATTCCCAGCCGTAATCCAGAATAGTTTCCGCGTTGTAGACAAAGAACCCGCAGATAACCGAGGCGGCAAGGAACAGGATGATGTCGTACCAGGGAACCTTGTTCCGGGAAGCGTGGCGTGACATTGGCCAAAGCAGAAAAACCAGCGGTAGCATAAGTGCCACCACCACATAGAAAAACTGGCTTTCCACTTTGGTAACAATATTGATCAGCTGCAAATTGAACAGGTAGTCAATCGTCAGCAGTGTCAGGACAAGAGTTGCAACCCTGGGGATCCATGGCCATCCGCCGGAAAGCCGCCGGATGCCGCTGACGTTTTCTTTCGATGGTTCAGTATTGTGTGTTTCAGACATGCAGTAAGACTCCTGAAAGAACTCCGGTGTAACAGACCCCTTGTCTTTACACCGGAATCAGGTTTCAACAAGGACAGCAGGTTTTACCGGAATACCGGATTCATGCCAGCCGCTTGAAGTGCTTCTGCCCGCGCCGTCATCCAGCCCTTTTTGAAGGCTTCCTTGTCGGCAGGCGGGTTGGCCTTGGTGTAGCTCTCCCAGGTGTCCAGGAGGATATTCTGGCGCTGTACCAGCATGTCCTGGTGCTGTTGCATATCTTCCGTCCAGTGGCCGATTTCCTTGTAGTAGTCGACGACCACATCATGCAGCGGGATGACCCAGTTGAGATTCTGGTTCTCCAGCGCATAGCCTGCATTGCCCGGTGCGGAGTCCTTGTACTTGTCGTAATCCTCGGTGAAGACACGAATCAGCCCGTCCACCAGTTTTTTATCGGCATCGGCGTTGGCGATGATGATGGGGTAGGGATAGCTGGAACCAATCCAAGGCTCATCCTTGCTGATGCCGGCGCCGGAAGTAACCCGGTGCGGTTGGAAATAGGGAGCCACGGAGCGCAGTCGCTCCCAGCCCTCGGTGTCCTCAGGATCAAGCTCCAGCCAGGATATACCGCGCGGGCTGGCGGAAAGCTGTTGTGGACCGCCGGCGACAGAAACGGTAAATGCGGTATCGCTTTGATTGGCAACAATGCCTTCAAAGGCCCTGCCGTATCCCGGGAAGTCTACCCGCTCCACGTCATCCCAGGTGAGGTCGCCAAAGGCCAGCATGGCTTCGGTGCCGAGGTTCAGGGCATCGTCACCACGAATGTAGGAAATGCGTTTGCCCTTGAGGTCATAGGGGGTTTCTACGCCGATATCGCCGGCTACAGCAATGCTCAGGCCAAAACTGGCAATGGAGGTGGTAATAACCCGAACCGGCTGCGGCCCCCAGTTGTCCTCGGAGAACATCAGTACGCCTTCGGCGGCGTAATAAGCGGCAATGCCACAGGAACAAACCGGTACGCGCCCGGTTCTGAGTGGTGTCATCCGGGAAACGTCGTTCTCGCCGGGCAGGATCCGCAGGGATACGCCGTACTCATTACGTAGCAGGTTGCCGATAGAAACCATCTGGCTATAGCCGGCCGAACTGGTGCCATAGGCGGTCATCCCGATGGTTTGTGGCAGATCAACATTTCCTGCAGCCCAGGCAGTGGTTGCACTGCATGCAAGAAGTGCGGATACGATCTTGGTTTTTGTTTTGTTCATAGAGCCATCCTGTTTTATGTTTATTATTTCGCTGTGCAAAATATAATTCTGCAGTAAATTCTAGTGTAGGCCGCTGCTTGTCGGCGTGTCAATTCAGACTATGGGCTGGTTTGTTCGCTGTGTACTGGTGCCCGGTCTACAGCCAGGTGGTCGACATTCGGCTTGATTGCGGGCAAAGAATGTGTGACATTTGTCCTCACGAATCGAAAATCGAACGCCATGACCGATTATCGAACAAAGTTGTTCGAGGCTGGCGTTCCGCTACCTGAAATTCAGTGGAGGCCGGCATGGCACTTGATAAAGATACTTTGAATCAGTTTGTGGATAGCGTCAGGCGGTATGTCCGTGAGCGCTTGGTTCCCCTGGAAATGCAGGTTGCAGAGGAGGACCGGATTCCGGAAGAAGTTATCGACGAAATGAAAGATATGGGGCTGTTCGGCCTGTCTATCCCCGAGGAATTCGGTGGCCTCGGGCTGACCATGTCTGAAGAGGTCGCGGTGGTTCAGGAAATGGGTTACACCTCGCCGGTTTTCCGCTCCATGTTTGGTACCAACGTGGGAATCGGTTCGCAAGGCATCATTATTGACGGAACTCCGGAACAGAAAGCCCACTACCTGCCGAAGATGGCCAGCGGCGAACTGATCGGCTCGTTTGCCCTGACCGAGCCGGATGCCGGTTCCGATGCGGGCTCCGTTTCCACCATGGCGCGCCGCGACGGTGACGAATACGTGATCAACGGCACCAAGCGCTACATTACCAATGCGCCCCGTGCGGGAGTCTTTACGGTCATGGCGCGTACCGGAACCAAAGAGGAAGGTGGTCGTGGCGTTTCAGCCTTTCTGGTTGATGCCGACCTGCCGGGCATTACTCTCGGTAAGCCCGACAAGAAAATGGGGCAGAAAGGTTCTCACACCTGCGATGTGATTTTTGACAACGTGCGTGTGCCTGCGACTGCGCTGATCGGTGGTAAAGAAGGCCAGGGTTTCAAGACAGCCATGAAGGTGCTGGACCGGGGCCGTCTGCACATCAGCGCGTTGAGCGTCGGCACCGCAAAACGTTTGATTGAGGAAAGCGTTAATTATTCCAGCCAGCGCAAACAGTTTGGAACCGAGATTGCCAATTTCCAGCTGGTTCAGGCGATGCTCGCAGACAGCCAGATGGAATACTATGCCGGCAAATGCATGGTGGAAGAAGCCGCAAGATCCTATGATGCGGGTGAGCCGGTGTCGATGAATGCCTCTTGCTGCAAGCTGTTCTGTACGGAAATGGTCGGACGCGTTGCAGACCGCGCGGTGCAGGTTCATGGCGGTGCAGGTTACATTGGTGAGTACTGTGTCGAGCGCTTCTACCGCGATGTTCGTCTGTTCAGGCTGTATGAGGGAACTTCCCAGATCCAGCAGCTGGTCATTGCCAAGCACCTCATTCGTAACGCGCAGAACGCTTGATACATCGGGGAGATTGAGATGTCAGGTCCATTATCAGGCATTCGTGTACTGGATTTGTCCCGTGTTATGGCGGGGCCCTGGAGCACCCAGATCATGGCGGATCTGGGGGCCGAGGTTATCAAGGTTGAGCGCCCGAAGCTCGGTGACGACACTCGCCATTGGGGCCCCCCCTGGCTGAAAGACAAAGACGGCAATCCGACAAAGCAGTCTGCCTACTTTTTGTCTGCAAACCGGGGTAAGCACTCGGTTACGATTGATCTTGGCAGCGAAGAGGGGCAACAGCTGGTCCGTGAACTGGCGGCGGACTGCGATATTCTGGTTGAGAACTTCAAAACGGGCGGGCTCGCCAAGAAAGGCCTGGGCTATGACGATCTGGCCAAGGTGAATCCGGGGTTGATCTATTGTTCAATCACCGGCTTCGGCCAGACCGGCCCAATGGCCAGTTACCCCGGCTATGACTACCTGGTGCAGGCGCAGGCCGGGTTGATGAGTATCACCGGCGTTGCCGACGGCAACCCGGGTGCCGGCCCTCAGCGAGTTGGCATGGCGGTAGCTGACCTGACCACCGGGATGAACGCAACGATTGCCATCCTGTCGGCACTCCATCATCGCTCGAAGACGGGTGAAGGCCAGTACATTGATATGGCTCTGCTTGACGTGCAGGTTAGCTGGCTGGCAAACCAGGCCCTCAACTATTTCTGCAGTGGTGATGTGCCAACCCGGACCGGTGAATACCACCCGAACCTAACGCCTTATCAGCCATTCCCTACCAGTGATGGGCAGATAATTATCGCCGTGGGTAACGACGGCCAGTTCAGGCGTTTGTGTGATGTTCTGGGGTGTCCGGAACTGTCTGAAGATCCGCGCTTTGAGACCAACCCCCAGCGGGTTGCTCATCGGCCGGAACTTGTCGGTAAAATCTGCGAACGCACCCGCACCGGAACCAGTCGTGACTGGATGGAAAAACTGGTTGCTGTGGGCGTGCCCTGCGGCCCGATTCAGGATATTGCAGCGGTATTCGAAGACCCTCAGGTTCAGGCGCGCAATATGAAGATCGAGCTGGAACATCCGGCTATTGGCCCGGTTCCGGGGATTGCAAACCCGATCAAGTTCTCCAAAACCAGGCAGGCCTACCAGAAGGCGCCTCCGCTGCTTGGAGAAGACACTGCTGCGGTGTTGAACAGGGTGCTAGGGAAGTCAGACGATGATATCAAGGCGTTGCGCGACAAAGGCGTAATCTAGCCGGTATTGAGGTGTTCTGTAGAGCCGAACCGCGTTCCCGATAGTGCGGGATCGGCTCTTTTTTTATCAGAAGAGGAAATTCCGTATGTTGGTTACTTATGAGCTGGTTGGTGACTTCGGCGTTATTACCATCAATAACCCACCGGTAAATGCCCTGTCGCAAAAAGTGCGTGAGGGCGTGATGAGCGCCATTACAAACGCTCAGACGGACAACTCAAAGGCCATTGTCCTGATCTGTGAGGGCCGAACCTTTGTGGCCGGAGCGGATATCAAGGAGTTTGGAAAACCGCCTATGGCTCCCTCCCTGCCGGAAGTGAACGAAGCCATTGAGTCTTCCGCAAAGCCTGTTATTGCCGCCTTACACGGCACGGCTCTGGGTGGCGGCTTTGAGCTGGCGCTCAGCTGTCACTATCGTTGCGCGCTGAATACGGCGGCTGTGGGCCTGCCGGAAGTTAATCTGGGTATCTTGCCTGGAGCCGGTGGCACACAGCGTTTGCCCAGACTGGTCGGCGTGGAAACGGCCCTGGATGTTATTACCTCTGGTAAGCGAGTGGCTGCGCCGAAAGCTCTGGAGCTGGGCATGATTGACCGTGTGGTTGAGGAGCCCCTGCAGGATTCGGCCCTGGCATATGCTCAATCCCTTCTGGAAGAGGGCGCGCCGCTGCGCCGGGTCAGAGACCTGGAGGTGCCTGCTGCCGAAAGCGATGCAGATGTCTTCGAAGTATGGCGCAAGAACATGGCCAAGCGCCGGCGTGGGCAGGTTGCTCCGCAGAAGATTGTTGATTGTGTGGAAGCGGCGGTCTCGAAACCCTTTGAGGACGGTCTGCAGTTCGAAAGGGCGAGTTTTGTTGAGTGTGTCGGCTCTGACCAGGCGGCCGCCATGCGACATATGTTCTTTGCCGAGCGCAAGGCCGCAGTTGTTGAAGACCTTAACGAAAATGCAAAGGCGAAACCCATCAACCGTGTTGGCATTATCGGTGCCGGCACCATGGGTGGTGGCATCGCAATGACCTTTGCCAATGCCGGAATCCCGGTAACGCTGTTGGAGCTTAACCAGGAGGCGCTGGATCGTGGCCTTGCGATGATCAGCAAGAACTACGGCATCACGGTCAGTAAGGGCAAGATGTCGCAGGAGGCGGCGGATAAACGTCAGGCCCTGATTACTGGCAGCACGAGCTATGACAGCCTGGCCGATGTCGATCTGGTTATCGAAGCCGTGTTTGAAAGCATGGATGTGAAACGGCAGGTTTTCGGTGAGCTTGACCGCGTGTGTAAGCCCGGGGCCATTCTTGCCTCAAATACCTCTTACCTTGATGTGAACGAAATCGCTGCCTGTACTTCGCGCCCGCAGGACGTGGTCGGGCTGCACTTTTTCAGCCCGGCGAATGTGATGCGCCTGCTGGAGGTGGTTCGCGCCGACGCCACATCTGAGGATGTGATTGCGACCTCTATGGCGCTGGGCAAGAAAATTGGTAAGGTGCCGGTTCTGGCTCGGGTGTGTTACGGCTTCATCGGCAACCGGATGCTGCGCCCCTATGCGCGGGAAGCCCAGCTGTCGATGATTGAGGGGGCGTCACCTGAGCAGATTGACGGTGTTCTCACGCGCTTTGGTATGGCCATGGGGCCACTTGCGGTTGGTGACCTTGCCGGCCTGGATATCGGCTATAAGGCCCGTCAGGCCCTGACTCCTGAGCAAAAAGGCGACCCCCGCAGCTATTGCATTGCTGATGCGCTTGTCGAGATGGGACGTTTGGGGCAGAAATCCGGAGCGGGATACTACCGCTACGACCCAGAGACCCGGGCCAGGTCTTCGGATCCAGAGGTTCTGGAAGTAATTGAAGCGCAGGCCAGGGCCCACGGCGTGCAGCGCCGGACCATGACTGATCAGGAAATTCTTGACCGGCACCTGATGGCACTGATTAACGAGGGTTTCCACATTCTCGGTGAAGGAATAGCGCAACGGCCCAGTGACATTGATGTAGTTTATGTGAATGGCTACGGCTTCCCGGTATTCCGCGGTGGCCCCATGTTCACGGCAAGCCAGATGGGGCTCAGGGAAGTGTACGACTGCATCTGTGCGCTGCGTGACAAAACCGGGGCGGATTACTGGCAGCCAGCTCCTTTGCTGGAACAACTGGCTCTTGAAGGGAAAACACTGGATAGTTGGAGCGCCAATAAGGGGTGATGTTGTTTTACCTCAGCTTTACGGAACGTTTTCATGACTGATCAAAACAAGGATATGTCAGGAGCTGACAAGGAGTTTCTGACGACTTTTGCGCGCGGGCTGGAAGTTATCCGATCCTTTGATACGGAAAACCCGTCCATGACGTTGTCTGCGGTTGCCGAGAAAAACGGGTTGTCCAGAGCGGCAGCCCGGCGTTTTTTGTTGACTCTGCAGAAACTGGGTTATGTGTCTCTGGAGGACAAAAAGTTCAGGTTGACGGCCAAGGTGCTGGAGCTTGGATATGCCTACCTTGCGTCATTGGACTTCTCGGAAACCATAACCCCCCACCTGGAAAAGGTTGCGTACGAGTTGGGTGAATCCTGCTCTGCGCTCGTTCTGGATGGGGCAGACATCGTCTATGTGGCTCGTATTCCGCGCAGGGGCCTGATTCCGATCAATCTGCAGATTGGTGCGAGGTTGCCGGCCTATGCCACTTCCGGTGGTCGCGTTCTGATGGCGTATTTGCAGAAGCCAGAACTGGAGGCGGTGTTCGAAAAGTCTCGTTTTGAGAAGCATACACCGAATACCAAGGGGCCGGACGAACTGAGAGTGGAGCTTGAAAGGGTTCGAGAGCAAGGGTACGCGATCGTAGACCAGGAGCTGGAGTTGGGTATGCGTGCTGTGGCAGTCCCTGTAATTGACCGGAGGGGGCAGGTGCGGTTTGCGCTTAACTCCAGCAGCCATGTCAGTTCTGTCACCCTGGAGCGAATCGTTGATGAGTATGTGCCGATAATGAAGGCGGCTGCTCGTAACATAGCGGCCGTGTTGCCCTGAAGTTGTTCATGCCCGGAGCCGGTGTACTTGATACCGGCCTCGGCGTTTTCCTTTCCCCTGTCTTTTTTGCCTCTTTGCATCAGCCCGTCTATTGGTCGTATTACCCTCAATTGATCAGATTTTGTTCGTAAAAGTACTTGCACGAACAAGCGTATTATGTGAAATTGGCGTTCGACAATACGAACATATGTTCGATAATCGAACCAGAGATAAGCAGGACAATGACAAGATGATTAGTACATCAACTAGACTGTTCAAATCCGCGGTTGTTGCAGCCGTTGCATCTGTCACTATTGCCATGACTGGAGTTGCGCATGGCAAAGAGTGGCCGAGTGATAACATTCGCCTGGTCGTACCGTATTCGGCTGGCGGCACTACAGATCTGCTCTCCCGTAAGGTGGCAGACCTGCTTCAGAAAGAACTCACCACCGTTGTTGTCGAGAATCGTCCAGGTGCGGGCTCCACTGTTGCAACAGCACAGCTGGCACGTGGCGGCCGTGGCTCTGATCATATGCTGGTGATGGCATCCCCGGGGCACACCATCGGCGCGTCGATTTATCCCAACCTTCGCTATGACCCGGTTGAGGATTTCGTGTTCATTCGTAATGTCATCGACATCCCGAACGTGATGGTTGTGCCGGCAAGCAGTCCCTATAACTCTGTTGCAGAGTTCGTTGCTGCGGCACGTGAAGGGCAGTTGTCGTTCAGTTCCCCAGGCATCGGCAGCTCGATCCATATGTCTGGTGAGCTGTTCAAGAACCTGACCCAGGCTAACCTGATTCACGTCCCTTTCCGGGGTTCAGGCGAAGCACTGCCGGCGCTGTTGGCAGGGGATGTAGACGTGGCCTTTGAAAATATGCCGACGGTTTACCCCCATATCCAATCCGGAAAGCTCAAGGCCCTGGCGGTAACCACTGCTGAGCGTTCAGAATTCCTGCCGGAGGTACCTACGCTGCAGGAAGTTGGTTCTGAATTTGGTCTTGGCGATTACGTGACTTCGGCCTGGTTTGGCCTGATTGCTCACAAATCGCTCCCCGAGGAAGCGCAGGCGAAGCTTGAGGCTGCGCTCGAGAAAATTGTTGAAAGCGAAAACTTTAAAAGCTTCTTGCCGCAGTTTGGTGCGGTAGCAGGTAAAGAGGTTGGTGACGAGTTTCGTGCCTTCGTTGCTGACGAGCTTGAAAAGTGGGCAGACGTTGCTGAGAAGGCAAACCTGAAACGCTGATCAATCTTGCGCTGGGCGGGACCGGTTTGACAGGCCGGCCCGCCTTTTCTTTATCAACGAATACTGTCGAGAGTTTTATCATGGCTATCTCCGAGAACCAGAGTGCCGATACGCCGGCAACTCATTACGGCCGACTCAATCCGAATACAATCGTGGGTGCGGTATTCTTTATTCTGGCCTTGGTTTTTCTTTATTACATCATCCCCAGCTACATTTCAGCGCCTCCGTTCATGCAGCACCCGCTGCTGTCGCCGCGATTCTTGCCGCAGGTTGCCGGCTGGTCAGTGCTGGTTCTGTCTCTTGTGCTGATGGTCTCCGGCCTTCGAGTTCCGCCCGAGCGAGAGCCTGGAGATGAGCTTCGCCGAGGCGTGTCTTTTGTACGTCAGGCCTTGATGGTAGCGGCAGGTGTTGTCTACGCGTTTTTCTTTGAGCAGTTGGGTGCCATCGGCAGTGGTGTGCTTGCCTGCGTGTTGCTGTTTTTGGCCAGTGGCCTGCGTAATCCGCTGATCTATCTGCTCGCGATCGCCTTTCCGGTGCTTGTGACCATGTTGTTCATTTACCTGCTGAATGTGCCCCTGCCTGTTGGGGAGCTGTGGGAAGCCTGGTTCTGAAGCCAGCAAAAACTCGTTAAGTATGCGCAGGCTCCGGTCAGTTGGGGCGGGCGTTGGTCCAAAAGCTTTGGGTGCCAGAGATGGAAAATTTTTCAGAAGTTATGTCGCTCTTTCTGAGCGTTGATAATTTTATAGCGATAGCTGTCGGCGTTCTGATTGGCGTTGTGGTGGGTGCCATCCCCGGGTTGACGGCAACTATGGCGGTTGCGCTCGCCCTGCCGTTTACCTTCTCCATGGAGCCGGTGACCGCGATCCTTCTGTTGGTCGGTATTTATAAGGGCGGAATGTATGGTGGTTCGATTACTGCGATATTGATTCGTACCCCGGGTTCTCCGGCCTCGGCCTGTACCTTGCTTGATGGCTACCCGATGGCTCAGCAAGGCAAGGCTAAGAAGGCGCTGAAAACGGCGTTGTATTCATCGGTGGTTGCCGATGTGATTTCCAACGTGGCGTTGATTTTCTTTGCCGCCTACCTGGCGAAGATTGCGCTGAATTTCGGGCCACCGGAGTATTTCTGGCTGATCTGCTTCTCCCTGACCATTATTGTTTCGGTTTCAGGCAATTCTGTTGTCAAAGGGCTCATTGCAGCGTTTCTGGGTATTATCGTCTCCACCATCGGGCTGGATGCGGTATACGGCACGCAGCGCCTGACTTTTGATAACTACAACCTGATGGACCGGGTGTCGTTCATACCGTTGCTCATCGGGTTGTTTGCAATACCGGAAGTTATCGATTTTTACACGTCCAAGGTTGCTCCACACATACGTACCGCGGTTACGGGTGCGTCTCTGACCTGGAAAGAGTTTAAAGCGTCTCTGAAGACCATTGTCCGGGGCAGCATTATTGGTGTAATCATTGGTGCTATCCCGGGAACGGGAGCCACGTCTGCCGCGTTTATCTCATACAGCGAAGCCAAGCGGACATCCCCCAGAAAGGATAACTTCGGCAAAGGTGAGGTTGAGGGTGTTGCGGCAGCCGAGGCCGGTAACAACGGCGTTGCCGGTGCTACCCTGATTCCGTTGCTGTCGCTGGGGATTCCCGGGGACGTTATTACCGCCATTATTCTCGGCGCCTTCATGATTCACGGGCTGACTCCGGGGCCGGTGCTGTTCCAGGAAAACCTGACGCTGGTTTATGCTCTGTTCTGTGGGATTCTGGTGAGCTCTGTGGTTCTGCTGGTAGTGGGTAATGCGGCTATCAAATATTTTTCCCTGATTGCTGATATCCCTAAAACCATTTTGCTGCCGATCGTTTTGATGTTCTGTATTTACGGCGCCTATGCGGTCAACAACAGTACCTTTGATATCGGCTTGATGCTGGCATTTGGCATTCTTGGCTTTGTGTTCAATCGCACTGGTATTGCTGCCGCCCCGTTTCTCATCGGTTTTATTCTGGGTCCCATGTTCGAGGACAACCTGCGCCGGACCATCCTGATCAGTAAGGGTGACCCGTCGGTGTTCTTCCGTGGTCCGATTACCTGGGTATTTGTTCTTCTGACCGTTGCCTCGCTGGCGTTCGCAATTCGTCGGTACTGGGTAAGCCGTAGCTGATGGATGTGCCTCTGTGTTTCAGCCGGGGGATGGGCTGAAGCGCCGGGGTTTAGTGTTGACCCTCCTTTATACCGCCAGACTTTGAACAGGAGTCTCGGCGGTCTTTTTTTGCAGGCAATGTTTTTAACAACAATATGAACGTGCGGGTGATACGAGGATGACAGCGTTTCTGCGACCAGACGGGTTGGCCAGCTACCGGACGGTTCTGACTTATCTGGCACTTCTGGCCGGTGTATTCACTTTTCTGCCAGGCTTCAGTTATCTGACAACCGCGCTGGCGTGCCTGGCTATTGTGCTTGGCTGGGCCAATCTGAGAATGGTCGCTCGGGTGATTTTCAGCCTGATCCTGATTCTTGGGGGGCTCGCGCTTGCGATAGAGCCGGTCGCACTCGAGCGGGCATCCGGCAACATGGCGAGGATCGGTGCACTAATCATCACCGTGATGCTGTTGTCTGCCGTTCTGGCCCAGTCGAATGATATAAAAATCATTTCCAGAAGTTTGTTTAGCGGCCGGCCTGCCCATCGCTACCTGGGCGTGACCACTGGCACCGCCGTTTTGTCGGTGCCGCTGAATTTTGGCGCCGTGGGCGTTATTGCCACCATGATTGGTGTTCAGATCAGGGAAAGGGGCGACAGTGGGCTGGCAAGAAATGCCGCCAGAGCGGTGGTGCGCGGATTTGGGGCATCGCCCATGGCATCGCCTCTGTCTATTGCGATTGTCATGGTGGTGACGTTTCTGCCCGGGCTTTCCAGCTGGAAGCTGATTGCAGCCTCCCTGCCGTTTGCTGCTTTGTATCTTGTCGCCGGCGCTGTGTTCCGGGAGCAGGAGGCCCCGGAGAGTAAGGTTGTGGTAGGCGCTGTTGAGGGAGCGGGGCCAGCCTGGGTCCGATTCCTGAGTACTATCGCGCTGATATGTCTTGGTGCATTTGCCCTCACCAGTCTAGCCGGTCTGATTTATTCCCAGGCGGTGACGCTCAGTTGCCTGACCGCAGTCGTTCTGGGGTTGCTGTACCGCCGTATTCAGGACGGCAAGCTTTTCATACCGTCGCTGGCGATGATGAACAATGAGTTGGCGATTATGGGGGGCTCGTCTTTTCTGGGGGGTGTGATTGGCACCTTCGCCCTGAACTGGATGGGTTCAGACTTCTCGCTGCCGGTGTGGGCTTATCCACTGGTAGCCATGTTGGTGCCCTGGCTGTTTTTTGCCGGCGGTGCCGTCGGTGTCAATCCGATCATTTCCGGTACTTTGTCGGGCAGTATTCTCGGCCCGATATGGCCCGATTACGGGTTACTGGCGCTGGGGTTCGGCATTGTGACTGGATGGGGAATTACCATTGCCGGCACGCCGTTTTCGGCTAACGCGCTGCTGCTGGAGCGTTGTACCGGTTACAACACCCGGGTTGCTGCCTATGACTGGAGCTTCAGGTATTCAGTGATATCTCTGGCGGTTTCCAGCCTGATTTGTGGCGTCCTTGCCCTGCCTTTTTAGGCTCAGATGGCAAGCCCGCCAAGCTTGGTTTCCAGATATTCCTCAATGCCTTCCTGGGCGCCTTCACGGCCAAGGCCACTGTTCTTCATTCCGCCAAATGGCGCGGCGGCGCTGGTGGGATTGATATCGTTAATGCCGATAATGCCGAAGTCCAGCGCCTCAAATGCCCGCATGGAGGTGGCCAGGTTGTTGCTATAGATATAAGCCGCCAGGCCATAGTCTGTGTCGTTTGCCATGGCAATAACGTCGTCTTCCGAGCGATAGGTAATCACGGGCGCAACCGGCCCGAAGGTTTCTTCCCGATAGATCTTCATGTTTGCTGTTACGCCGGACAACACCGTGGGTGCGTAGAAGTGGCCACCGGATAACCCGTTATCGGTCAGACGGTGACCGCCGGTTTCAGCTTTGGCGCCTCGGGCAAGGGCGTTCTGAACCTGGTCGTCCACTTTCTGAATGGCCGCTTCGTTAATCAGCGGGCCAATGCCAACGCCGTCACTCATACCGTTACCCGCAACAAGTCGGCTGGCGCGGTTGCTCAGTTCCATGATAAAGGGTTCGGCATGGTCTTCATGCACGAATATCCGGTTTGGGCTGATGCAGGCCTGGCCGGTATTGAGAAACTTGACCAGAGACAGGCCCTTGGCCGCATGCACCGGGTCTGCATCGGGGAATACGATGGCCGGGGCATGGCCGCCGAGCTCCATTGAGACTCGCTTCATGTTGGCGGCCGCTAATCCATTTAGCATTTTTCCAACGGGAGTAGAGCCGGTGAATGTGAGCTTTCGGACGCGCGGGTCTGTACAGAAGGCTTCGCCAACCCGGGCGGGGTTCTCAACCGTAATCAGATTTATTACCCCCGGTGGAAAGCCGGCTTCCTCAAAGATTTCCATCATGGCCGCGGCACACAAAGGCGTGCTTTCGGCGGGTTTGAGAACGACGGTGCAGCCGGCGGCCAGGGCAGGAGCAAGCTTGCGGGTAATCATCGAAATAGGGTAATTCCAGGGCGTAATTGCGCCAACAACGCCCACTGGGGATTTCTGCACCAGGAAACGCTGATTCTCGCGGGCCGAGGGAATGATCTGTCCGTACATGCGCTTGGCTTCTTCTGCAAACCACAGCAGGAAGTCTGCGCCGTATTGTACTTCGTTCAGGGAAGCTTTCAGGGGTTTGCCCTGTTCGCGGGTCATCAGCTCTGCCAGTGAGCGCTTCTGGCGGATCATTAGCTCCCAGGCCCGGTAAAGTAGCTGCGAGCGTTCATGGGCCATTGTTTTTCGCCACGCCCGGAATGCCTGGTCGGCGGCGGCGATGGCCGATTCGATATCCTGGTCGGTGCAGTCTGGCACCCGTCCTATGGTCTCGCCGGTTGCCGGGTTGGTAACGATGAAATCCGGTCGGTCTTTAATCCAATTTCCATTGATGTACATGAGCGGTAGCTCCAGGGGGTTCTATTTAAGGCAATGTCCGATTCAACTCATAAACCACCATATTCACCGCCGAAGCAAGATTCAGAGACTCCACCGCAGCCGCGCCGGGGATGGTGAAGCGCCCGGCGCCCAGGCTGGTCAGGGCCTCTTCCGGTACACCCCGGGCTTCGTTGCCAAAAAGATAGCAGTCGTGGCTCTGGAAGCCTGGGCTGGTGATTGGCTCTCCGCCAATGTCCAGGCAGGCAATGCGGGGATAACGGCTGGGGAGTGTGTTCAGGTTTACATCGGTTTCCAGCGGAACATGGAAGATGGCGCCCATGCTGGCGCGCACAACTTTCGGGTTATAGGGGTCGACACTACCGGGGCTGAGCAGGCAGCGCATGCCGCCAAACCAGGCCAGGGTGCGCAGGATCGTGCCCAGGTTTCCAGGATCCTGAACCTCATGTAGATAGACCGCTTTCCCGCCGGCTGTTGATGTACCTGCCTTATCAGAGGGAAGCGGTGCCACGGCAAGAATGCCTTGCGGAGTTTTGGTGTCAGCCAGTTGAGCCATCTGGCGGTCGCTGATGATGGTTTTTGGCCAGGGGCTGGGCCAATGTTCATAGCTGCTGGTGACAAACAGCTTGGTCTGTTGCCAGTGCGGGTTTTCGGCGGCGGCTTTTTCCAGCTCCAGTACCAGGTGCTCCCCTTCCACCAGGAAGTGGCCCAGCGACTGGCGATACTTTTTCTGGTGAAGTTTCTTGATGTCATCCAGTTTCACGGCCGGGTTCCTGCATTGGGTAGCGGTTGCAACAGTGGCGTCATTGTACTGTTGCCCCCTTGTATTGTCAGGCTCGGCGGCTTTTGCGGTAGTGAGGGTGGCCGCGTACAATGCAGTCTTTCCCGCAGTAGACAGAAGACACCCCATGGCCCGTTCCAAAAGCAGTAACCGGTGGCTCGAAGAGCACGTCAACGATCCCTTTGTGAAGCAGGCGCAAGTGGATGGCTATCGATCCCGTGCCAGTTACAAACTCCTGGAGATTAACGACAAAGACCGGCTGATCCAGCCTAATATGCTCGTGGTTGACCTGGGCTCCGCCCCGGGCGGCTGGTCTCAGGTTGCAGCGAAGCTGGTAGGTCACAAGGGTCGAGTGGTGGCCTCGGACATACTGCCCATGGATGCCATTGCGGGTGTTGAATTTATCCAGGGTGATTTCACTGAGCAGGAGGTGTTTGACCAGATCATGGCCGTACTCGACGGCACCCGTGCCGATGTGGTCATCTCCGATATGGCACCCAATATCAGCGGCGTGAATGCGGCAGACCAGGCCGCGTCCATGTATCTGGTAGAGCTGGCGCTGGATATGGCGTGCCAGGTGCTCAAACCTAAAGGCAGCTTTGTGGCCAAGGTGTTTCACGGCGAAGGCTATGACGAATATGTGAAGGCCGTGCGTGCCGTATTCGATAAAGTAGTCGTGCGCAAGCCGGATTCTTCCAGGGCCCGGTCCCGGGAAGTGTACCTGGTGGCGAAGGGGTTTCGGGGTAACTGAGGCTGAGTCAGTTCGAATTTTGCACATTTCGTACAAGGGTTGGGCAGTTCTGGTTGTCCTGATAGCGGGAAACCGAAATAAAGAAAAATAATTTGGGAATCGGCGTTGACAGTCTCGGAGAAGAATGTAGAATTCGCCTCCTCGTTGAGCAACACAGCTCAAACGCTCTTTAACAAGTTAACCAAGTAATTCGTGTGGGCGCTGGCCGAGGTATTTCGGATACGAAATATCAGGACAGTGACTCGTCGAAAATTGAGTTTTGTCTTGAGCAAGAATTAAG
>NZ_JAJSPB010000090.1:0-1430 GCF_021282325.1 Marinobacter sp. G11
CCATATATGGTCTCCTCCCCGCTTGCAAGGCCTCAGACGTTGTTGATGAGGGACAGGTTGCTGCCATATATCCGGCCTGTTAACGAGGCGGCGTTGCCGCCTCTGGCCTTGATGAGGATTCGCCGCGCGCCTGCCTAATCACGGAAGCGGCCTTGAAGCCAGTGGATTCCACAGGTTCCAGGTGCGCCGGTTTGACCTGTTATGTCATCAATGTGTCTGTTGCCTTCGCAACCTTGGGTAAAGCCCTTCGTTATGAATTCGTGACGTTTTTACTCTGTTTTAGTTGCGTTTTCAGGCCATTGCCGCCATTTGGTTCTCAGCTGGCCTGTAGTGTTCATGGCGGGCCACAACGACCCAAGCCATTCGGATAATCTTGTTAGCCACAGCCACAACTGCTCGGTTGTGGCCTCTTCTGGCCTCCAGCGCCAGAGCCCACTGGCTCAAGGCGTCTTGCTTGCTCTTTGCCGTTCGCACCACGGCACGAGCGCCGTGTACCACCAGGGATCTCAAGTAAGCATCGCCTCGCTTGGTGATCCCGTACAGCGATTGTTTACCGCCGGTGCTGTGCTGCTTGGGCACCAGGCCCAGAGCTGCAGATGCATCCCGACCCCGACGGAATTGCTGGCCATCGCCCATCCAGCTTTTAAGGGCACTGGCCACAACTGGACCGACACCGGGAATGCCCGTTAATCGCCGACACGCATTGTCTTCCTTGGCCTGCTGTCGTAGTTGCTCGTCATACCAGACCTGCTCTTCAAGCAAGGCTTTGAGCCGGTGCCACTGCCTGTTCAGCAGCATGCGGAATCGAGTGCTTAAACCGTTTTCAGCATCTTCAAGTAACTCCGGCACCCGCCGGCAAAAAGCGCTGACGGACTTCGGGACGGTTAAGCCATATTCTGCCAGCAGGCCACGCATCTGATTCACTAGACGCGTGCTCTCCACTTTCAGGCTCCGGCGAATCGCATGAAACGCCTGATCATCCTGTTGCTCGATGCCCTTTACCGCCACCGGTCGAATGGCACCGTGAAGGCACGCCTCGGCAATGGCTTGTGCATCGTTATAATCGTTCTTCTGCCCCCGCAAATAACCTTTTACATGCTGCGGTGGCAGCAAAACCGCTTTGTGACCGAGGGCCTCCAGCCAGCGGCCCCAGTAATGGGAACTGCCGCAGGCCTCCAAAGCCACCGTCGTCGGTTCATGCTTCGCAAGAAACCGTTTTAAGCCATCCCGGCGAAAGGTTTTTCGGCGTTTTACATCGCCGCCGCGCCCCAGTTCAATAACCGCAAAAGAGGTTTTTGCCAGGTCGATGCCGATCACGGTATTCTGATGCATGGTCTCCTCCTTAACTCTTGGATAGTGTCTGCAACCTCTATCCTGGCGCATTGCGACGCCGATTTGGAGTGGGGAGGAGACCATCCCATCTCGGAAGG
>NZ_JAJSPB010000091.1:0-1396 GCF_021282325.1 Marinobacter sp. G11
TGAAAGTACGCATGAACTAAATGCACTGACTGGGTGAATGGATGTCAGGTGCTATTATATCGCCCAAGGCTTTGTTATTGCAGGCTTTGGATACAGTTTCAGCCGGTTGAACTCACGGATTCAGGAATCTGATTGGATGTCCTCTAATTGAAATATATTGCCCCAATCGTTTACAGCCCGCCCCACAACCATGAGATTATTATTGTAAAGGCTACCTTTCTGAGCTGAAAAGCAACAAAGATTTTGAGATCTATTTCTATAATTTGATTTCTCAAGTCTATTTAATAAATTTCTATATATGGTTTTTTGCACATGGCACCTAGGTCGGAAAGAGGTTTAACGCTGGAGTTAAGCCGCCGCGCGTAGCGCGGTCGGCTTGAACGACTTGTTAGATGACGCAGATTAAAGCAAATACTCTGTCAGAATTTTTTTGAACTCAACACTCAATTTTGAGGTTGACCATGTGCCTTGGCTTATCCAAGTCTTATCCGATATTTTTGATTCGACTTTGTCGAGTATCAAATCATGAGGATACAAGTAAACATCGCCATTGCTAATGAAACAGATATGAATATTTTTGTTACGATACTTTTGACTGAACGATAATCGACCCTTTAACTGAACCTTAATAAAGGTACTGCCATCGCAATGGACCGCCAAAAAATCAGCTCCTTCCCAGTCGTTATTCAGCCACATTGATGTAAATCCATAATCAGCCAACTTTGCTGCTACTTTATGGAAATTGAACATCTCCTGTGCTTTGGCATTCAACTCTTCGTATTTTATTTTCTGAAGCTTCATAAGATATTCATCTAACGCTGAGGTAACCGGCGCCGGAGCGCCAGCGGAGGGAACCGAAAGCGGTACGCTTTTGGCGTCCGGTTGACCGCCTTGTTAATGGCCGTTCACCACCGTGGTTGAGCCAAAACCAAGTGCCGCATACCCTCTCCCGGACAGATTGCACCAATTCGACGGATGGCGAAAGGAACCAGAACGCAAAAGCTGCCAGCCCGATAACCGTTTGAGACGGACGGCCCCATGACTGGGGCACGCCATGAATACCAACACCGCTGACCACTTTGGCAACCAAACCAGACGGCGAACTTTCCGGCCTTGGCCATCACCAAAGTGAGCGGGCACTGCAACCAATCCCGATGCCAAGGCCTTTGCACGGCACCAGCCAAAAACCTACAAGTGCCTGGCCATTAACGCCCGCAGCATGCGCGGCTTTGGAATGGAGGCGAAGCCGCAATGGAAAAGACGTCGCCGTGCCTGCGATTGATACTGATTGAGCCTTCTCCCCAGCCCAGCGGTTGCCCGCTAAGCTGGAAGGCGACCAAGCACTACAAGGGAGAAGACTCATGAACTTTTACCATAGCACCCACCGCCATTATTG
>NZ_JAJSPB010000092.1:0-1395 GCF_021282325.1 Marinobacter sp. G11
AAGCGCACAGGGATGATGGGATGAACACCTCTTGTTGAGATCGGCGTCAAAGCGCCACTATTAGATGTGCGAAATCAATAGGTCAACAACAAGAGGTGTTCAGATGAACGTTACCCTAATCGGAATCGACTTGGCAAAAACTGTCTTTCAGGTTTGTGGTGTGAACCGAAGCGGCAACCCGGCGTTCAACCATCAAGTGCGCAGGAATAGGCTGATTGAGAAGTTGCTGCAATATCCGGAAGCGACGATTGCCATGGAGGCCTGCAGTGGTTCGAACTACTGGGGCCGGGAGCTGAAGAAGCTGGGCTTTGAGGTGTTATTGATTCCGCCCCAGCATGTGAAGCCGTTTGTGAAGGGCAACAAGAACGATCGGAACGATGCCTTTGCGATTACAGAGGCCGCCCGGCGACCGAGGATGCGGTTTGTGGAACCGAGATCGCTGGAGCAAACAGACATACTGGTGCTGCATAAGCTGATCAATCGGAAGGTCCAGGCCCGGACCGCGTTGATCAATCAGATCCGGGGCTTTCTGAACGAGTACGGCGTCATCGTTGCGCCAGGTAAGGAACGATTACTCAAGGCGTTACCAGAGTTGCTGGAGGACGCGGAGAACCCACTGACCTGTGCTGCCAGAGAGGCCTTACAGAGTCTGTTGGAAGAGTGGAGAGAGGCCAATCGCCAGATACAGATGCATGAGGCGAAACTGAAACAAACAGCCAAACAGCTGGAACCCGCACGACGCCTGATGGGCGTGAAAGGGGTTGCGGAGAAAACGGCAACCGCGGTGGTGGCCTATGCCGGTGACGGTAAGGCCTTTAAGAGCGGGCGACACTTTGCAGCCAATCTGGGATTGGTTCCGAACGAACACTCCAGTGGCGGCAAGCAAAAGCTCGGAAGCATCACCCGTCGAGGGAATAACTATCTGCGCCGATTGTTGGTTCAGGGTGCCTGGTCGGTCATCCGATACACGGATAAAGCCACCGACCGGCTATCACGCTGGGCGGCCGGGGTTATTGAGCGCAGAGGCAAACACAAAGCGGTGATTGCCGTGGCCAACAAGTTGGCAAGAATTCTATGGGCAATGCTCTACCACCAAACGGAGTACCGGGCGGCGTAAAGCAGCACTCAAGGAGCAAAGGCACCCCACGCAAATGCGGTGAGTAATGAGTTAACAGGGTTAAACCGGCCCTTGTGAATGCTGGCGAGCACACGGAGCACCAACTCCGTAGGGACGATAAGCGGCAAGGGCGCGGTTTTCATTGAGGCCAGAGTCGCCGAAGTGACTCATCATAAAGGCCGGATATACGTGCGCAGTTTTACCCAGTTAACTTTTTACACCACCGAGAGCTTGGGAGGCTTGCGCAACAAGAGGTCTACATATATGTGCTCGTAGCG
>NZ_JAJSPB010000094.1:0-1393 GCF_021282325.1 Marinobacter sp. G11
AGTTGATCGTTTACCGTAAGATTAAAGGGTGCTGGTTTCCGGGCCAAAACAGAGTCTCCGAGCTCGTAAATAATAGCTCGAATTGTAGCACATTTTCGCTTAGGGATTAACCAGACGGAACACTAGCAGAGCAGAACTTTCACTTTGCAGCGTCCCTCGCTGATCGACATTACGTTTTGGAGTACGGGCAGGTTGTGGAAGAAATTGGTTCACACGAGCTGTGCTCCAAAAGGGCTTTGCTAGATCATTATCTCGGTGTATAGCGAAAGGAAATGATAGAAAAGAAGTTTTGAATATTGAAGTGCAGAAACTCAAAAGTTTTGAACAACAATATAATGAATAATCTTGCTGGAGATATAATAATGATAAATATGAAAAAGTTTTTCATGGCGATGATTTTGTCCGCGGTGATCGTTAGCGATGTGCACGCAGAAATATCTGACGATGTTGTGAAAATAGGCTATCTCGTTGATATGTCGGGTGCCTACCGAGATTTGGTTGGGCCAAATGGCCTTGCTGCACTGGAGATGGCGGTGGATGATTTCGGCGGCAAGGTTGGCATTGCTGATATCCAAATCGTTAGCGCTGATGATCGTAATAGCCCCGACGTGGCTTCAAGCACAGTGCGCCGGTGGTTAGAGAATGAAGACGTGGATATGGTGGCGGGATTTGTAGCCTCTTCAGTATCGCTAGCGGTCATTAATGTTCTCAAAGAGAATGATAAGTTAGGCATCGTGTCGGGCTCAGTCGCATCAAGTATCACGAATGAGCATTGCTCTCCGAACCACATTCATTACGTGTACGATACATATCCGTTGGCTGTTGGAACTGCCCGTGCTGTCGTAGAGGAAGGAGGAAAGTCATGGTTTATTCTGACGGCCGACTATAGTGGAGGCCACGAACTTGAAGCGGCTGTTTCAAGTGTTGTTGAGGCGAGTGGAGGTGAAGTCATAAAGACCCTTCGCCATCCGTTCCCTACACCAGACTTTTCTTCATTCATCCTTCAAGCTCAGGCCTCAGGAGCAGATGTAGTTGCTCTAGCTAACGCCGGAGCTGACACGATTAATGCTATCAATACCGCTGGCGAATTTGGCGTGACTCAAACCGGCCAAAAACTTGCAGCATTGCTGCTCTTCCTTACAGAAGTTCACTCGCTTGGAGTTGAAACTGCTCAAGGGATCCAGCTCACTACGGGTTGGTATTGGGATATGAATCCGGAAGCTCGCGCCTGGGCAGACCGGTTCTTTGAAAAAACGGGTGTGCGTCGAGCCTGTAAATAAATCTGTGTAACTGCCCACCCCATTACAGGTGACCGTCCAGGCGGTCACCGAATTCGATAATAAAGCGATTCAGTGCCGGCTTCCAATCACGGATCGGCATCGTCCATTTCTTT
>NZ_JAJSPB010000095.1:0-1386 GCF_021282325.1 Marinobacter sp. G11
TTGATCGTTTACCGTAAGATTAAAGGGTGCTGGTTTCCGGGCCAAAACAGAGTCTCCGAGCTCGTAAATAATAGCTCGAATTGTAGCACATTTTCGCTTAGGGATTAACCAGACGGAACACTAGCAGGCATTTGCTATGCGGAGGCCAAGAGTAAGGCAAATGCTCTGGGTATTTACGCCGCAGACACGTCGCTCTGGTCGGAGACTGTGCACGTCCGGAAGCTTTTGCGGGCATTCGGTATCTCGGTGTCGCCCAAAGAAACACCGTTCGAGTCTTGGGAGTGCCTTCCAGACAAGGCCCTTATGGCGATTAAATGGCGTATGGAACAGGGCAAACCATTCTGGCATTGGGTTGTGTTTGTCAGAGAGGGCGGCGAGGCAAAGGTGCTGGACTCCAAAAAGGCACTGAAATCGAACGTCCGCCGGGATTTCGGGCGCATGAAGCCCAAGTGGTACATTGAGGTATCCAATTAACAAGGCGCAGCAGTGCGCGGCCTATGGCCGCCGGACGCCCTTTCCGTGGCCCCTTCGTCGCCACTCCAAGGTCGCCGCTGTGCTTCGGCGTTATGCAAAGGGAGTTTGAATGGGGATATCAGATGAGTTTGGCAAGTTCGGAGCGAAGCTCAAAAATGTGAATTGGTCTGTTTCCGCAGAGAACACGGATGGAGAGTTGGTTGTTAGCCTCTGGAAACACTTCTTCGAGCCGCCGGAAGACGGGAAGATCCGCTATGTTGATTCGGTCACTCGCTGGTCAGGACACGGCAATAAAGAATTCAAGGAACGTCTAGCCAAAGCGTACGACAATCAGCAGGTTGTACGTGCAGTCATCGCCCGAACAAGTGATGAAAACGCCGTTCGGCGAGGTGAAGATGCCAGCAAGTTGAAAAACTCATTTGGAGCAAAGCTTGATTGGGTGGGCGTGGTGTCTCATTGGGATGGTGACAACTTCATAATTGAGTTTGAGCGTGAAGCCCACAATGCATAACCAGGCAGTCAACCGGACACCAAAAGCGTGGCGCTTTTGGTTCCCTCCGCTGCGCTCCGGCGCCGGTTACCGCAGGCGCTATACGGCCCCCAAACATTATCGTAAATTTCAGAATCTAACCAAGTATATTAATCGGAAAGAAGAATTTATTCAGGGTTGAAAATATATGCAATACATAAAAAAGCTTAAGTTGAGTAATTTCAAACGTTTCGAGAAACTTGAGTTAGAATTTGAACAAGGAATAAACACAATTATAGGGGACAATGAATCAGGGAAAAGCACCATCCTTCAGGCTATTGACTTGGTTTCGAGCGGCAACCGAAATAGAATCGAGTCATCTGGCATTGAATCACTACTAAACAAAGCTTCAGTCAAAAGTTATTTTATTGGAGATAAAAAAT
>NZ_JAJSPB010000096.1:0-1319 GCF_021282325.1 Marinobacter sp. G11
TGTAGTAGCCCCCATTTAAACCGGACACCTTGGTAGAAGCAAAGGCCTAGGCATAGACCTAGTGCAAAGGAGTGTCCAAGGTGGAGAGAATCGAAGTCATAACCGGAGTGCAGCGCCGTCGCCGGTATTCCGCGCAGGAGAAAGCATTCATGGTTGCAGAGTGTGAGCAGCCAGGCATGTCGGTATCGCTTGTAGCCCGGCGTCATGGTATATCAGCAAGTCTGTTGTTCCGTTGGAAGAAGCTGATGAAAGACGGTGGCATGTCCGCGATTGAATCCGGTGATGAGGTTGTAAGCGCATCCGAGGTGAAAGCCCTGAACAAGAAGGTTCGGGAGCTGGAGCGGATGTTGGGCCGCAAGACGATGGAAGCTGAAATACTCCGGGAAGCCCTGGAGGTGGCTCAGTCAAAAAAGTTGATCTCGCGCATGCCGTTGCTGCCACCGGACGATACCCTCTGAAGCGGGTTGCGGAAGTGCTGAAGGTATCGCGCTCCAATCTTCTGGATCGCCTTCATGGTCGCCAGAAAGGCCGAAGCCCGAGATACAGCAAACAGGACGATGACCGGCATTTACCGTTTATCCGTGAGCTGTGCGAGGCCCGTGCTGCCAATGGCTATCGAAGGATCACGGCTCGACTGAATCGGTTGCTCGCAGCCAACGATGAGCGAGTAAACCACAAGCGCGTGTACCGACTGATGAAGCAGGATGGGCTGCTGTTACCCCGGTATACAGGGCGACCTCAAGAGCGCTGCCACAATGGCCAGGTTATTACGTTGAAGCCGGACCTTCGCTGGTGCTCAGATGGCTTTGAGATCCGCTGCTGGAACAAGGAGGTTGTCCGTGTAGCCTTCAGTCTGGACTGCTGTGATCGCGAGCTGATGCGCTATGTAGCGACTACTGGTGGCATCACTGGTGAGATGGTTCAAGACCTGCTGCTGGAAAGCTTGGAATACCGGTTCGGCCAGTCAGAGGGAGTGCCTCATCCGCTGGAATGGCTGACGGACAATGGCAGTTGCTACATTGCCAAAGAAACGCGAGCCTTCGCGTCCTCTCTGGGGTTTGTAGTGTGTACTACACCGGTGAGAAGCCCTCAGAGCAACGGCATGGCTGAGGCCTTCGTGAAGACGTTCAAGCGGGACTATGTGTACCTGAACGATCTTCCTGATGCCGCCACGGTGATGGCCAGGTTGCCGGAATGGATCGAGGACTATAACCGCAGCCACCCGCACAAGGGGCTAAAAATGAAATCGCCCTGGGAGTACCGGGCGGAACTGGCATCAAACGAATGAGGTGGTGTCCGGTTTAGCGGGGGCAACTACA
>NZ_JAJSPB010000097.1:0-1310 GCF_021282325.1 Marinobacter sp. G11
GAGATGTTGGTGGCTATCTGATGGACTACTACAACCGGCAGCGGCCTCACGCGTTTAACGGCGGCATTTCGCCTGTTGCAGCTGAGGAAAATCTTAAAATACTGTCCGGGATTAGTTGACCACTACATAAGTAAGGAGCTTGCTGTTTGGAAAGGAGTTCCCAAGCTGTTGGATAAGACCTTGCTGAAAACCGAGGGAACGATAATCGTTCGGCTCTTCCCATCTCTGGCCAAAGCGCTTCCGAAAGTGATTACTACACGGGTCGTTGGCGGTATGGCCACTGGTGGACTGGCCGTTATAGTCTCGGTGTTGGATCTTATTCATGAAGTGAACTCCGGTGATTATGACGCAGCCGCAGCGTATGGGGTGTCGATTATTGGCACTGGCATGACGATGTACGGTGGTATGTTGTTGGCGCAGGTAGCCGGTAAAGGAGCCGGGTGGTTAGCCCTTGCGGGCCCGTGGGGTTGGGTGGCCCTTGGCCTGACACTGGCGATCGCTGGAGGAGTTGCGGCAGTTTTTCTCGATGATGAACCTTTAGAAGAGTGGCTGAAACGTGGTCCGTTTGGAAGAGAGAATGACAGCGAGTTTAAGCATTTAAAGAATGATCCGGACGAGTCTTTTTATCGGCTGACCAACCTTCTTAGCCGGCCGCGAATTGCTGTAAAGAACGTGTATAACTTCAACATTAATGCGGTTAAACGTGGTTATGCCCCGACTTTGGAGCAGGATCGAAAGCTTTCCGCTATAAACGCGGAAGTGACTATAGAGAACAACTTGTACGGGTTGTTGGATGAGGTTTCATTGAGGTCCGAATTAAGAATTGTTGAAGCATCTTACATGGGATCAAGCTGGGGATTAGGGGCCCGTCAGGTCACTAGGATCCAGAACGTAAAGGTTGTGGTGGAGGAACCGCTCGAAAACGGGATAAAACTGTATTTGGAATTACCAGAGCGAAAATCCGGCAGTACAGTTTCAGGGTTGGAAGTGCGTGCCCAATGGTCGTCGATCTGGAGCGGTGCTGATCGGTGCCGCAAATTGGTTTTTCCGGCTCCCAAACTTGCAGACGGTACTCGATTTGATCCGGCGGCCCATGGTGATCCGGATTTTGAATCAGATAAGCTGCTTTTCTGGGCGAGCCAGAAAACCCACGGTACAAGCTAGACAGGAAGGATTCTATGAGTCGGTGTTTTTCAAGACAGTTGGCACTGATTTCTCTGTTTAAGCGACGTCTTTCTCTACCACTCGTTTTTCCGGGTTCAACGTGGTTGAGCCGACGGGCTCACAATTCCTGATGGGGCGACGGCCCC
>NZ_JAJSPB010000098.1:0-1283 GCF_021282325.1 Marinobacter sp. G11
GGATCGGGGGGATGGGGTGGTGCAGAGGCAGTTAAAGTCCGCATTTATCGGTTTAGCGTGACAAAAAAGAGTGATACACATCTCAATTTTGGGAAAAGATTGGTTTGTCTGCTAATTTTTGACTGTGGGTCATGTTGGCCTCAGTCAATAACTACAATAGGCGAACCATTATGGAATGGCTAAGGGATCTTGCTCGATTTGCCTGCGTGGGCAGGTTAAAAGTTGCCGGAATGGTCATTATGTCGAGTTTTTTACTGACAGGATGTTTTGACGGCGGTTCGTCAGGGTCGGGGCCCGCCCTTGATGAGCGTCTGTCTTCTGGTGATGGTAGTTTAAGTGCCACGGTGAGGCGCACGACCAATGGCGTACCTCATGTCAAGGCGGACAACCTTGCCTCGGTCGCTTTTGGTGCTGGTTATGCTCAAAGTCAGGATAACTTATGCCTGCTTGCTGAGGCGTTTGTGAAGGCGCGTAGTGAAAGGGCAAAGTATTTTGGGCCAGGTCCTGATGATATAAATATTATTAACGATTTCAGTTATAAAGCTCAAAAGATACTCAGTGGAGCTGAAGAGGAATATCCCAAACTGAGTGCAGAAACTAAAGCCCTCATCGAGGGATTTACTGCAGGTTATAATAAATATGTCAGTGAGACTGATCACGGTGAACTGCCATCAGAATGCCGAAATCAGCCATGGGTCAAGGAAATTACCCCTGTAGATCTGTTTGCTCACTACCGAATTGTCGGCCAGTACGCAAGCGGGGCTTTGTTTGCCACGGGAGCTGTTTTCCTTGCCGTACCTAATGACCAGTCACCTCTACCAACTCCGGTTATGAATGCTTCCATTCAAAGCAGTGAAGGTAATGTTCTATCGCTCGGAAAGGTAATTGCTCACGCTACGCGCAATGTCGTAGGTCAGGTTGACTACCAGGATTTTGGGTTAGGGAGCAATGCATGGGGTATCGGTGGGACACTTACGGAACAAGGGAAAGGAGCCCTGCTGGCAAATCCACATTTTCCCTACACTGGGCATCGGCGCCTTTACCAAGTCCAGATGACCGTTCCAGGTTACCTGAACACGAATGGGGCAGGTCTTCTTGGAACAGCGGTTCCTCTTATAAATTTCAACCAAAACCTCGCCTGGTCCCATACAGTAACCACTAGTGTCCCGTCTGGGTAATCCCTTTATTTATTATCAATAACACTCAGCTTTGCTCGCGCCACTGAAGTCATAATCGATTCTGCACTCTTGTGCCAGCGGAAGGGCTTTGCCAGTTTCTCATTA
>NZ_JAJSPB010000099.1:0-1271 GCF_021282325.1 Marinobacter sp. G11
CAGGTTGCCGCAGCCTGCGGCATCAGTCGCCCCACTGTGAGCGAGTATCTGCGGCGTGCTGCTGAGGCGGAGCTTGGCTGGCCGCTGCCAGAGGATCTGAGTGAAGCCCAGCTGGAGCAACGGCTGTTCCCGCCACCACCGGATCTGCCGGCACAGGCCCGAGGCATTCCGGATTGGAAGCGAATCCACGATGAACTCCGGGGCAAGAACGTCACCCTGTTCCTGCTCTGGCAGGAGTACCGGGAAGCCAATCCGGATGGCTACCAGTACAGCTGGTTCTGCGAGCACTACCGGGCCTGGCAGGGCAAGCTGGATCTGGTGATGCGTCAGGACCACCGAGCCGGTGAAAAGCTGTTCGTGGACTATGCTGGGCACACGGTGCCCGTCATTGACCGCACCACCGGTGAGATCCATGAGGCGCAAGTCTTTGTGGCGGTGATGGGTGCGTCCAATTACACCTACGCCGAGGCCACCTGGAGCCAGACCCTGCCGGACTGGATCGGCTCCCACATCCGAGCCTTCGAGTTCCTGGGCGGCGTGCCGGAACTGGTGGTTCCGGATAACCTCCGTTCCGGCGTCAGCAAGGCCCATCGCTACGAGCCGGACCTCAATCCGACCTATCAGGATATGGCTGGCCATTATGGCGTGGCCGTTGTCCCTACACGGGTTCGCAAGCCCCGTGACAAGGCCAAGGTGGAAGGTGGCGTATTGATCGTTGAGCGCTGGATCCTGGCGGCCCTGCGCCATCGTCAGCACTTCTCCCTGGGGCAGCTCAACGCCACCATCCGTGAGCTGTTGGAGAAGCTCAATAGCCGCCCCTTCCGCAAGTTGCCCGGGTGCCGGCTTGATCACTTCAAACAGCTGGACCAGCCGGTTCTACAACCGCTACCCGCCGAGCCGTATGTCTACGCCGAGTGGAAAAAAGCCCGGGTACACATCGACTACCACGTGGCCATCGATGGGCATTACTACTCGGTGCCCTACACCCTGATCAAGAAAGAGGTGGAGGTCCGGATCACCCACAACACCATCGAATGCTTCCACCGGGGCAACCGGATCGCCAGCCACCGGCGTTCGGATCAGAAGGGTCGGCATAGCACCATCGCCGCTCACATGCCGGAGTCCCATCGCCAAGCCGGCGAGTGGACCCCAGAGCGACTGACCGCCTGGGCAGCCAAGACTGGACCGGCAACTGAAAAGCTTATCCGTACCGCGCTGGGGGCAAGAAAGCATCCGCAACAGGCCTATCGGTCCTGTCTGGGCATTCTCCG
>NZ_JAJSPB010000009.1:0-135867 GCF_021282325.1 Marinobacter sp. G11
GAGTAATCCGGATTTATATGGAAAACATAACACTGATGGCTTAAATGCAAGTGGCTTACATTTGGTTTGCGAGCCAAATGAAGAGTTATCAGAGGAGATAAATCAGGTTATCAAATCAGGTGAAGAGAATTTTCCCTATGAATTTTATATTGCAAAGTTTTTTACTTTTAATGGTGAGGCTTATTCAGGGTATCGTCAATTCTTAAAAACATTAACTATCGATAGTTCAAAGATAAATAGTGAATATGCAAATAGGGAATATATTAAAACAATCTATGAGTCATCAATAGACTATCCAACTAGAATATCTTTAAAGAACGAATATAGGCAACAAAAAATTCAGTTTAGAGAAGAACACCTGAAAACGGTAAATGATTCACTCGGTGAATACGATTTCAGTGTGCGTTCAGGTTCAAAATCAAACCTAGAAACCGATATCACGCTAACGCAAAACGAAATACCAATTGATGAGCGCGGAAAGGGTCAGCAGTGTTTTATAAAGACGGAATTTGCTCTTGCTAAAAAAACGGACAAGAAGAACATAGATATTCTTCTACTAGAAGAACCAGAAAATCACCTCAGCCACTTAAACATGAAGCGTTTGATCAATAAAATTTCTGCTTCACACCAAAATCAGATTATCCTTGCTACACACAACAGTTTGGTTAGCACACGCCTTGATCTAAGGAAATCCATACTTATTAACAGTTCAAGTGAAACGCCAATAAAACTAAAGGATGTTTCCGAACCAACTGCAAAGTTCTTTATGAAAGCACCAGACAACAACATTCTTGAGTTCGTCCTATCTGAAAAGGTTATTTTAGTAGAAGGTGATGCTGAGTATATCTTGATGGACTCTCTTTATGCTAATGAAACTAAAAGGAGCCTTGAACAAGATTGTATTCATGTTATTTCAGTTGGTGGAACAAGCTTCAAAAGATACATGGAGTTAGGAAAAGTATTAAGTATAAAAACGGCAGTAATACGAGATAATGATAAAGATTACCAAAAAAACTGCGTCGAAAACTACAAAGACTTCACTTCTGACAATATTAAGATTTTTTCTGATCAAGATAATTCTCGCTACACGTTTGAAGTATGCATACACGCAGATAATGAAAAATTATGTAATGAATTATTTTCCGGAGGCAACATAAAAAAAGCCCCCCTTGATTTTATGTTGGATAATAAGTCTGAATGTTCTTTTCGACTGGCAGATAAAAAATCAGATAAGCTAATCACACCGGAATATATTAAGCAGGCAATTACATGGATAAACGAGTAGTTTTTGCTGTTGCAGGGTCGGGAAAGACAACAAGCATTCTTGATAGAGTGGAAAATGATAGTAAGTATCTTATTATCACTTACACAGATAACAACACACGACACTTAAAAAGCAAAATAATCCAGAAGCTTGGTAAAATACCCGATGGAGTACGGGTCTATAGCTACTTTACGTTTCTATATTCATTTTGCTATAGGCCACTTTGTGATTATGAAATAAAATGTAAAGGTATAAATTTTACCCAACCAATTCCGAAGTATGCCCAAAGAACGAAAAAAAATACTTGGGATCATTATTTCGATAAAAATCGACGGCTTTTCTCAAGCCGAATCGCAAAATTACTTATTGAATTCAATGTTATTCCAGAAGTTCTGGAAAGGATTGAAGCATTTTTCGAAGCTGTGTTCATCGATGAAATCCAAGATTTCGCAGCAAATGATTTCAACTTAGTTTGCCAACTTGCAGAAGCTAACGTAGAAATAAAGCTCGTCGGAGACTTTTTTCAACACACTTTTGATACAAGTCGAGATGGCAACACTCAAAAAAACCTTCATAATTCGTTTAATACATACTGCCAAAAATTGAGTAGCGCAGGATATACTGTTGACCTTGAGTCACTATCTCACAGCTATAGATGTAGCCCTACCATCTGCTCATTCGTCGAGAATAATATAGGAATATCAATTAAATCTCATCGTGATGATACTATGGAATTAAAGTTATTAGAGGACCAAGAAGCAATCGAACAGGTTTTCTACAACGACTCAGTAGTAAAGTTATTTTACCAGAACAGCAAAGCATATCCTGGAAATACAGAAAATTGGGGAAATACTAAGGGGCTTGATCATTACCGAGATGTCTGTGTTGTTCTAAACTCTAATTCATTCAAAGCATATGAAACTGGCCAACTCTCCTCTCTGGCCGCAACAACAAAAAATAAACTTTATGTTGCATGTACAAGGGCAAAGGGAAATCTATATTTTTTATCAGAAAAAAAATTAAAAAGCTACAAACAGTAAAGCGTTTTAAACATCGTTTGAATGTTCATCACCGAGTAAGTGCCGTATAACAAGTAAATCCAGGTGACGCCTACGGCGCACCTGATTTAGGCCTTAGGAATCCGTGTTCTCCATAAATAGAGGGCTCCTCATATAATTAGGGTTCTATCATCAGAGAATAAGTATGAAAAAAATAGTCATAATTCTGCTGTTGCTTATTATTCCCACATATTCCTTAGCTATTGAAGGAGAAGGTACGATAATAGATGGGGTAATGGGTCATCTTGAAAGCAAAAGAAGTGATGCCCGTGAGTGTCTGAGAGTCCAGCTGGAAGAAGACCCAAAAGATAGAAAAATTATAGAAGTCAATGTAAGAGAGATACATAATTTAAATTGTGGCGGTGACCCGAATACCGCTCCTAGGTATGGATTTTATCAAGTAAATAAAATGACAGGGTTGCTTTCCGAAATGGATATAGCAACAGCCGAATATAAGCCAATTAAAATAATAAATTTGGCTGGAAGTTCTGCTGATACAGTTAAATCAAATGGGCTTCACGATCAAGAAGGTTTTACTCTATCTATAGCAACGATATTGGCAAGATTGTTAGACCCTATTAGCTTTATTATTGTGTTATTTATTTCATTATTCTCGCGAAAAAAATGGTTTATTCCAGTCGTTGCGGTAGCTGGAGCCACTGTAACAGAGACCTTGTTAACATCGACCCAAGTAACCAGGAGCTGGGGTCAAGGAATTGTACTTGGGGTTGTTGCTAGTGGAATTCATGCAGTAATCTGTCATTATTTAATTCAACGATTCAATAAGCGTAAATTGAAAATATCTGATAACAGGGGTGAATTGGATATTGATCATGATCTAGAGAATGTTGATCCTACTTATCTGGAATCGTTTGCTAAAGTTTATCGTATCGTTGGTCTGGCTATTGTCATTGCTTTTGTGATTTGGGGTGTAAATTATGAGTGGAGCTATAGTAGTAGTCCATTCGAGAGTTTGATTAGTGCTTTTGGCGCGAGTTATCGACGCGAAGGCCTTTACTCGCTTATTTTGGCATCTTTTTTCTTCGTGACTGGTTGCTATTTTAGGCTAGCTATAGGTGCTTTTTTTGTATCGGCGATATTAAAGGCATGGAATATTTTGAAATCGATTTTTAATAAAATTTAAAGCCGCAAAATTAAAAAGGGAGGTGGCATGCAGTTAAAAGAAGCCAAAAATTTAAACGAAAAGAACCAAGAGCCAGATTGTCAGCATACTAACTTAAGCAAAGAGTATTATCTAGGTTCAGCAACTGGTGATTATGTGTGTACTAATTGCGGAAAATCAGGCCATGGCCGAGAGTGGGTTGATAATAAAAAATCCTAACAAGTGGCAGCAGTCGGAACGTTTTTCCGCTCCTTCGTCGCTCCAAAACGTCCGCTGTGCCAAGCGTTAAGTGCAAAATCATGGAATACGATTACCGGAAGATCATCAAAGAAGGCTCATCGGACGTTACTTCCGTCAAAGGAAGAAGGCTTGATTCAGCGTTGGCCCACGTCGTTGCAGATGAGATAAATGTCGTTCATCTCTGTTTCGATGGCATATGGTATTCCGTCCACGGGCTAGTTGGTTCCGAGGTAATGGGCTTCAAAAGGCGTGAACGGCAATTTCAGGAGGAAATTATCAATGAAGGTAGCGTTGTATGCAGGCTACCAATTCTGGATCAGTTTGTCGGTTTAGAGGTTGCTGAAGTACGGCATATTGGCGAAGCCTGGAATGGTCATGGGTTTGAGCTAAGTTTCAAGGGTGTTCCAGACAAGACATTAATACTGCAATCGATCTACACGGGGTCTGAGCCAGAAGAATTTAGTGATTGCATGAGGATTGGCGTTGGGAATTACATCTATCAGGTTCCCAGCACTTAACAAGGCGCATCAATACGCGGCCGGTGGCCGCCGGACGCCCTTTTCATTGCGGCTGCGCCTCCATTACAAGGGCGCCGTTGTGCGCTGGCGTTAAATTTTTTGCCGCACCCTCGTAGACTATGTTGTAATACATTGTAGTAGCCAAACTCGAGGGTATAGTCATGAGCGTCACCACGGTTCGCCTTCAAGCAGAAGTTGAACAGCACCTGGAAGCAATTGCTGGCAGGTTGCACCGGAGCAAAGGTTGGGTAATTAACCAAGCATTATCGGAGTACATAGAAAAGCAGCAGCTGGAGCAAGAGCGCTGGAAACAGACCTTAGAAGCAATGGAGTCCGCTGCACAAGGCAAGGTTGTTGATGCCCGCGAGGTTCACAGCTGGCTTAATAGTTGGGGAACCGACAACGAGCAGGATGCACCGAGGTCAGGTAAGTGAAACTGGTTTACACGGACGAAGCCATTGAAGATTTACAGCGCCTCAGGGAGTTCATTGCAGTCCACAATCCATCGGCGGCAGCCCGGATCGCCACCGAACTGGTTGGCAAAATCGAATTGCTTCCTGATTTTCCCAAGATGGGCACACCAGTTGAAATGGCACCGGTGCCTGACTCTGTTCGAGATATGGTTTTCGGGAAATATGTCGTTCGATATTCGCTCCATCCCAGTGCCATCATCATTCTCCGGGTATGGCATGGCCTTGAAGGTGAGCGGTAGTAATTTAACCAGGCGCGTCACTCGGATGCCTTTGTCTCCGCTGCGCTGCGACAAAGCCACCGGTGCGCTTCAGCGTTAGCACCTCAGGTCCGACGGCTGTCGTTCACATCATCTGCAAGCCAAGCCTTGATCAGCGATTGATAAGGCATGTCCCGCTTGTTGGCTTCGATTTTGATCCGATCAAGCAGCGTTTCCGGCAACCGGAGTGAGATGGTCTTGGTTGAGGGTTTCAGCTTCGGGAAAGATGCCGGCTTGGCCTGGCTCCAGTCCAGATAATCGGTAGAATCGTGGGTTTCCCAGAATTCCCGTTCTTCTGCTTCAGTTTTGAACTCAGGCATCTTTTTTGGTTTGCTCATAAACGGCCCTCTCTTTTCGGTGCATGTCGCGAGCGGAAATCACCCGAATCAGTGTACCGTTCTGCCTTAGTGTGAACGTGATGTGGAGTAATCTCTCATCATCAGTTTCACCAAGGGCATGAAAACGGGCCTCGGTCTGGCTGTGTTTGGAGTCTTCCAGCACCAGAAGCGGCTCATTAAAGAAAATTTCTTCCGCTTCAGACTGGTTTACGCCGTGTTTCTCCGCATTCTTGCGGGAGTTACCTTCGTCCCAGTCAAAGCCAGTAACTTGTGCCCAATTGATCATGAACGTATATTATCAGCATATACGCAGGGGTCAACAAGTGCTAACCAAGGCAGGCACGGCGACACCCACTACATTGCGGCTTCGCCTCCATTCCGTAGCCGCGCATGCAGGCTGGCGTTATGTTTCTCTCAGGGCAGGCTCAAGCCCAAGGTGATCAACAAAAGGGATAAAGTCGCGATCCAGGAACAACAGGGGTAGCTCCTTCTCTATGCAAAATGTCGCGATGATCACATCGGCAGTCTTTCTGATCGTGATGCCCTTTTTACGAAGCGCTCGATAATTGTCGGCACACTTGGCTGCCATATCTTTGCCAAACATTTCATATTGATCCAGCGCCATCAGGCTTTGTTTGGTCTGACGATATTGTTTGTCGTTGCGGATGCCTTGCAGGATTTCCAGAAATATGAGGTCCCCGATAGCGACAGATCCTTGGACTATCGAGGCATCCAACAGGTCAGTATGTGGGTTAGTGAATCCGTTGAAATAGTCAATCCAGACGCTGGTATCCACCAGTATCATCCGACGCTCCGCATTTCATTCAGGTCGCCTTCCCACTTGACCTTGCCGCGCAGTTTTCGAATTTCCTGCTGCTTACTCAACTGGACCAGAAGTTTCAGGCCTTGCTCAACGGCCTCTTTCTTGGTTTCGCAGCCGGAAGCTTTGAGGGCTTCGGCCATCAACTGGTCGTCAATGACAATGTTCGTTCTCACGGTGCACCTATGTGTATGGTTTTCGGTTTCTATACACAATCTAGCACTTCAGGGAAAACATAACAATCGGCTGCACAGCGACCAGTTTTGTGCTGCTCCGCGGCTCCCAACCAGCGCATGAGCCGGGCGTGAACTCAGTAGTGATACCGGAGTTGGGCGATTAGCAAAGCGTCATCCGTGACTTTGTAAACTATTCGGTGTTCGTCGTTGATCCGGCGAGACCAGTAACCGGCGAGGCTGTGTTTGAGGGGCTCTGGTTTGCCAACACCTTCGAACGGTTCTCGCTTGGTCTCTTTTATCAGCTTGTTGATTCGGTTAAGAATCTTTTTGTCGGTTTTCTGCCAGTACAGATAGTCTTCCCAGGCGTTCTCGGAGAAGATGAGTTTCATTCAAGAAGTTCCTTTTCCTGACCACCGCCTTGCTCCAGCTCCGCAACGGATTCCAGCAAACGCCGTGCGTTTTTTGGTGCGCGCAGAAGGTATGCCGTTTCTTGCAGCGCCTCGTAGTCTTCCAGAGAGATCATTACCACTGACGGCGACTTGCTCCGGGTGATGATTACAGGGGAATGGTCTTCACAGACCTGCTCCATGGTTTTTGCTAGATTGGTTCTGGCGGCGGTATAGCTAATGGCATCCATAAGGCTGCTCCTGTACAGAATGTTGAACATGGTCAGGATATCGTACGCCAAAGGATTTAACAATCGGCTGCAGAGCGCCGATGTTCCAGCGCTGCGCGGCTCCGTAACCTTTCGAGCAAAGCTGTCGTAGCTAATCAGTCGTATCCTAGTAGAATGCTCGCCAATCAAGCCCAAGACCAAAAGGACTTCCGCTTCATGTTTCAATCCGTCTTCCAGCGCCACTGGAACCCCTATGTTGTGCTCATCGTCGCAGGCGCTGCTCAGCGCACTGTACTTCGGCCTGACCTCCACGGTCTGGGCGGTCACCGGTGAATTTACCCGGCTTGGGGGCGAGATCCTGCAGGTGTTCGGGGTGGATGTGTCCGGGTGGGAGTAATACCAGATGGTCAAGCTGGACGGTTCCACATGGACCCGCCCGGATGGCTGGATTGTCTGGGGTATGTTTATCGGGGCGCTGATGATGGTGCTGCTGAGTAACAGCTTCAAGGTTCGATTGCCGCAACAGAAGCGCCGTTATGTGCAGGGCTTTGTCGGCGGCATTATTGCCGGTTTTGGTGCCCGCCTGGCGCTGGGGTGCAACCTGGCGGCCTTCTTTACCGGGGTGCCGGTAAACCTTCCGTTGCCAAAACTCGGGTTATCCAGCCTTATGTTGGTGGCGCTATTGCCCTCGTTTATCTGGGCTTTGTGGTGTACCTGTTCTCTACCGGGCAGAAGCTGCTCGGCCTGGGTGCGCTGTTTGGCCTGGCTTTCGGTGTGCTGATCGAGCGCGGCCAGATCTGCTTTACCTCCGCCTTCCGGGATCTGTTCCTGGTCGGGCGCAGCCTGATGACCAAGGCCATCATTATCGGGATGGCGGCCAGTTCGGTGATCACCTTCGTCGTCATTTCTGTCTATGACATGACGCCCATCACCCAGATTGCGGCGCTCAGCACCCTGGTGGGTGGTGTCTTATTCGGCCTGGGTATTGTAATGGCCTCGGGTTGTGAAACCGGCATGATGTACCGGCTGATGGAAGGTCAGGTGCTGTTCCTGCCGGTATTTGCCGGCAACGTGATCGGTGCTACGGTACTGGCCTATGGCTGGGATAACCTCGGCATCTATGATGTGCTGGTGCAAGGTGGTGACAAGGTCAACCTGATCGCCACACTGGGCCCCGCTGGCGCGATTCTCAGTACTCTCGCCATGCTGGGCATCCTGTACGCCCTGACCGTGTACCGGGAAAAGAGCTACCACCGCAATTTCGAGTTGAAAAGGGGCATTGCATAATATGGAAGCCATGAAAGAGGCAGACTTCACGCTGGATCTGCGGGGCGAATCCTGCCCCTATCCGGTGATTTATACCCTGGAAGCGCTGGAAGGCATGAACAAGGGCGAGCTGTTGCAGGTGATCACCGATTGCCCGGGTTCTTTCCGCAATGTGCCGGAAGAGGCCATCGCCCACGGTTATACCTTTGCCCAGGATCCGGTGAAGAACGGGCAAGAGTATCTTTTTTACATTTACGCCTAGTGAATCCGGGGGTTACTGCCGCCATCAAACCGTCACCGGAACAACACATACTGGTTTTCCACAGGATTGAAACGGCGGGGCGAGGCCCCATATCTGGTTAGGCATCGGGATAACGCCGTACCGCTGCGGGCCGAGAGGCAGGGTTTTATCAGGATAGGCTCAGCCTATCCCCAGGTTGGAAATAATCAATTTTTACCGAATTGGCAAAAGCAGTATTCTTTGCACCGATCCTTAGCCATCAACCCAAACTATCAACAGGAGCTATTCTGAGATGGGTATTATCAACAGCGAAATCAAACCGTTCAACGCTACCGCATTCAAGCAGGGCGAGTTTGTAGAAATCTCCGAAGCAGACGTTAAAGGCAAGTGGTCTGTATTCTTCTTCTACCCGGCTGACTTCACCTTCGTTTGCCCGACCGAGCTGGGCGACGTAGCTGACAAGTACGAAGAGCTGCAGAAGCTGGGCGTTGAAGTGTTCTCCGTGTCTACCGACACTCACTTCACCCACAAAGCATGGCACGATACTTCCGACACCATCGGCAAGATCCAGTACTACATGGTAGGCGACCAGACCGGCACCATCACCAACAACTTCGGTGTTATGCGTGAAGGCCAGGGCCTGGCAGACCGTGCTACTTTCCTGATCGATCCGGATGGCGTTATCCAGGCCATGGAAATCACTGCTGAAGGCATCGGCCGTGATGCAGACGACCTGCTGCGCAAGGTTAAAGCTGCCCAGTACGTTCGCAACCATCCTGGCGAAGTTTGCCCGGCCAAGTGGAAAGAAGGCGAAGAAACACTGGCTCCGTCTCTGGACCTGGTTGGCAAGATCTAAGTTTTTCTGCCATAGAAAAACTGACTGGAAAGAGGTCTGTCCGCAGGCCTCGATCCTCCGAAAACCCCGGCCCTGCCGGGGTTTTTGCGTTGTGGTGTCCGCAAAACCCGCAATCTTGCCACCGGTCATGCCCTGGGCTTCCGATATCGTCTACTGTTGAAGTGAAGCTTGGGGTATTCGAGCGGCTGTGGTGGCCGGGGTTCAGAGTGGGGATGGGTTAACGCGCATACTATAGCTCTGCCCTATTAATCGTTTTGCATCAATTAATTTGAGCTTTGTATTGCAGGGCCGTATCGTACACACAACTTCTTTTAACGATTCACTTTGAATTCAGCCACTTGGCTACGACAGACATCAAGGAGACCCCCTAAATGTTGGATGCAAACATCAAGCAACAACTCCAAGCGTACATGGAAAAGCTGCAGCAGCCGATCGAGCTGGTGGCAGCCTATGACGACAGCAAGAAGTCCCAGGAGCTGAAAGAGCTGCTGGAAGAACTGGAGCCGATGTCCTCCAAGATCAGCCTGCGCACGGAAGAATCAACCGACGTGCGTCGCCCGTCTTTCGCGATCAACCGGATTGGTTCCGATGTTGGCGTACGTTTCGCCGGTATCCCCATGGGTCACGAGTTCACCTCACTGGTACTGGCGCTGCTGCAGGTAGGCGGTCACCCGTCCAAGGCGTCACAGGAGCTGATCGAGCAGATCCAGGAGCTGGACGGCGAGTTCGAGTTCGAAACCTACTTCTCCCTGTCCTGCCAGAACTGCCCGGACGTGGTACAGGCCCTGAACCTGATGAGCGTGCTGAACCCGAAGGTGAAGCACACCTCCATCGACGGCGCCCTGTTCCAGGACGAAGTCGAGCAGCGTGAAGTGATGGCGGTGCCGAGTGTGTACCTGAACGGCCAGCCCTGGGGCCAGGGCAGGATGACGCTGGAAGAAATCGTAGCCAAGCTGGACACCAACTCCGCCGAGAAAGAGGCCGAGAAGCTGAACCAGAAAGATGACTTTGAAGTTCTGGTCATCGGTGGTGGCCCGGCTGGCGCTGCGGCGGCTATCTACGCGGCCCGTAAGGGAATCTCCACCGGTATTGCGGCCGAGCGTTTCGGTGGCCAGGTGAGTGACACCATGGGTATCGAAAACCTGATTTCCGTGCCTTACACCGAAGGCCCGAAGCTGGTCTCCGCCATGGAGCAGCACGTTAACGAATATGAAGTCGACATCATGAACATGCAGCGCGCCGAGAAGCTGATTCCGGCAGCGCAGCCGGGCGGCCTGCACGAAGTGAAGCTGGCCAATGGTGCTTCTTTGAAGTCCCGTACCCTCATTCTGTCCACCGGTGCCCGCTGGCGCCAGATGGGTGTGCCGGGTGAAGAAGAGTACCGTAACAAGGGCGTGGCCTACTGCCCGCACTGCGACGGCCCGCTGTTCAAAGGCAAGCGCGTGGCGGTAATCGGTGGCGGTAACTCCGGCGTGGAAGCTGCCATCGACCTGGCCGGTATTGTTGGCCACGTTACCCTGATCGAGTTTGGCGACCAGATGCGTGCAGACGAAGTGCTGCAGAAGAAACTGCGCAGCCTGGACAACGTGAAGATCATCACTTCTGGCCAGACCACCGAGGTAGTGGGCGAGAACGGCCGGGTAAGCGGCCTGAACTATACCGACCGCACCACCGGCGAGGCGCACCACATCGAGCTGGAAGGTATCTTCGTCCAGATCGGCCTGGTGCCGAACACCGAGTGGTTGAAGGGTGATATCGAGCTGAGCCAGCACGGCGAGATCATCGTCAACGACCGTAACGAAACATCCATTCCGGGTGTGTTCGCGGCCGGCGATGCCACCACGGTGCCCTACAAGCAGATCGTGATCTCTATGGGCGAAGGTGCCAAGGCTTCCCTGAGTGCCTTTGACTTCCTGATCCGCAACTCTGCGCAGTAAGTTTACCCAAGCCTGACAGCCTCAGGCTGACCCCTGAAACCGGTATCTGCGGGATGTGGATACCGGTTTTTTTATGGGCTTACGAGCCGCCCGCCATGTCCTGCTCCAGGCTACCGCTTACCGGGCCAGCCCCGCCCTGCGGGTTGAACAGGTGGCCGTAGGCCGCCCGCAGGCCTTCCAGAATAAAGTCAAAGGGCACGTCGTCGAACACGCCGTGGTCGTTGATGTATTCCATATGGGCGTGGCCATCCTCGGTGAACTCCTGGAACACTGAGTCGTTCACGCCGTCGAACTCCAGCGGGTCTACCTTCATCATCTGGCACAGCTGCTGGTTGAATGCTGGCGTGGCCTTCACCCAGCGGCCGTTCAGGTACAGCTCGATAAACCCGTGCATGCGAAACACATCCGACTGCAGCCATTCAATCAGCTTGGGGCTGGACAGGTGGTTGCGTACATCGGCCAGGCCCAGGCGGCTGGGGATGCCCAGGGCCCGCGCGGCCGCGCCCAGAAGAACGGCTTTGGGGATGCAGTAGGTTTCGCCGGATTCCAGGGCATAGCTGGCGGACAGGGTGTGGGGCTCCGCCCGGAACACATAGGGGTTGTACTGGATGCCGTCGCGCACCGCCAGGTACAGCGCCTTCATTTGCTCTACCGGGTCATCCGGAACACCGGCCAGCTGCTCCTGGAGCCAGGCGCTAACTGCGGGATGGTTGTAGTCGAAGAAGGGCGTGGCTTTGAGGTAATTGTCCATGTCCGGATTCCAGGGTGTGCGCGTGATTGAACGATGATGGCCTGATTAGCAAACTAAGGGCAATGGCATTTTGTACCAAAGGTATTGCTCGCAGGCACCACCAACTGCGTGGTTCAGCGCCGGCAAATATGGCAGTCTGGTGGTTTTGACGACGAGGGCGCGATGGCAGATCTGATCGCAGGCATGACATTGGCACAACTGCTTGGCCAGCTGGCGGGCCTGGTGGCCCTGGCTTTCTGTATTGCCGGCTTTGCCAACAAGAATGACGACCGGCTGATGGTGCTGCTGATCTCTGCCAATGTCGCCTTCGCCCTGATGTTTGCCTTCTTCCAGAGCTGGACCGCTGCCGCCCTGACGGTGTTGGTCATCCTGCGTATCGCCCTGGCGCGCCGTTACCAGGGCAACTGGAAAATCATGGCCGGCATACTCGCCGTGAATCTGCTGGTGGCCTGGGCCACCTGGAAAACCGCCACCGATGTATTCCCGCTGACCGCCGCCACCCTGGGCACCGTGGGTATGTTCATGCTCAGGGGGATACCGCTTCGCATTGTGCTGGGCCTCGCCGCCCTGGCGTGGATGCTCAACAACATCGTGATCGGTTCGGTGGGCGGCATTCTGGCCGAGGGCATGGTGCTGGTTACCAACATCATTACCATTGTCCGGCTGTATCGGTTGCAGAAAAAGTACCCGGGGTTAAAGCCGTGAGACAAGCAGGTTCCGGCCGGAAGTGTGCGGGTGGTTTGGCCCTGTATACGGCTTCATGGGGGTTGTCAGGCCAATTGCATAGGCCGCTTGCGGACGTAACGTGGGCGTTATTCAACAAGAAAGATAACTCCCGGGAGACCTCCGCATGAACCAACAACACTACGATGTCCTGATCATCGGTGCCGGGGTATCCGGCATCGGCATGGCCTGCCATCTGAAACGGGAATGCCCCGGCAAGCGCTTTGCCATCCTGGAGCGCCGCCAGGCCATGGGCGGTACCTGGGACCTGTTCCGCTATCCCGGCATCCGTTCGGATTCTGACATGTTCACCTTCGGCTATAACTTCCGGCCCTGGACTGGCGGCAAAGTGCTGGCCGATGGCGCATCCATCAAGCGTTATGTGGCGGAAACCGCGAAGGAAAACGATGTCGAAAAGCACATCCGGTACAGCGTGGCGGTAAAGAACGCCGAATGGTCCAGCGCAGATAAGTGCTGGACAGTGACCGCCGAGAATGAGCAGACCGGCGACCAGGAAACCTACACCGCTAACTTCCTGGTGGGTTGTACCGGTTACTACAACTATGACCAGGGCTACAAACCGGATTTCCCCGGCGAGAGCGACTTCAAGGGCCAGGTTGTGCACCCGCAGCACTGGCCGGAGAACCTGGACTACACCGGCAAGAAAGTGGTGGTGATCGGCAGTGGCGCCACGGCCATTACCCTGGTGCCCACCATGGCGGAGAAAGCGGCCCATGTCACCATGCTGCAGCGCTCGCCCACGTACCTGATGCCGCTGCCGTCAACCGATAAAATCACCCTGGCCATGCAGAAAGTACTGCCGGCCAGGACCGCCTACCGGCTGACCCGGGCCCGGAACATTTCCATTTCCCGGTTTTTGTTCGAGCGCTCCCGCAAGAGCCCGAAAGCCATGCGTCGCCTGTTCCTGTCGATCATCAAACGCCAGCTTAACGGTAAGGCTGACATGCGCCACTTCAGCCCTGACTACAACCCCTGGGACCAGCGCCTGTGTGTGGTGAAAGACGGCGACCTGTTCGAGGCCATCAAGGCGGGCAGCGCGTCGATCAAAACCGATCACATCGAGCGCTTTACCGAAACCGGTATTCGCCTGAAATCCGGCGAGGAACTGGAAGCAGACATCATCGTTCCGGCCACCGGCCTGGATATCCAGATGCTGGGTGGCATCAAGCCCCGGGTAGACGGACGGGAGGTGGTGCTCAAAGACAAGGTGATCTACAAGAACGTGATGGTGGAAGGGGTGCCCAACGCCGGCATGATCTTCGGCTACACCAACATCTCCTGGACCCTGAAAGCGGATATCGCCAGCGAGTACCTGTGCCGGCTGATCAACCATATGGATCGCAAGGGTTATGAGGTGGCGGTGCCCCGGGACACCGAAAACAGCCGTGGTGACGAAACCATTCTGGGTTCGCTGGACGCCGGCTACATCAAGCGTGCAGAAGACCGGCTGCCCCGCCAGGGCACCCATGGCCCCTGGAAGGCCTCGCAGGATTACCTCACCGATGTGAAGATCCTGCGCTTCGAGCCCATCGAAGATGGCTACCTGGAATTCGACGGCCAACGCAGCCTGGCCGGACAGTCCCAGAGTACCGGTTTCCTGCGGCCCCTGCGCTCGGCCCTGTTCGGCTCCTGAGTTACTGGAACGCTGGCCGGATAATGTCCCGGTAGTTGCGGATACGCTGCACGTAGTGCACCGGTTCGTAACCCCGGGCGTAGCCATAGCGGGTGCTGGGGTAGTAGCGTTTGTCGGCTTTCAGGGGCAGTACTTTCTCCATGTCTTCCCAGGAATCCGGGTTCTTGCCCAGGTCCCGGGCCAATTGCCGGGCATCCAGCAGGTGGCCGCGGCCGATGTTATAGCTGGCCAGGGCCAGGAAGGTGCGGTCCGGCTCCGGGATGGTTTCCGGCAGGCGGCGATGGCGGTCGGCCAGGTAGCGGGCACCGCCGTCAATGGAAGCAACCGGGTCCAGCCGGTTGGTCACGCCCAGGGATTTTGCGGTATTCAGGGTCAGCATCATGATGCCCCGCACGCCGGTGGGCGACCTGGCTTTCGGGTTCCAGTGGGATTCCTGGTAGGAAAGCGCTGCCAGCAGGTCAGCCGGTATGCCGGTTTTCTGCTCGGCTGCCCGGAACAGGTCGATGTAGTTCGGCAGCCGGTCTTCAATCCGCCGGTTCAGGGCCCGCAAGTCGACAAAGTCGAAGTCGCCGATATAGGCGTAGTAGAGGTTTTCCATCCGGCCCAGGGCTTCGTCACCTTCCTTGCTGTTCATCCACTCCCGGGCGTCTGCTGCCAACTCGTCTGAGCCGGCAGGCAGGTACCAGCCCAGGTTACGTCCTTCGGTCAGGTTCATGGCCACTTCCAGGTGCGGGAAGTGCCGGCGCATCACCTGCACAATGTTGGAGTCTGCCACGGTGCAGCCCACATTCCTGTCTGCCACTTCAGCCAGGATCACTTCGGTAGTGCGCTCGCTGTCTTCCCGGAATTCAATCTCCGGATGCTGTCCGGCCAGTTCGTTCAGTGTGTCCACATAGCTAGACCCGGCGGTGACTGCAATATCAATTCCCTGAATGTCTTCAGGTTTGCGGGGCAGGGGGCGATCGTCACGGTGGCAGACCAGTTGCTCGGTGATCTCGGTGTGGGCCGGCCCCGGAGTGAACAGCTCGTTGCGGCTGTGCAGGTGGGTCAGGCCGGAGGCCGCCAGGTGGGTAGTGCCGGCTTCCAGGGCGGCGAGCACATCGGCGGTGGAGTCCAGCATGGTCCACTCCACCTCCCAGCCACGGGCCTGGGCGTAGTCGGAGACCAGGGCGTATTCGGGGCCGACAGGGTTCTCGTGCCGGTCAAGGTAATAGGTGGTCGAGCCGTTTCGGGTGGCGACCTTCAGAATACCGGTTTCCGAGGGCGGCTTGAGCCCGGTGCTTTGGGCGGGCGTTTCCTGCTGCTCGCTGCACCCGCCCAGCATCATTAAAACGGCGGACAGGCCGAGGGTGAATTTCCATCCGGACTGCATGATGGATCATCCTTTTTTCTTATGTCGTGAATTTATATAGATCTTACTCTCTGTTAAAACTACGCACCGATCAACCCTGTGGATTTCCTCCCCGGCATAGCTCAGGGCTGTGTTATCACAAATGCTGATAGGCAAGGGCCCTTAGCATCCTTACGATAATGGCTTTCCGTTGTTCGAATAAGGACACCACCTTGCCTACCGGATTGCGTTCGGCCTTTGCCTACCTTGCCCTGACTGCGGCGGTGCTTTCGCTGCTGCCCGGTATGCCGTTGCTGGGTGCGGCGGCGGCTGGTATGGCGATACTTCTGGGCTGGCAGGACATGCGTAACGTGCCCCGTGCGGTGTTTGTGGTGGCCCTGGCCATGCTGATCTTCGCGCTGGGCTACGACCCGGCGCTGATCGTAACCGCCGCCGGTAACATGACCCGCCTGGCGGGCCTGATGCTGGCGGTGATGCTGTTGTCGAACGTGCTGGCCCGCACACAGGACCTGCAACAGATTTCTTCCAGCCTGTTTGGCGGCAAACCGCTGACCCGTTATCTGAGCCTGGCCTTCGGTACCTCGCTGGTATCCATTCCCCTGAACTTTGGTTCGGTCGCTGTGGTGGGCAGCCTGGTGGGGGAGCGTATCCGTCGCAATGGCGATTCCGAATCTACCCGCAATGCCACGCGAGCTGTTTTGCGGGGGTTCGGCGTGGCACCCTCGTTCTCGCCCCTGTCTATCTCGGTGGTGCTCACCCTGACTTTGTTGCCCCAGGTGAGCCTGTTGTCACTGTTGTCCCTGGCCGTGCCGTTTTCTGTGCTGATGCTGCTGGCGGGATTACGCTGGCGTGAACCGGAACCATTGGAAAACACCGAGCAGGGCGGTACTGGTGCCGGCGCGGGCAGTTGGCTGCGATTTGGTGGCCTGATTCTGGCGGTGTGTGTGGGTGTACTCTGGCTCAGCCATCAGTTCGGGCTGAGCTATGCCCATGCGGTGGCTCTGAGCTGCCTGGGGGCGGTGCTGTTGTACCGGGTTCTGGGATGGCTGCGAGGGCAAAATCCGCCCATGACCAGCATGGCCAATGTCAGCAACGAACTGGCCATTGTGGGTGGTTCGGCCTTTATCGGGGCGGTGCTCAGCGGCGTGGTACTGGGCCAGATCAGTGGTCAGCCGGAATTGCCGGTGTGGCTCTGGGCCCTGCTGGCCGCTGGTGTGCCCTGGGCGTTCTTTGCCGCCGGGCTGGCGGGTATGAACCCCATTATTATTGCCACCCTGGTGGGCGGCATTCTGGGTTCCCTGTGGCCAACCGCGGCCCAGCTGGGCCTGGCGATTGCCATGGTTACCGGCTGGGGTATTACTGCCTTCGGCACACCCTTTGCGGCCAACGCCCTGATCATGGAACGGCTGACCGGATACCGGGCCCGGGATGCCTCCTTCCGCTGGAGTCTGCCGTTGTCTCTGTGCGGTTTGGGCGCGGCCAGCCTTCTGGGCTTCAGTCTGACCCTGTGGCTGGCCTGAGGTAAGCCGGGTCGAAGCGTTCGAGGCTCCGGGCCAGGCTGGCGCGGGACAGTTCGCCCATGTGGGTATCCACAAGGTGGCCCTGGGCGTTATAGAACAGGGTGGTTGGCAAGCCGTGGCTGCCGACTACCCGGCCAAACCGGTTCTGCCTGTCGCTGAGTACGTGGCTCAGGTTCAGGTTCTGTTCCATCAGGAACTTGCGGATGGTTTCCGGGTGCTCGCCCTGGTTGGCGAAGACAAAGTTCACGTTCGGATAACGCTTCTGGGCTTCTTCCAGCACTGGCATCTCGCGGATGCAGGGCGGGCACCAGGTGGCCCAGAGATTCACCACCGTGGGCTTGTCACCGGCCAGGCTGGCCAGGTCTACCGGGCGCTCGTTCAGGTCGGTCAGGGCGACTTCCGGCAGGCCCTGGGTTTGCTGGTTCATCAGGGCGATCAGGCCACTGATGCCGCCCCAGGTAATCAGCCCGGCGGCGACGGCCGAGCCCAGTGCCCGGCGCATGGCGGCCCGTTTCCACATCAGGTAACCGGTGAACGCCAGGGCAACAACCAGGCCGGTCACCATATCGAAACCGCCGTCGCGGATGTCGATCATGCCCAGCCAGTCGCCCTGATACTCGCCAAAATACCGCACCACAAAGCCGATTCGGGCACTGACCATGGCGACCAGGAAGATATCGGCCAGCGTGCCGGCGACCGGGGTTTTCTCTTTACGGCCAGTCAGGGCGCCTACAATCAGGGCGACCACAAAGGCCAGCACCAGAAGCAGGTGCCCGATGGACAGGCTGAGGGGGCCAACGCCTACGCTGAGCATGGAATCTCCGGAATCCAGTGGGTTTTTATTGGCATACGGCGGCTAGTGACCGGAGACATTCATGGGAGTTCCATGTTTTTGCATAAATGAAAGCCTGCTAATAAAAACCACCTATAGCTATTTGCCGGGTGCTCTGTTACCGTGCCTGCATCCTGCCTCTAGGGATTCCGCAGTTTCCGGCCAACGGCCGCTTTGCGAACCATCCATACGACCTGTCAGAGGACGTCACCCCGAACCCGGCGCGTGACCGTAGTCGTCTTTTATTCCATGACTTTCATGGCATCTGCCCGCATTCGCCGACGACGGTGTTCGTGGAGGCAGAATCAATCAAGAGTACACCGTATATGAGTTTTTCTTCCCTCGGTTTGTCCGAGCAGCTGGTCCGTGCCACCGCCGATCAGGGTTATGAAACCCCGTCTCCCATTCAGCTGCAGGCGATTCCTGCCGTTTTGTCTGGCAAAGACGTAATGGCCGCGGCCCAGACCGGCACCGGTAAAACCGCTGGTTTTACCCTGCCTTTGTTGCAGCGCCTGGCGGAAAACCCCCGCACCGGCAAAGGCCCCCGCGCCCTGATTCTCACGCCTACCCGTGAGCTGGCCGCGCAGGTACACGACAGCGTGAACCTGTACAGCAAATACGTTCCCACCAAGGCCGCCGTGGTTTTCGGTGGTGTAAAGATCAACCCGCAGATGATGAAGCTGCGCAAGGGCCTGGACGTACTGGTGGCAACACCGGGCCGTTTGATGGACCTGTACCAGCAGAACGCTGTGCGCTTCAACGAAGTGGAAATCCTGGTACTGGACGAAGCCGACCGCATGCTGGATATGGGCTTTATCCGCGACATCCGCAAGATCCTTGCGTTGCTGCCGGCCAAGCGCCAGAACCTGCTGTTCTCTGCCACCTTCTCCAACGAGATCCGCACCCTGGCCCAGGGCCTGCTGGATAATCCGGTACAGGTGGAAGTGGCTGCCCGCAACACCACCGCCGAGAAAGTGAAGCAGTCGGTATACCCGGTTGACCAGAGCCAGAAGACCGCGCTGCTGAGCAAGCTGGTGCGTGACAACGCCTGGGACCAGGTGCTGGTATTCACCCGCACCAAGCACGGCGCCAACCGCCTGACCCAGAAGCTGGAAAAAGACGGCATCACCGCCGCCGCCATTCACGGCAACAAGTCACAGGGTGCCCGTACCCGTGCGCTGGCCGACTTCAAGGCTGGCGAAGTCCGTGTGCTGGTAGCCACTGATATCGCTGCCCGTGGCCTGGACATCAAACAGCTGCCGCAGGTAGTGAACTTTGAACTGCCGAACGTGCCGGAAGACTACGTGCACCGCATCGGCCGTACCGGCCGCGCCGGCGAAAGTGGCCATGCGTTGTCGCTGGTGAGTGCCGATGAAGGCAAACTGCTGGCGGGCATCGAAAAGCTGATCAAGAAGCAGCTGCCGCGCAAGGAAGTGGAAGGCTTCGAGCCGAAAAACAACCTGCCGCTGAAGCCCAAGGCCAAAGCAGACCCGAGCAAGGCGCGGAATCGTCGCCCTCAGGGTGGCAATGGTAAGAGCTTTGGCCCGAAGCCGGCTGGTCGTAGCGGCGGTCGTGGCCGTGGTGGTCAGGGCGAAGGACAAGGTCGAGGCCAGGGGCAGGGCAGAACTGGCCGCCCGGCCCAGCGCCAGAGCGCGTGATCTGATCCGGTTTTCCGGACAATAAAAAAAGCGGGGCTGAAGAGTCCCGCTTTTTTGTGTTCTGAGAGTGGTTCCTGCGGCAGCTCCGTGAGGCGCGTGCTGCCGGGGAGACTCCGGATCAGAACTTGTAGGTGAAACCTACCATGTAGACCATGGGGTCGATTTCGACTTCGGTAGTTGCCTCAGCGACTTTGGTGTCACCAGCGTAAGCCGATACCGTTGCATCGGTGTTGATATCAGCCCACCAGATGGCGGCGTTCAGACCGAACTGCTCGCTCAGCATGTAATCCATGCCCAGCTCCACAGCTACGCCGAAACTATCGTCCAGATCAAGCTTTGTGTCAGTCACCGTGCCGATAGCCGTGCCGTAGGCAGCGTTGGCAGTTTGATCCACATAACCAGTCAATGTTGAGTTGGTTTTCTCTTCAAAGAAAGTCGTGTAGTTAACACCAACACCAGCGTATGGCTGGAATTTGGAACTGCTCGGCATTGGGAAATACTGCAGGGTAATGGTTGGTGGCAGATGTTTGGTTTCACCTAACTTACCGGCACCAGACAGTGAGCTCTCCCCTTTAATATCATGTTTGAAAGGAGTTGCGCCTAATACACCCAAACCCAGACTATCGGTAAACATGTAAGTAGCACGAATACCCAGCTGAGTATTCGCATCAACGCCAACTTCAGTTCCAGCAAGCAGGTCCTGATTGCCATCAAGCGGGCCAAATCCGGTTACCAACAGCGGGTCACTGGAATCATCCGGCGCCACATGCACAACACCCGCACGCAGAACAAAGTCGCCAGCTTCAAAGGCCTGAGCAGCCGGCGCAACAGCCATCACGGCCGCAGCCAGAACACCGAGTTTGAAAGTACGAGACATAGCCATTTCCTCACTTATTAAAAGTCGATGGAGTGAGGGTAATCGCTGGGGAAAGGGAAAACTTGATTTAAGACAATTAAGGACGCCACCCCGGCAGGCTTCGGCGGCACGGTTGACCCAACTCAAAAAAACGGAGGCGCTTCGGACACTTCGTATAGTCAGCCCTGGTTGCTGGCCTTCTCCAGGTCTTCCGCCACCAACACATCCCGGATGCTCAAGGGTTCGCCTTTGGCGTTCTGAACCGTCACGGCCTGGATAGGCTGGCCACTCTCCCGGTCACGAAGATCCAGCGGCTGGCCGTCTGGCGCCGGATTCCATTTGTCGCCCCACTGGCGCAGGGCTACCACCACCGGAAACAGGTCCCGGCCTTTTTCGGTCAGGCGGTATTCAAAGCGGGAGCCGTGCTCGCCCACGTCTTCCTTGCGCAGCACTTCGTTATCCACCAGCTTGGCCAGGCGGTCGCACAGGATGTTCTTGGCGATGCCCAGCTGCTGCTGGAAGTCCACAAACCGTCGGGTGCCGTACATTGCATGCAGCACAATCAGCAGGGACCACCAGTCGCCCACTTCATTGAGGGCGCGGGCGACGGAGCAACTGGAATCATCAAAACGTTTTCTGGCCATGTAAGGGAGTGTACCCAATAGGGTTGCATTTTGAAACCGGATTGAATAGGGTTGCTTTACGAAACCAAATTAATGAGGTTGCACATCACATGAGTATGAATCTTGGTCCTTTGTTTGAGCCGTTTGAACTTCACAACCTCAAGCTGCGCAATCGCGTAGCCATGGCTCCGATGACCCGCAATTTCTCACCCAACGGCGTACCGGGTCAGGATGTGGTCGATTACTATCGTCGCCGTGCCGAAGCCGGCGTCGGCCTGATCATCACCGAAGGCACGGTAGTGAATCACGCCGCTGCCAACGGTTACCCGAACGTGCCGGCCTTCTATGGTGACGAAGCCCTGGCGGGCTGGAAGCAGGTGGTTGATGCCGTGCACGAAGCCGGCGGCGCCATCTTCCCGCAGCTGTGGCACGTGGGCGCGGTGCGCAAAGAAGGTATCGAGCCGGATCCGTCTGTTCCCGGTTACAGCCCTTCAGGCCTGTTTGCCCCGGGCAAGCCCAACGGCAAGGCGATGAGCAAGGAAGACATCCAGGATGTGATCAAAGCCTTCGGCGATGCCGCCCAGGATGCCAAGGCCCTCGGTTTTGACGGCGTGGAAATCCACGGTGCCCATGGTTACCTGCTGGACCAGTTCCTGTGGGAAGGCACCAACCAGCGTGACGACGAATACGGCGGCAGCATGGAAAACCGCCTGCGCTTTGTGGTGGAAATCGTCGAAGAAGTCCGCCATCGCGTAGGCCCGGATTACCCGATTATGCTGCGTTTCTCCCAGTGGAAGCAGCAAGCCTATGAAGCGAAACTGGTCGACAGCCCGGAACAACTGGAACAGTTCCTGAAGCCGCTGGCGGATGCCGGTGTGGATATCTTCCACGCCTCCACCCGCCGCTTCTGGGAACCGGAATTTGAAGGTTCCAACCTGAACCTGGCCGGCTGGACCCAGAAACTCACCGGCAAGCCGACCATGTCTGTTGGCAGCGTAGGCCTGACCGAAGACTTCATCAGCGGCACCTTCGCCAGCAAAAAAGAAGCCGTGGAACAGTCAGGCATCGACGAGCTGGTTGAGCGCATGACCAACGGCGAATTCGAACTCATTGCCGTCGGCCGCGCCCTGCTGCAAGACCCGGAATGGCTGGTGAAAGTGAAAGAAGGCCGATTGAACGAAGTGGAAGCCTTCGCCAAGAAATCCCTGGCCAAGCTTTACTGATCGAACTACTCCTTCGATCCTGCTTGCCGCGGTGCCTGCTCAGGCCCCGCGGCTTTTTTGTGCCTGCAGCGCCAGGAGATTCTCCACCTCAACCCCCTCCAGCAGCGCACCCCGGAACTGCCGGTTGATAAACCGCTCTGTCTCCACCTGAATCCGCTCCCGCTGCTCCGGCTTTTCAATGTAGTCCATGGCCCGGAACAGAATGTAGCGAATGGTCATGTGGGAAACCTCATGCACCACAGCGGCCTCCACACCCGGTACCAGGCCCCGATCCAGAATATCCTCCGCCATCTCCCGGGCACTGGCATCCAGCTGCGCTTCCAAAGCCCGGCGCAACACCGGCGACGGCCCGTGCAGCTCACGAACAGCCACGGTGGTGGCAGCCGGATTGGCGAGGAAGTAGCGGTACACAAAAGTGACGGTATCGTGTGACGCCTGCTCGGAAGAATCCGCCATCTGCCGCAGCTGCCGCACCCCGGTTTTCATATCCTCGGCGATATACCCCAGCACCTGCAGCCCGAATTCATCCAGGCTTTTGAAGTGCCGGTAAAACGTATTCGGATTCAACCCCGCCTCACGAGCCAGCTCCCGCAGCCCCAACGACGTCAGGCTCCGCGTTTCGGTAATCAACCGCAGAGCGGCCTGAACCAGTTTCAGTTTTCCGCCGGCCAGTGTTTGCATCTGTTCCTCTTACGTCGGGAGTTAGTCCGCTCTGGTGGAGCTTTCGAAAACCGCTGTAAATACGTCCCTGTACGCTTGCTTTCCGCCATCCATGGCTCCAAGCATTTTCGAAAGCTCCACCAGAGCGGACTCTCGAACATTGGCGTATGGATTCCTTCCAAACAGTTCAATCTGGGAGACGGCTATCACAATAGTTTAACGGTTGGTTTGGGGGGAGGCTGTCCAAAAATGTGCGGAGCCATGGATGGCGCAGCAGAAGCGCCACATGGGCTCAGCCGAGCGCTGATGAAGCGAAGCTTCATGCGACAGCTGAGCGACCGCAATCTGTGATTGCGGGCCGGACCCCGAAGGGGTGCCGCAAGGAGCGGTTTTTGGACAGCCTCCCCCCAAACCAACCAACCCCCCGAAGCCAGCGGCCAGTAGATCCGGAGCACCCAACCCCGAGGCTACACAGGCCAACAATCTGTCACCCAAGGCCAAACACCCGAACCGGAGTATACAAGTGTCTACTCATGGCGGTATACATGTGTCTACCGGTCATGATGACCACCGAAACAACAACAGGCAAGGCCCAAACAGGCCACACAGGAGTGCAGCAATGACACAAACCGCCCAGATCGCCATCATCGGCACCGGCTTCTCCGGCCTCGGCATGGCCATCAAACTCAAGGAAGCAGGATTTCACGACTTTGTGATCCTCGAACAAAGCGACGACATCGGCGGCACCTGGCACGAAAACCACTACCCCGGCTGTGCCTGCGACGTGCAATCTGCGCTGTACTCCTTCTCCTTCGAACAGAACCCCAACTGGAGCCGGATGTTCGCCACCCAGCCGGAGATCAAAGCCTACCTGCGCCACTGCGCGGAAAAGTACGGCCTGATCGAGCACATCCAGCTCAACACCCACGTAGCCGGTGCCCGCTGGGATGAAAGAACCGGTGCCTGGACCATCGAAACCTGCGACAGCCCCGAACTCTGGGCCTATATGGAAAAGCAGGGCCTCAAGCCAGGAGATTCACTGGATCGCAGTGACAAAACCCTGCCCAAATTCCGCAAACTGCACGCCGAGGTGCTGGTGTCCGGCATGGGCGGCCTGAGCACGCCGGCGTACCCGGATATCAAGGGTATGGAGTCTTTCACCGGCACTCGCTTCCACTCCCAGAACTGGGACCACGACTATGATTTTCGTGGCAAGCGAGTGGCGGTGATCGGCACCGGCGCTTCGGCTATCCAGTTTGTGCCGGAGATCGCCAGGGATGCCGCGCATCTGGATCTGTACCAGCGCACGCCGCCCTGGATCATGCCCAAGCCTGACCGGGAAATCCGGCCATTGGAGCGGGCCATGTTCCGCCGGTTCCCACAAACCCTGAATGCGTTCCGTCAGAGCATTTACTGGATGCTGGAAGCCCGGGTGCTGGGCTTTGTGGGTAACCCGCGCATCCTGAAAATCGGTGAACTGCAGGCCCGCCGCCACATCCGCAACCAGATCAAGGACAAGGAACTGCGCAAAAAAGTCACGCCGGATTTCCACTTCGGCTGCAAGCGGGTGCTGATCTCCAACAACTACTACCCGGCGCTGGACCAGGATCACGTGGATGTGCTCACCGATGGCATCCGTGAAGTGAAGGGCAACACCATTGTGGATAACAACGGCACTGAACGTGAGGTGGACTGCATCGTGTACGGCACCGGCTTCAAGGCCCAGGAGCCGATTCCCCGGGGCATGATTTTCGGCCGTGGCGGCCAGGATCTTCTCGATGCCTGGCGCGAAGGGGCGGAAGCCTACAAGGGCACCACGGTGGCCGGCTTCCCCAATTTCTTTATGCTGATGGGCCCGAACACCGGCCTCGGCCACAGTTCCATGGTGTACATGATCGAATCCCAGGTTCAGTACGTGCTGGATGCCCTGAAGAAAATGCAGCACCGGGGCTGGAAGAGCGTGGAAGTGAAAGAAGACGCCTTCAGCCAGTACAACGCCTCGATTCACGCCAAGCTGGGGGATTCTGTCTGGCAGACCGGCTGCAAGAGCTGGTACGTGAACGAGAACGGCAAGAACACCACACTGTGGCCGGGCTTTACCTGGCAGTTCCGGCAGCAGACCCGGCTCTTTGATGCCGAGCAGTATGTGTGTGAAGCAGCAGAGGTAATGGAGCAGGGTGGCGAGCCGGCGTTGGCCGGCTGACCATTGCAACAGGGCCAGCGCAGTGGCTGGCCCTGTAAACCGGGTTACATCTGCCCGGTTTCTTCGAAGCGGTGGTGCCAGCTCAGGGCTTCTTCCAGCAAGTGCGGGGTGTGCATACCGCGGCCGCTGTTGCAGGCGCGTTCGAAGTAGTCCCGCAGGCGCGGGCGGAAGTCCGGGTGCGCACACTTTTCGATGATGTTCAGCGCCCGCTGGCGGGGCGGAAGGCCGCGCAGGTCGGCCAGGCCCTGTTCGGTCACGACAATCTGCACATCGTGTTCGGTGTGGTCCACGTGGGACACCATCGGCACAATCGTGGAAATAGAGCCACCCTTGGCGGTAGACGGGGTCATGAACACCGACAGGTAACCGTTACGGGCAAAGTCGCCGGAACCACCGATGCCGTTCATGATGCGGGTGCCCATCACGTGGGTGGAGTTCACGTTGCCGTAGATGTCGGCTTCGATCATGCCGTTCATGGCAATGATGCCCAGGCGGCGGATCACTTCCGGATGGTTACTGATTTCCTGGGTACGCAGCACAATGCGGTCCCGGTAGAAATCGATGTTGTCGGCCAGCTCCTGGTTGGCTTCCGGGCTCAGGGAGAAGGCGGTGGCTGAGGCCTTCGCCAGTTTGCCGGATTTCAGCATCTCCAGCATGCCGTCCTGCAGTACTTCGGTGTAGGCGGTCAGGTTGTTGAACGGGCCTTCGTTCAGGCCAGCCATCACAGCGTTGGCAATGTTGCCGACGCCGGATTGCAGCGGCAGCAGGTTGGCCGGCAGGCGCTTCTTTTCGACTTCGCTGGCGAAGAAGTCCAGCAGGTGGCCGGCAATGCGACGGGAGTTTTCGTCCGGGTCGCTGAAACGGGAGTTGCGGTCCGGCGAGTTGGTTTCCACTACCGCAATCACTTTCTCCGGCGGGCACATCAGGTACTTCTCACCAAAGCGCTCGTCCGGTTTGGTGATCGGAATCGGCTTGCGGCGCGGGGGCAATGCGGTGCCGTAATAGACGTCGTGCATGCCCTCAAGGCCGGCACTCTGGCCGTGGTTAACTTCGAGGATGACCTTGTCGGCCTGGTCAATCCAGGTTTTGTTGTTGCCGATGGATGACGACGGAATCAGTCGGCCATCTTCCGTAATGCCCACCACCTCGATGACGGCAATATCCAGCTTGCCGAAGAAACCGGACCATGCGTGCTGGGCCACGTGCGACAGGTGGATATCCATGTATTCCATCTTGCCTTCGTTGATCTTCTGGCGGCAGGTGGGATCGCTCTGGTAGGGCAGGCGCATTTCAATGCCGTCTACTTCGGCCAGCGCGCCGTCCAGTTCCGGGGCGGTGGAGGCGCCGGTCCATACGCTGATGCGGAAGTTCTCGCCACGGGCGCGGTGGTCACGGATGTGCTCGGCCAGGGCCTGGGGCACGGCTTTCGGGTAGCCCGCGCCGGTAAAGCCGCTCATGCCCACGTTCACGCCGGAGGGGATCAGGCTGGCAGCGTCTCGGGCACTCATAATACGCTTGCTAAGTTTTGGGCAACGAATCCTGGATTCGGTCGACATGATCCACCTCTTGTTATGCGGTTAACGGCCCCGGTTCCTGACCTTGTCGGCAATGGGGCGAACAGAAAAGCGCCATATTCTAACAGCGAAACAAGAAAGCATGCTTAATGGTGTTAGTGAAACTACCTAATTCTTTAGTCTAATGCTGGTGTAAGTTCCAGATAACACTGGGATAGTTCGGAGAGCGAGCCGCGGTTTGCCGGTTGCCGTAGCGGCCACCCGGTGGGATGATGCCCGCATTCGACCGTGAGTTATCCCATTTCCAGGCATCCGGCAGGGCTCCATGAACACCAGAACCTCCACCCGACTGAACAAATACATCAGCGAGAGCGGCATGTGCTCGCGCCGGGATGCTGACCGCTACATCGAACAGGGTAATGTTCACATCAATGGCCGCCGGGCCCAGGTGGGAGACCAGGTGTTGCCGGGCGATGTGGTGAAGGTGAACGGCCAGGTGGTGGAACCCCGGGATGAAGAAGATCTGGTCTTTATCGCCCTGAACAAGCCGGTGGGCATCGTCAGCACCACCGACAGCGCCGAGAAAGACAATATCCAGCGCTTTGTCGGCCACAGCGAGCGGATTTTCCCCATCGGCCGGCTGGATAAAGACTCCCAGGGCCTGATTTTCCTCACCAGTAACGGCGACCTGGTGAACAAGATCCTGCGCGCCGGTAATAATCACGAGAAAGAATACCTGGTGACGGTGGATAAGCCGGTCACCCGGGAATTCGTCGATGGCATGAGTAACGGCGTACCGATTCTCGGCACCATGACCAAGCGCTGCAAGGTCGAGAAGGTTTCCCGGTTTGTGTTCCGCATCATCCTGGTACAGGGCCTTAACCGCCAGATCCGCCGCATGGCCGAATATTTCGGCTATGAGGTCACCCGGCTGGAGCGGGTGCGGATCATGAACGTCAGCCTGCAGGGGCTGCCGGTAGGGGCCTGGCGGGATCTCACTGAACAGGAACTGGCGGTGCTGTTCGATGCCATCCGGGATTCGTCGTCGGAGGCCTCGCCGCCGGCCGGTAACAAGCCCCGTAAAAAGCCTGCCGCAGCGAAGGGTGGCCGCCCGGGGCTTGGTGGCAAGCCGGCCAGGGCCGGAGCAAAGCCCGGCGGAAAAGCCCCCGCAGGCAAAGGCCGAAAAGGCCCCGGCCCGAAGGGCAAACCGTCGAAACCCGGAAAGCCCCGCAAGCCGTCCATCAAGAAACGCTGAGCACCGATCATAGGTTCTCTTCCTTACGGCAGAACCGGCAAACCGGCGCTATGCTTACCGGCTTTAAACCTGTGCCGGATTTGCCTCAATGCTTGAAACGTTTTTCTCGACCTACCTCAGCAGCACCATTCGCTTCCTGTTCCTGCTGGCGCCGTTTTTCGTGGTCACCATGTTCCTGGCGCTTACCCGGGGGTTACCGGCAGCCGAGAAGGCGTCGATCATCCGCCGGGCCTGTGTGTCGGCGTTTATTCTGGGGGTGATCCTGTTCTTTGCCGGCCCGCTGCTGTTCAACGCCATCGGCATTACCCTGAATTCGTTCCGCATCGGGGCCGGCAGCTTGCTGTTCCTGACCGCCATCAGCCTGGTGAACAGCGGTACCCGCAACCATGCCACCGGCCTGCCGGATGAAGACCGCGATGACATCGCCGTGGTGCCCCTGGCCATTCCGGTGATGATCGGCCCGGCAACCATTGGTGCCATCCTGGTTTACGGTGCTGAACTCAAGGCGGTGCCGGAAGTGGCGGGCGGTTTGCTGGGGCTGGTGTCTGGCTTGCTGATCCTGGCGGTGTTGCTGCGGTTGTCCAGCTACCTGGAAAAAGCCCTGGGCAAGACCGGCCTGAACATCATGTCGAAGATCAGCGGCCTGATTCTCTCGGCCATGGCGGCGGAAATCGTTCTGACCGGTATTGCCGGGTTTATGGCTTCAGTCGCCTGAAGGTAAGGCCGGAAACCGGTATTTTTCCTGCAGTTGCTGTGGAATTTCGGGGTTCTGCTCAAGAAAATCAGCCAGTGAGTTGATGATGTCCGGGTGCCGGGCAGATGACAGATGATAGCTGCTGAGGCTGACCGGCAGCAGGTGGGCCGCGGTTTCAAAGCGCCCTGTCGCGTCCAGGTTGCGGAAATGGTACTCCGCCACCGGCGCCGCCAGGTTGATCACTTCTACCCGACTGGCCAGCGCCATCAGCACCAGGTTTTCCGGCGATGATGCGGTAATCAGTTCAACATCGCCCTGGTCGATCCGGTCCTGGAATTTCCACGGGGTAAAGCCGTGTATGGTGCCGTAGTCGGCCATCTGCTCCCGGGTGATGCCGGCGTTTTCCCGCAACACGTACAGGCCATCGGCAAAGTGCAGCAGCGGCGGCGAATAGCTCAGCTCCATGCCCAGTTTTTCGGATTTGTTCCAGTTGGGGTGATCGGGCAGGGCGAAGTCATACAGGCCCCGGGTGTACTCCCAGATCATCCGGCGCACTGGCCGCACCTTGTACTCGAAGCGGATACCCTCGGCCGCAGCAAAGGCATCCATCAGGTCCCGCAGGTAACCGGAATACTCGTTACTGGCTAAATCAGCCTTGTAGATGGGATAGTAATCAATATCCTGAACCACCACGCTGTAGGTGGGTATTGGCTGGCTGTCCGGCTCGGCTGCGCTAACCGGACACTGGATGAGCCAGCCGGCAAAGCTGGCCAGAAATGCCAGCCGGATTGAATGAAAAACCTGCAATTGAAACGTCTCCCGGATATGTCAGGACAGGAATGACTGCTAATACTATCGACCACAATCGGGCCAGGTACAACTTTGAGGGTATCGAATCGGTATGGCTGTTTGGCTATGGCTCGCTGATTTACAAGGTGGATTTCCCGTTTCTGGAACAACGCCCGGCCACTATTCGCGGTTGGGCCCGGCGGTTCTGGCAGGGTTCCCACGACCACCGGGGCACACCGGAAGCACCGGGGCGGGTGGTTACCCTGATTGAGCAGCCCGGAGCCCGATGCAAAGGCATGGCCTACCGGGTATCGCCCAATGTCTTCGAGTACCTGGATGTGCGGGAGAAGAACGGCTACCTGCGCTTCAGCACCACCATGACCTTCGACGACGGCAGCCACGCCGAGGGGCTGGTGTACATCGCCACGGAGGATAACGAGGCGTTTCTGGGCGAGGCTCCGGAAGCGGATATCGCCGCCCAGATTGCCGCTGCCGCCGGGCCCAGCGGCCCGAATTCCGAGTATCTGCTGCGGCTGGCGGAGTCTTTGCGGGCATTGGGCGACGACTGTGTGCATACCTTTGCGATAGAAACGCACCTGCTTGGCAACGAACCTGTCGCGGTTAAGGACCGTTAAACGTCAACCGGTGTAAAGCTTGTGCAAATTCGCCCTTCGGGCGCTGACAACACCCTTCTGTTCGGTAATCTGACGGCAAGGCTTCACGGAAAGTTTCCGTATAGCATGGTTTCAGTCGGTCAACAGATGGGAGAGTCATCATGAAACGACTACTGATCAGCAGTACCCTGATTGTCGCCTTGGGCTTTGCCGGCCTGGCACAGGCAGACGGCTACCGTGGCCATGGCCACCCGCCGGGCATCCAGAAACAGCTGGAACGGGGCAAGGCGCTGCCGCCGGGGCATCAGAAGAAGTACCTGCGCTCGGAATGGCGGGACCGCGATCATCGCGGCGACCGGCACTACAGCCGGGACCATGATCGAAAATACTGGGAGAAGCGGCAAAAAGCGCGCTACAAACAGGAAAAGTACCGGGACCGCCACGATCACTACCGGTATCGTGACGATTACCGGAACGGATACCGCACCAGCTACGGCTACGACGACCGTCTGCCGCCGGAGCATCGGGTAGCGCGGATTATCCGCGATACCCAGGCGATCATTGAGCAGACCCGCTGAACCCGGGTTCCAGCTCTTTCTGCGGTGTTTCCCGGCTGGCGGGGTTAAAGCCCCAGGCCGGTGAACGCCGTCTCCGGTGCCGCAGGCCAATCAGTACCAACGGCACCACGATCATCATGCTGCCGGCCAGGAACCACAGGTCCGGCACCTCACCAAACCAGATCCAGCCAATGGCCACCGCCCAGATCAGCCCGGTGTATTCGGCGCTGGTGACCTGGTTGGCATCCACCTGCCGGTAGGCCAGCAAGACGGTGATGTTGTAACCCAGGATGAACAGGGCCGAGCCGGCGGCGCTGACCAGGATCTGCAGGTTCCACGTTGCCCCTTCCCAGAATGCCAGTGCGGCTGCGGCCGGTATGATCAGCAGGTAGTTCAGGAACAGCTTGTGCACGGTGGTTTGTTCTTTCGGCAGCTGGCGCACCATGACGGCGTTGATGGCCAGGGCAAAGGCCGAGCCCAGGGCAGCGATGACGGCCCAGTTGAACTCCACCGGGCGCAGTATCACGATGATGCCGGCAAAGCCGCTGAACACGGCGGTGACGCTCAGGGGCGTGAGTTTTTCCCGGAAGAATACGGCCGACAGCACCATCACCAGTATCGGTGCGGCGTAGAACAGGGCGTTGGCGGTGGCCAGCGGCAGGTTGGTGAGGGCGATCACCATGCACACGATGCCGACCAGGTGGATGTGGGCGCGGATGGCGTGGACTTTCAGGCCGCCGAAGAGGTTGCCTGTGTCGAGTTTGCGGGCCAGCGGCAGCAGGAACACCAGGGTGAGTACGCAGCGCAGGAATGCGAACTGGAAGACGGGGGCGCCGGGGTCCATCAGTTTGATGAAGACGTCCGAGAGTATGGCCATGGCGTTGCCGATGACCAGCAGCAGAATGGCGCTGTTGACGGTTTTGCCTGACACTTTGGTGCTCCTTTTCCTTCCTGAAATCCGCTGGTTTGGTGCATGAGTGTGTCGGGGGGGCTTGCTTCCGAAAACCGCTGCGAGTACTTCCTTGTACGCTTGTCTCCGCCATCCATGGCTACGAACATTTTCGGAAGCAAGTCCCCCGACACACTCCCGAACCTTGGAGGTGGATTCTAGGTGTGTTTAACTATCCGATAAAATGATCATTATTAGTCGGTCATTAGAAAATTCGATAGCAGGCCGCCATGAGACTACCCCCACTCAAAGCCCTCCCCGTATTCGAAGCCGTTGCCCGGCTAAACAGCTTTTCGGCTGCCGCCGAGGAACTGTCGATCACCCAGAGTGCAGTCAGTCACCAGGTCAAACAGCTGGAGACTTATCTGGGCGAACGGCTGTTCTGGCGCTCCGGTCGGACGGTGACGCTGACCGACGAAGGCCGGCAGTATTTTGATGCGGTCGGGTCGGCGCTGTTGCAGATTGAACGGGCCAGTGAGCAGTTACTGGGGCATGAGGAGTCCCGGTTGCGGTTGTCGGTGTTCAGTTCGTTTGCGGTGCGCTGGCTGGTGCCGCGGTTGCCGGAGTTGCAGCGGTTGCACCCGCAGATCGACCTGGCTCTGGAGATGAGCAGCGAGAACCCGGTGTTGTCGGATCGGGTGGCGGATTGTTTTATCACCATCCACACCGCGGCGCCGGCCTACAGCTATGAGCATTTGTACACGGAGCGGTTGTTTCCGGTGTGCAGCCAGGATTACTGGCAGCGTATCCGGCGAGAGTTAGGGCGTGACGCGGAGCCGGAGGGGCGGGATGAGAGTCCGGTGTCGCCGGAGGATATCGCGCGCTTTCCGTTGTTATCGACCCACAGCATCTTCGACAAACCCGCCGGTGACTGGCAGGCGTGGTTTCGGGATGTGGAGCAGCCGTTGCCGTCTGCTGCCCGTGTTCAGCATTTCAGCCACATGCTGCTGGCGCTGGAGGCCGCGCGCTTTCACCAGGGCATCGCCTTGACCAACGACTATATGCTGAGTACCCGGAAGGATTCCGAAGACTTCGTTCGTTTACCGACCCATTCGGTGGTGACCGGCGACAAGTTCTACTTTGCCTGGAAAACCAGCCGCCGGCGGGAACGTGGGATTCAGACGTTACGGCGGTGGTTGGTTGACGAGGCAATTCGGGGTGGGCTTCGGGGGGAGTAACGTTCAGCTCCGTATTAGCAGCCTGCGAGTTCTCGTGTTGTGAGCAGGGCGGGGGTGTCTGTCCGGAAAACGCTCGAGCCATCCATGGGCGCTTCTGCTCCGCCATCCATGGCTCCGCAAATTTCCGGACAGACACCCCCGCCCTGCTCAGTTATGCTCCGTGCAGTTCGCTTTGTTCAAGCCGGATTTTCGGGGCGGCCCCTCTAAATAGTCCGGGGCAGTCCTTGGTGGGTAGGCCTTCCAAAAATGTGCGGAGCCATGGATGGCGGAGCAGAAGCGCCACATGGGCTCAGCCGAGCGCTTATGAAGCGAAGCTTCATGCGACAGCTGAGCGACCGCAATCTGTGATTGCGGGCCGGACCCCGGAGGGGGGCCGCAGGAGCGGTTTTTGGAGCCCCCTCCCGCCAAGGATTGACCTCCACCCATACAAGTAACCCTAATCCGAAGACCGCTCGACAACTTTTCGCTTACCGGTCGCCGCTTTGGCCAGTGCTTTCAGGCCATCAGCATCAAACGCATCTACGCGGATCACGTCGTACAGGGCTGTCAGGGCTTCTTCCAGTTTCGGGCACTCGTCGGCTGTTACGATGCCCTCGGCACAGGCCCAGTCCACCAGCTCCTTGCGCTGATGCCCCATCAACAGGGCGATACCGTCCAGCTCGTCTTCGTCGCGGCTGCGGATGGCTTCGTGCAGGCGCTGGCGCATGTCGGCGGTTTCGTTGGCGAGTTTGTAGGCGTTGAGAACGCGGCCCAGAGGATCGTCCGGATCCATGTTGATGAAGGTACCCCGGCTGATGCGCTGGCGTACCGGCGTGTCTTTCACAATGGTCGCCGCTACCTTCGCGCCCAGCTTGTCATCCGGGCCGTTCAGGCCGGTGGCGCCGAGCGGGAACACCAGCAACCGTAGCGGCCAGCGCAGGGCCGGGACCGGGAAGTTGATGATGGCTTCGCGCATGGAGTTCTGCAGGTCGTGCAGGCAGGTTTGCAGGCACCATTCCACCAGGTCTCGCTGGTCGTCCGGGTAGCCTTCTTCGTGCCATTGCTTGATCACCGCTGTGGCGTAGTACAGTTGCACCAGGCAGTCGGCCATGCGGCCAGACAAGCGCTGGCGGGCTTTCAGGCCACCGCCTACGGTAAGCAGGGTGACGTCGGTCATCAGGGCGAAGGCCGCAGAGAAACGGCCCAGCTGGCGGTAGTATTTCTCGATGTCGCCGTGGCGTGGCGCGGTTTCCAGCCATCCCTTGCTCAGGCCCAGCACCAATGCGCGCAGGGCATTGCGGGTGGTGTGGGCCAGGTGGCGGTAGAAGATGCCGTCGAATTTCTTCGCGGCCTTGTCTTCGTCTTCCATGCCGGCCGCTTCGATTTCCTCGACGATAAACGGATGGCAGCGGATGGCGCCCTGGCCGAAGATCATCAGGCTGCGGGTCAGGATATTCGCGCCTTCCACGGTAATGCCGATGGGCACGGCCTGGTATGCCCGGGCCAGGAAGTTGCGGGGGCCGGTGATCACGCCGCGGCCGGCTACGACGTCCATGGCGTGGTTGATCACTTCCCGCATCAGGTCGGTGTTGCGGTATTTCAGCACGGCCGAGGGCACGGAAGGCCGTACGCCCCGGTCCAGCATACCGGCGGTGAGCAGGCGGGCTGCGTCCATCATGTAGGTGTAGCCGGCAATGGGTTCCAGGGCTTCCTGCACGCCTTCAAACTGGCTGATGGAGCGGCCGAACTGTTCCCGGGTGTAGGCGTACGACCCCGTAGCCAGGCTGGCCAGTTTGCCGGCACCGGTGCCGAGGGCTGGCAGGGAGATGGAGCGGCCGATGGACAGGCATTCCAGCAGCATTTTCCAGCCCTTGCCGAGCATGTTCTGGCCGCCGATGACCTGTTCCATGGGAATAAAGACTTCATTGCCCCAGGTGGGGCCGTTCATGAATACCGTGTTCATGGGCAGGTGGCGGGCGCCGGCGTGTACGCCGTCGGTGTCGCGGGGTACCAGCACACAGGTCACGCCAATGTCATCGTCGCCGCCCAGCAGTTTTTCCGGGTCATACACCTTGATGGCCAGGCCGATCAGGGTCGCCACCGGGGCCAGGGTGATGTAGCGCTTGTTCCAGGTGACCTTCAGGCCCAGTACTTCCTTGCCGTTCCATTCGCCCTTGCAGACGATGCCTTTATCCGGAATCGCGCCGGCGTCGGAGCCGGCCACCGGCGATGTGAGGGCAAAGCAGGGAATCTCTTCGCCACCGGCCAGGCGCGGCAGGTAATGCTGCTTCTGGTCGTCGGTGCCGTAGTGCATCAGCAGCTCGCCCGGGCCGAGGGAGTTGGGCACCATCACGGTGACTGCAGCCGATACGCTGCGGGTGGAGATTTTCATCACGATTTCGGAATGGGCGGTGTTGGAGAAGCCCAGGCCGCCGTCTTCCTTGGGAATGACCAGGCCGAAGAAGCCGTTTTCACGGATGAATTTCCAGGCTTTTTCGGGCAGGTCGTAGTGTTCGTGGGTGATCTGCCAGTCGTCCAGCATCTGGCACAGCTCTTCCACTGGGCCGTCGAGAAATGCCTGCTCTTCACTGGTCAGGTGCGCGGGGGCGGCGTCCAGCAGCTTGTTCCATTCCGGCTTGCCGGAGAACAGTTCGCCGTCCCAGTCTACAGAGCCAGAGGCCAGGGCTTCCTGTTCGGTCGGCGACAGCTTGGGCAAGCGGCTGCGGACCCAGCCCAGCAATGGCCGGCTGAGCTTGTCGAGGCGGAGGTCTCCGGGCAGGGTGATCAGCAGGGCCAGTGCCAGCAGGATACCGCCAACCAGAAAGCTGAGGATGTGCCAGTCGTCGTTGGCCACCCCGATCAGGGTGGCGACGGACATCACGATCGCGGCGGTTTTGCCGCCGATACTGAAATAGATCAGCACCAGGGCACTGAGAACCAGAAGCAGGACGCTCATCAACAGATCTCCATATCAAAATGTTTGCCTCTAACCATCGGCTATAGATCAGTCAGTTGCAAGTGAAACCAGCGGCTTTCAGAGGCTGATGCCCAGCACCAGCAAGGCCAGGGTGGACAGCAGTACGGCGACGTTGGCACCGAGTACCTGATTCAGCGCGGCGGGGTTATCCAGGCACGCTGGCAGTTGCCGGCTCAGCCACAGTGCAACGGGCAGTGGCAGCAGCGCCAGCAGGCTCCAGGCTGGTATCAGGTTGAGCCAGGCGGCAGTGGCAATAAGCCCGAAGCTGCCCAACAACAGTGCTGCGACCAGCTTGCTGGCGGCGCGGGGGCCCAGGGTGATCACCAGGTGCCGGCGGCCGGCTTTGCGGTCGGCCTCGGCATCGGGGATCTGGTTGATCAGCAGCAGCTCGCTCACCAGCAGCAGGGCGACGCCGGCGCACACCAGTGCGGTGGCATCCAGACGGGCGCCCAGGGCAATCAGTGCACCCAGCACCATCACCGGGCCAAAGCCGATACCGGGGGCCAGCAGGCACAGCCAGGGGGAGCGGGTAATCCAGCGGGTGTAGGTGAGTACCAGCATTACGCCGGCGGCGCCCAGCACAAACATTGGCAGGCCGCGCAGCCACAGAAAATACAGGCCAATGGCAATCACCAGGGCCAGGGTGCCAAGGGCGGCCAGGAGCACCCTTTTGGCCGCCGAGGGGGTTTCCGGCAGGGCTCCGCTGCCGCCGGAAAACGGCGTTCGCCGGGTGGTCAGGTCGAGGCCCGAGACAAAGTCTTCATACTCGTTCAGCAGGTTAACGGCGGCATGGGCCAGGACCGCGCCGATGAACACCAGCAGGGTATCCAGCAAGGCGGGTGGTTCACCCTGTTGCCAGGCCACGGCCAGCCCGAGCCCGACACACAGCGGTGCCAGTACCAGGAAATTGGGGCGGGAGGCGCGAACAACTGCTACTGCTTCAGACATGGAATACCGTACCTGGTAAATCGAAATCGTGGGTTGAAACCCGGTTATACGTAGCCGGCGGAAAATACCAGCCCGAGCACCACCGGCATTACCACCAGGCTGCCGAGGTTGCTCAATAATACCAGCGATGCCACCTTGTGGGGTTCCTGCCGGTACTGCTCTGCCACCATGTAGTTCAGTACCGCCGGCGGCAGTGCCGCGAACACCCACAGGCTGGCGACCTGAAGGCCCGGCAGGTCGAGCATGGCAATCATCGGCCAGGCCAGCAGCAGCCCGCTGGCGGGGCAGGCGATGGCGCCGATCAGCCCCAGTTTCCAGTCGCTGAAGTCCACATCCAGCATGCGCACCCCCAGGGCAAACAGCATCAGCGGAATGCACACGCCGCCCAGCATGTTCAGGGTTTCCAGCAGCCAGCCGGGCAGGGCTACGCCACTGAAATTCACCGCCAGGCCGGCAATACTGGCAAATACGATGGGCAGGCGCAGACGTTTCACGATCGAGGTGTGGGGGTCCAGCATGTACAGGCCCACCGAGAAGTGCAGCAGCATTTCCACGATAAACAGCACAATGGCGGCCGGCAGCGCCGCTTCGCCAAAGGCCAGCACCAGCAGGGGGATGCCCATGTTGCCGGAGTTGTTGAACATCATGGGCGGCAGGAAGGTTTTCAGGTTCAGGTCCAGTGCCCTGGCCAGCGGGTAGAGCACAACCCCGGAGCCAAGCACAATCACCGTGGCGGCCAGGGCCAGCCCGCCGTATTCCTGCAAGGGAGCTTGCTGGTCGGCGAGCACCGCAAACACCAGCATGGGCACAAACAGTTCCATGTTCAGCACATTCAGGCCCTGGATGTCGGGCGTGCGGTAGCGGCCGTACAGGGCGCCGCAGCCGGCGATCAGGAACACCGGTAGCATGGTGGACAGGATTTGCGCGATCATAGCGGGTTCCGATAGCGAGTGCCGAAGCGGCCTGTTAGCAAAGCCGACAGGTTCGCAAGTCCCCGGCCATTGGGCAAGTGGCCGTTGGTATCGGGCAGCGAAAAACCATCAATGGAGAACGCCTGTGACTGCGGATTTTGACCAGCCGATCCCGAGGGAAAACACCCATTCCGTGAAGTTCGATGTGCGCCGGGCCGTGTTCGGCCGGGAGGATGTGATCCCGGTGTGGGTAGCGGACATGGATTTCGCCGCCCCGGCGGCGGTTACCCAGGCCCTGAAAGCCCGGGCCGAGCATCCCGTGTACGGCTACACACTGTTTCCGGACAGCCTCTACCAGGCCATGATCGACTGGTTTGCCAATCGCCACGGCTGGCACATCGAGCGGGACTGGATTCTGATGGCGCCGGGGGTGGTGCCGTCACTGCATGCCGCCTGCATGGCCTACGCCGGGCCCGGTGAGGGTGTGATTATCCAGCCACCGGTTTACCCGCCGTTCTTCAGCTCGGTGCGGGACAGCGGCCGGGAAGTGATCGAGAACCCGCTGTGGCTGGATGAAACCAGCGGCCAGTACCGGATGGACCTGGAACACCTGGAGCAGTGTGCCGCCCGGGCCGATGCGCGGATTCTGATGCTCTGTTCCCCCCACAACCCGGTGGGCCGGGTCTGGTCGGAGGAAGAGCTGGAAGCGGTGCTGGATATTGCCCGCCGGCACCAGCTGGTGATTCTCTCGGATGAAATCCACTGTGACCTGACTTTTCCCGACAAGCCGGCTCATACGGTGCTGGCCAAACTGGCCAGGCCGGAGGACGCGGTGATCACCGCCGTAGCCCCCAGTAAAACCTTCAATATGCCGGGCCTGGGGCTGTCTGCCCTGGTGATTACCGACCCCGGGCAGCGCCAGGCCATGAAGGCGGTGTTTGATTCCATGCACCTGCCCCAGTGCAACCCGTTCAGCGTGACCGGTTTTGAAGCCGGATACCGCCACGGCGCGCAGTGGCTGGACCAGTTGATGGCCTATCTGCAGGCCAACCGGGATTATGTTTGCGGGCAGGTGGCGGAGCGGTTGCCGGGAATCAAGGTATCCCGGCCGGAAGGCACCTACCTGATGTGGCTGGATTGCCGGGGGCTGGGGCTGGACGATGCCGGGCTGAAAAGGTTCTTCGTGCAGCAAGCCGGGGTGGGCATGAACCCGGGTATTTCCTTTGGTGATCCGGGCAGTGGCTTCATGCGCCTGAATATCGGTTGCCCCAGAGCCGTTCTGGCGCAGGTGCTGGAGCGTATTGAAACCGCCCTGAACCAGCGCTGAGGCCTACTTCTGGTATACCGGCGGCCGCCGCCCCACCCGGGTGGCCAGCAGCAGGCCGGCCAGGATCAGCAGGGCGCCGAACAGGTGGTAAAGCCCCAGCGACTCGCCCAGGAACAGGATGGCGAGGATGGAAGCAAACACCGGCGTCAGGTACATGAAAATGGCCGCGTTGGCCGGGCCGATTTCGTGCACCGCGTGGTTCCAGAACGCGTAGGCCAGAATGCCCGGGAAGATGGCAAAGAACGCCAGTGGCAGGGCGGTGCTTCCGGACAGTTCGAAACCGCCGCTGAACCACAGCAGGTCGCCCAGATAGAACGGCAGGATGACCAGGGTGCCCAGCAGAATCTGGGCGGTCAGAAAGGTCAGCGCCGGCAGGGGCACGACGTGTTTGCGCAGCAGCACCGAGAACACGCCCCAGCTGAACACCGCCGCCACCATGATCAGGTCCCCGGGCTGGGCTTGCAGCTGGGCAATAATCCGAAGATCCCCCCGCCCGATCACGATCAGTATGCCGACAATGGCCAGCCCGATACCCAGGGCCTGGACCGGCCGCGTGCGTTCCCCCAGCAACAGCCAGGCCAGCAGGGCGACAAAGATCGGGATGGTGGAATTGATCAGGGCGATGTTGGTGGCGGTGGTGGTCATCGCCGCGTAATACAGCAGGGAGTTGAAGGCCGCTACGCTGAAGGTGGCCAGCACCAGAAGTGTCACCAGATGCTGGCGGATCACCTGCCGGTGCCGCCAGAGCCCAGGTAGTCCGAACGGCAGGATCAGTGCCAGGGCGATTACCCAGCGCCAGAACGACATGGACAACGGCGGAATGTGTTCCACGGTGGCCCGGGCCACCACGGCGTTACCGGCCCAGAACAGCGGCGTCAGCACCAGGCCGATATAGGCCAGGCCCGGAATTTTCGACAGCATGCCGGCGTTATCTGCAGCCACGGGGTGTCCTTGGGGGTCAGTGCATCAAACGCCTAGCATACTACTCTCCCGGTACTTCTGCCTCCGTACCAATGTGGTAGGCGGCAAAGCCGGCCATCACCACCTGGTCTACCGCCATACCGATTACCCGGCCGTTGGAATTCGAGCGGATGGGGTATTGTTCGTTGGTGATCGGGTCGGCCACGTAGCCGAGGATTTCACCCTCGGAAATCCGGTCACCCAGATCCACATCGCTGAACAGAATGCCGCCATGCTGGGCGCGAATCCAGGTGGAGTCGTAGTAAACCGGCTGCGGATCGCCCCAGACAAACATCCGGGAAATCATGCCGTGCTTTTCCATCAGGCTGTTGAGGCTGTTTACGCCGGCTTCAATCTGGTGTTCCTGGATGCGGAGCGATTCCCCCGCTTCCAGGGTTACCGCGCGAATGCCCGCGTTGACCGCAGCCGTGCGCAGCATGCCCGGTGAACCGCTGCTGTGCACCACCGCCATGCGATCAAAGCCCCGGGTGAACTCGGCCACTTCCGGGTTGTTCATATCGGCCCGCAGCTGGGGCAGGTTGGTGCGCTTGAGGGAACCGGTGTGGATATCCACCAGCATGTCGCAGTGGCCGATCACATCGGTGAACAGGGAATGGGCAATCCGGTCTGCCAGGGTGCCGTCGGGGCGGCCGGGGAAGTACCGGTTGAGGTCTCGCCGGTCTGGCAGGTAACGGCTGCCCTGCTGGAAACCGCTCAGGTTGACGATGGGAACCCCCACCACGCGGCCGCTCAGCTTGGCCGGGTCCAGGTCGTACATGGCCCGGCGCACAATTTCGATACCGTTCAGTTCGTCACCGTGAATCGCGCCGGTCAGGCACAGGGTGGGGCCGGTGTGAGCACCGTTTACCACCAGAACCGGCGTGGTCTGGGACAGCCCGGCAATCTGGATATTAGGGGACCATGCCAGGCGGGTAGAGGTTCCGGGCAAGACTTCCTTGCCCAGCAGGGTGAAGGTTTCCGAGGGTACTGGTTCGGGCCCTGCCAGTTCCGATTCCGATTCTGGCTCCGGTTCCGGCATGGGCGCCACTTTCTTCAAGTCGACGTTGGGGGCAATCTTGCGCGGCTCGGACTGAACCACATCTTCGACATTTTCATCTTCCGCGAGCTGCGCGATCAGTGGGGCCGGCAGCGCCGTACCGGTCTGAGAGCTGCCGGTATCAGCACCAGCGCCTACTGGCACCAGCGCCAGCAAAAAACAGGTGAGCAGGGTGCAGTTTGCGGGGTAGTCGCGTTTGGGAAACAGCATAAGTCCTCAAGTACCTTGACCAATCGGCCCAAGCATAGGGCCCGCGGGGTGTCATGAATACCGCTGTGACGAAGCTTTAATGCCACTTTCATGATTCAGGGCCGGATATTGGCCGGCCTGTTGTGTATAACAGTGCTATCTTGCAATGATATGAACCGTTATACGCTGACCAGGGAGATAACTGTATGGACCTTTTGCGAATTCTGATTGCGATTCTGTTACCGCCGTTAGGTGTTTTTTTACAGGTAGGTATCGGCAAGCACTTCTGGATTAACATTGTGCTCACCCTGCTCGGTTATATCCCGGGTATTGTTCACGCCGTCTGGGTGATCGCCAAGAAGTAACCCGGCTGGTCAGGCCGGGTGCACGGTGTGCCAGAGCTCATCCTTCTGGAACGCCCTGTGCTCGGCCTCCAGTTTCAGCAGGTGCGCCAGGGCCGAACGGGCCGCCAGGCCATGAATGGCCGCGGGTACATCGTCATAGGCCTTGGCGGTGAGATCTTTAAGGGAAACCGGTGCCAGGGCTTCCAGTGCCCGGAAAATCTTGTGTTCCCGTGACAACCGGTGGGTGATCAGATAATCAATCACCGCCTCCGGCTGGCCCATCAGAAAGCCGTGGGCGGGCGCAATAAACCGTACCGGTTCTTCCAGCAGTTCGTACAAAGACTCCACATACGCCTTCATATCGCCGTCCGGCGGATTGATCACCACCGTTGAGCCTTGCATGATGTGGTCGCCGGCGAACAGCAACTCCTGCTCCAGCAACAGAAAACAAAGATGGTTCGAAGCGTGGCCGGGCGTGTGCAGAACCTTCAGAACCCCGGCCTCGGTAACAACCAGGTCTTCGTGCCCCGGTTCATCATCCGGGCTGAAGGCCTTGTCGTGGCTGGGCGCATCCGGCGCCGGCCAGCCGAACACCCGGCAGCCGGTGCGTTCCTTCAAAACCCGGGCCGCCGGCGAATGGTCCATATGGGTATGGGTGGTCAGCACCTGATCCACCACCCCGCCAGTCAGCTCCAGAATCCGCTCGATGTGAGCCTCGTTCGCCGGCCCCGGATCAATCACCGTAAACCGCTCATGGCCCAGAATGTAGGTGTTGGTACCCGGCCCGGTCATCATGCCCGGATTCGGCGCCGTCAGCCGTATCACCCCGGCCGCCACCTCTACCGGCTCACCCGGAACAATCTCCGCCCGGGTGGATCCTTCGCCTTCCGGGTCCAGCTTCACCGCCTCGTCGTAGGCCGGCGCATTGGGCTCCAGCAGCACCGGCTGGCCCTTGCGAAGTGCCGGCCACGGGTCGGTCGGAAATGCCTCCGGCGGATTGGCGTGGGCATAGCGCATCAGCTCGGCGGTGGTGCTGAAATCACACAACACCCGCAACGTGCGAATCGTCGGCAACCCCAACAACCGCTGCCCGCCCCGATGCTCCTCCAACGCCTGCGCCGGCGAAATCCACACATGGTCAATGGTCTCGGTGCCATCATGACTGGCAACCTGACCCTCCGGCGCCACCGCCACAAAAAACCGCGTATCAAACCGCCGCGGCGGCCCCGGCGGCGTTACCCAGTGGCTTAGATACGCCAGCCGGTCCAGCGGCAACGTCAGCTGATGTTTCTCACACAACTGCGCCAGCGAAACCTCCTCCCGGAACAACGCAAACCGCTCACCATGCACCGCATGACCGGAATCCACCAGCTTCCCGGAACCCTCCTGAGCCAGCAGAATCCCCGCCTCCTCAAAACACTCCCGAACCGCCGCCAACATGTAATCCGCGCCACCTTCATCCAGGCTCATGGTCTGACTGATAGCGGCATCTTCAATCCCGATCGAATGCGCCCGCGCCTCCGGCTCCTGTTGGTTAACCGCCCCGCCGGGGAACACAAAATATCCCGGCAGAAACACTGCCTCCCAGGTGCGTTGCAGGAGCAGGACTTCAATGCCGTTGTCAGTATCTCGGGTCAGAACCAGGGTGGCCGCAGGGCGAATATCCATATGTCTCTCAATGTCTTATTAGATTATTGGTGCGCGCACAGGGTTAGAGTGGGGATTGGGGAAGGGCTTTCCAAAAATTTGCGGAGCCATGGATGGCGGAGCAGAAGCGCCACAGGGATGTGCCGTAAGGAGCGGTTTTTGGAAAGCCCTTCCCCAAGCGCCACAAATACCCGGAGTTAATGCGCATGGTGTTTAGCAAGATACCCGAACAACCCACAGGATGAGAAGGGACAAAGGTAGGAGTATGATGCAGCCCCAACACCAAAGCGCAAACCAAGGAACCCCGCCGTGGCCAGAATCAAACTCGAATTCCCGGATGACACCTTCTGCTTCGAAACAAGGATGCCGGTCAGAATCACCGACATCAACGGCGCCAACCACCTGGGTAACGACGCCCTGATCTCCATGCTCTCCGAAGCCCGCGCACAGTTCCTGGTGGAATACGGCGTTGAAGAAGGCGGCGAGGATGGCTCAGGCATCATCGTCACCGACCTGGCCACCATGTACCAGGGCGAATCCTTCTACCCGGACATGCTGCGCTTTGAAGTGGGCCTGATGGACTTCAACAAATACGGCGGCGACTTCGTATTCCGGGTGACCAAGGCCGACAGCGGCCAGCCCGTTGCCCTGGCCAAATACGGCTTTGTGTTCTTCAACTACAAAACCCGCGAAGTCACCCCCATGCCCGAGAGCTTCCGCGCCCGCTTCGCCTGAGCTGCATCATGCGGGCCGGCGCAGCCGGTTCATACCTTGCCGGTACAGGCTATAGGCCATGGCACCGGCCAGCAGGTTGCCAATCAGCGCGCCGGTCATCAGGCCGGTCAGCCCGGATACCTGCCCGCCAATCCAAAGCAGCGGCAGGTAGCAGGCAAACAGCCTCAAGGTGGAAATCAGCAGCGCCCGCATGGGCATGCCCAGGGCGTTGTTCACCGATACCATCAGAATGCACACCCCCAGCCCGCTGTAACTCAGCGGCACCCGCAGCAGGTAACTCAGCAGAGTGTCCTGTACATCGGCATCCGGGCTGAACAGGGTAGATACCACGCCCGAGGCGCCCAGCCACACCAGCCCGATAAACAGCTGCCAGCCGAGGATAAAGCGCACGGCAATACGCACCAGTTTGCGGATCTTCTCCAGCTCACCGGCCCCGAGCATACGGCCAATCATCGGCGGCATGGACATGGTCAGCGCCAGCACCACCACAATGGAGAAAAACTCCAGCCGGGTACCCAGGCCCCAGGCCGCCACGGCGGCGGAACCAAAGCTGGCCACCAGGGCGGTAGCCAGCATGGCCGAGATGGGCGGCATCAGCTGGCTGACCATCGCCGGGGCCATGATGCCACCCAGCTGGCGGACAGCTTGGGCCAGTTGCAGCTGGAGCAGGTCAAAGCGCAGCCAGGCCCGTTTGAGCAAGGTGGGAAACACAATCAGGGCGCCGATACTGAAGGCGGTGATGGTAGCCCAGGCGGCACCGGGCAGACCCCAGCCAAAGACAAAGATGTACAGCGGGTCCAGCGCAATGTTGAGCAGGCTGGTGATGATCATCATATAGCCGGGCAGGCGGGTGTCGCCGTTGGCCCGGCATACGGCGTAGCTGAAGTACACCATGGCGCCGGTCCAGGCCGACAGCAGCCAGGGTGCCCAGTATTCGCGAATCACCGGGCGCAGGGCCTGTTCGGCTCCGAGCAGGTCCAGGATTACGCTTTGCAGTAGCCAGACCGACAGGCAAAGCGTCAGGGCGAGGCCGGCGCCAATGGCGATCACCAGGCCGCCGAGGCGCTGGGCGCGCAGGTCTTCGCCCTGGCCCAGGGTGCGGGAGATGATGGCGGTAGTGGCGATGCCCAGGCCCACGTACATGCCGCTGACCAGTTGTTGCATGGGCACGGTGAAGCCCAGGGCTGCCAGTGGGTCCCGGCCCAGTTGGCCGACGAAGAAGCTGTCGGTGAGCTGGAAGGTCATCAGGGAGAGGACGCCGAACAGCATGGGCCAGGTCATGTGGTAGAGCTGGCGGCCCAGGGAGGCGTTTTGCAGGTTTTTGTGCACGTCGAGTTGGGTGCCTTGGTTCTGAGTGTGGCGGGATTCTAACAGGTCTGGCTTTTGGTGCATGCAAAGGGGAGGGGATGGCTTTCCAAAACACGCTCCTTCGGCACATCCATGTGACGCTTGAGCTCCGCCATCCATGGCTCCGCACAGTTTTGGAAAGCCATCCCCTCCCCTTCGTCCCAGCACTGGGGGGAAACCGCCATCACTCCAGAGCGAGAGGCGGTTCGGTCGGGGCTGGGGGTATCAAAGTACTTTCAGCGCCGCATCATAATCCGGCTCGTTCTTGATCTCGCTGACCAGTTCGCTGTGGATAACTTTGTTGTTCTCGTCCAGTACCACGACCGCACGGGCGCACAGGCCGGCGAGGGGGCCGTTCTGGATGGCTACGCCGTAGTCTTGCTGGAAGGCGTAGTTGCGGAAGGTGGAGAGGGTTTCCACGTTGTCCAGGCCTTCGGCGCCGCAGAAGCGGGAGGCGGCGAAGGGTAGGTCGGCGGAGACGACGAGGACGACGGTGTTGTCGAGGCCGCCGGCTTTTTCGTTGAATTTGCGGGTGCTGGCGGCGCAGACGCCGGTGTCGATGCTGGGGATGATGTTCAGGATTTTGCGTTTGCCGGCCCAGTTATCGAGTTTCACTTCTTCCAGGCCGCTGCTGGTGAGTGTGAAGGGGGCTGCGTTGTCACCGGGCTGGGGGAATTTGCCGTCGATTTCGATGGGGTTGCCGTCCAGGGTTACGTTGTTCGCCATGGTTTGCTCCTTGCTGATTGGTTTCGGGAATTTGTACTTACTCTATGTAGCCTAGTTTGGATGAGTTTTCATCCATGCGGTTTGTAGGGGTTTAGAGAAAGGGGAGAGGGCTTGGTTGGGGGACGGCGTTTCGAAAAACGCTCAAGCCATCCGTGGGCGCTTCTGCTCCGCCTCTCAGTGCTAATTGCTCCTGCGTCGCACTGAGAGTCCTGGGCAGGCCATCCCTGGCCAGCCCGTGAAGCGCTATCGCGCTCCACCCACGGCTCCGCAAATTTTCGAAACGCCGTCCCCCAACCAAGCCCCTGTCATTACCGGAACGCGTCCAGTACTACTTTGCAGCAGCCTGGGTTTCGAAGTCTTGTGCCGGGTAACGCTGCACCATCAGCAGATAGCCGATTAAGCCCAGGGCGCCACAGGTGGCGATGATGCTTGCCATGACCAGTGGCGTGCCATCGTGTAGATGGCCGACGAGCGCACCTGCGGTGGCGGCGGCACTCATCTGGATGAAGCCAAGAAGCGCAGAGGCGGAGCCGGCCATGGTGGGGTGGTTGGCCAGGGCGCCGGCCATGGTTTGGGGCAATACCATGCCGGTGCCAACCATGAACAGGGTCTGGGGCAGGATGACCGCCCAGGGGCTGTAAATCTGGTTCCAGGCCAGTAAGGCCATGGCCATTCCCGCCGCTACGGTGGTTACCAGGCCGTAGAGCAGGACCTGGTCCGGGTGGAGCTGATTGGTTAGCCGGATGGACGTCATGTTGCCCAGCAGGTAGCCGCCGGCAGTCACTGCAGTGTACAGGCCGAAATGTTCCGGGGCCACGCCCAGAACATCAATCAGAACGAACGCTGAGCCGGACAGGAACGCGAAGATACCGCCGTAAATTGCAGCGCTGGTGAGGGTATAACCTACGAATGTCAGGTCGGCGCTGACTTTGCGGTAGTTACGCAACAGGCTGCCCAGGCGAAAAGGCTGACGGTTGTTCTGGCTTAGTGGTTCCGGGATGCCGATGGCGATGATGGCGATCATGATCAGGGCATAGCCGGCCATGACCGTAAAGATCCAGTGCCAGTCCATATGGGCGACAATCAGCCCGCCAAACGTTGGTGCGATTGCCGGTGCCAGCGCCATCATGCCGCCCAGCATAGCCAGGATTTTGGCGGCGTCTCTCGGTTGATAGACGTCACGAACGATGGCTCTTCCCAGCACCGGGCCGGCAGAGCCGCCCAAGGCCTGCAAAAAGCGGAACATCTGCAGGGACTCTATATTGCTGGCCAGCGCGCAGCCTATGCTGGCCACGGCGAACAATACCATGCCGCCAATCATGACCGGCTTACGGCCGAAGCGGTCAGCCAAGGGGCCGCAAATCAGTTGGGCTATAGCAAACCCGACAACATACAGGCTGAGGGTCAGCTGTACCTGATCGGTTCCAGCACCAAAGTCACTGCCAATCTGGGGAAGTGCAGGCAGGTACATGTCCGTAGCCATAGGGCCCAGAGCCACGGCAGCCGCCAGCAGAATGGTTGTCCAGATACTTGTCAGTGCGAGCATGGTTTATGTGGGGCCCATGATGATGTTTGCGAGGCAGGTGTGGGGACGTCCTTCCGAAACTGTGCGGAGCCATGGATGGCGGAGCTCAAGCGTCACATGGACGTGCCGAAGGAGCGTGTTTCGGAAGGACGTCCCCACACCTGCCGACCTATTGCGAAGTGGAAGTCTAGGACGATAAGCCCCCAAAAATAACAGCCCGAGCTTTCATGCAATACATGAATGAAATTGATTGATTAATTGTTCAGCCCATTCATGGTGGCTGCGACGGAGTTCAGCTGGTTACGAACCCAGCGGTGAGCGGGGTCGGTCTGGTGGCGGCGGTGCCAGAGCATGAGCAGGGTAAACGGGTTGTACTGGAACGGCAGCGGCACGTACTCGAAGTCCCGCATCAGGCCATTGCTCATGCGTTCGGGGGCCGAGGCCAGGAGAGTGGTGCCTTTGAGGAACGCTGGCAACCCGGAGAAGTTGGACACCGTCACCGCGCTGTGCCGGTTCATGCCGCGGGCTTCCATGGTGCTGTCGAGCCCTGGTTTTTCGCCGGTGGCGAACAGCACGGTGATGTGGTCCGCGGCCATGTACTCCTTCAGATCCGCCGGCGCTTGCCGTTCGTTCTGGTCATAGAACACCACCATCCGGTCTGCCATCAGGCCCCGCTGCATGATGTCTGTGGCCTCCGGCGCGAACGGACTGATCACCAGGTCACAGGCCTCCTTGCGCAGCAGATCGGCATTGGGAATGCCGGAGGGAATCACCTGCAAATGAATCCCCGGCGCCTGCTCCCGCAGAATCCCGGCCAACCCCGGCAGCAACAAATCCCGCTGATAGTCGTTGGCGGCAACGGTAAACGTAAACTCCGCCGTCGCCGGATCAAACGGCGGCCCGGAAGGCAGCGTGCGTACATCGTCCAGCAACTGCCGGATATGAGGCCCGGTGCGCAAGGCATAGTCCGTAGGCACAATCCCCCGCCCGGACTTCACAAACAACGGATCCCCGAACGCCTGCCGAAGCCGGTCCAGGGTATGACTCACCGCCGACTGACTGACCCCAAGCCGAACCGCTGCCCGAGAGACACTCCCCTCGTCCAGCACAGCCAGAAAGGTCACCAGCGACCGCAAGTCCAGGTTCAATATATCAATGGATTTCATGGATGGAAGTTTAGGGCAGGAAAGCCCCTAAGTCATGGCGGTAAGATCAAAAACGCAGGTAGCACGAAGAGCAAAAGGGCCCGAAAGCAGTCAGCGGAGGCATGTGGCAGGGTTAGGCCTTCCAAAAATGTGCGGAGCCATGGATGGCGGAGCAGAAGCGCCACAGGGAAGTGCCGCAAGGAGCTTTTTTTGGAAGGCCTAACCCTGCCATATGCCGGCAATCTCCATAACCCAATTTAGTCAGACCGAACCGAAAGCCACTCCGCAAGCTCCAACCACGAAGCCCGCGGCGCCTTGCTCCCCGCCAGGATCCCCATATGCCCACCCGGTGCCACCCGGAACGTCTTGTCCGCAGAGCTGACATGGTCCATCACCCGCTTTGCCGCCCCCGGCGTCGCCAACGTATCCTCCTGGCCGGCAATCGCCAGTAAGTTGGCATTCACATTCTCCAGCCGCGCAAAATCCTCACCAATCTGAATTTGCCCCTTCGCCAGCTGGTTATCAATCCACACCCGCACCACCGTGTCCTGAATCACCCCGCCCGGGTAGGCCACCATCCGGTCCAGGAAAGCCGACGTCGTGGCATGGTTAGTCACAAACTCCCGGTCACCCAGGCGCACCAGCAGCTCCCAGTAACCCATCACACTGCCTACCGGATTGGTCAGCTTGAAGCCGATGGTATTGGCCCAGCCAGGGGTGTAGAACCAGTGGGGTTTCAGGTCATGCAGCTTGAACCCGGTACGCTTGCGCACCACCTCCGCCACATCGGCAATGCGCTGGTACATCCAGCCAATGGCGCCCGAAGCATGGCTGTCGATGGGCAGGCCCAGCACGATGGCGTTGCGGATATGTTGGTCTTTGCTTAAAGCGGAATAGAACAGGGTAAACATGCCGCCCATGCTCCAGCCATGCAGCGACAACTCCTGCTCGCCACTGTGCTCGCGCACCCGGTTCAGGTAGGCCGGCAGCAACTCCGCCACATAGGTGTGCATGTTGTAGTGGGTGTGCTCCCGTTTGGGGATGCCCCAGTCAATCAGGTACACCTCGAAGCCCTTGGCCCGCAGGAACCGCACCAGGCTGCGCTGGGGGAACAAATCGTAGATCAGCATGTTCACCGCCAGGGGCGGGATGATCACAATCGGGGTGCGGTGGGTTTTCCGTTCTACCGGAATCACCATGCCGTCCAGCTCGATGAAGTCCTCCTGCAGCGGCGGGTAATAACGCAGGCTCACCAGGCCGTCACTGTGCAGGGTTTCGAACGGGGTTTGCCCGGCCTGTACCAGGCTGGCGGCGCGGAATACCCGGTCAAAGGCATTGCCGGCGTAGAGTGCACCCTGCCGGGTGAGACCGGAGGCGGTATTGCGGACCGTTTTCAGAACACTGGGCATGGGCCTTCCATCATCGACTGCTGTTCAGGGAATGGGGTAAGGATAGGGCGGCAGTGGTGCCGGCACCATGGCAAATCCGTCACAGATGACCGGCACAATGGTCACTTCGGGCCACTGCCCAAGTGCCCCGGCGATTGCTATGATGCAGGCCTTCGGAACCAATAACCTATAACAGGATTACCATGCTGAGCTTTCTGCCTGCGCCCCTGATCGGCATTCTCAATTCCATACTGCTGGGCATCAACACCCTGTTCTGGTGCCTGCTGCTGTACATTCCCGCCATCCTGAAGCTGATCGTGCCCCACAAGGGCTTCCGGGTGCTGTGCACCAAGGCCATTATCTGGGTGTCGGAATCCTGGGTGGCCTGCAATACCGGCTGGATGAAACTGACCCAGGGTACCCGCTGGCAGGTGACCGGGGCGGAAAACCTCAAGCGCGAAAGCTGGTATCTGGTGCTGAGTAACCACCAGAGCTGGGTGGATATCCTGGCCATGCAGCGGGTATTCAACCGCCGGGCGCCGTTTCTGAAGTTCTTTCTCAAGCAGCAGCTGATCTGGGTGCCGGTGATCGGCCTGGCCTGGTGGGGCCTGGATTTCCCGTTCATGAAGCGCTACAGCCGGGAATACCTGATCAAGCATCCGGAAAAACGCGGTGACGACCTGATTGCCACCCGCAAGGCCTGCGAGAAATTCCGCTATACCCCGGTCAGCGTGATGAACTTTGTTGAAGGCACGCGCTTTACCCAGGCCAAGCACGATAAACAGAAATCACCCTACCAGCACCTGCTGGTGCCGAAGGCGGGCGGAGCGGCGTTTGTGCTGGATGCCATGGGCGATTCCATCGACACGCTGGTGGATGTCACCATCGCCTATCCGGCCGGAGCGCCCACCTTCTGGGACTTCCTGTGTGGCCGGGTGCCGGAGATCCAGCTGAATATCAGTACCCGGAGCATTCCCGAGCACCTGAAAGGGCGGGACTACTCCAGCGATGCCGAGCATCGCCGGAACGTGAAAGACTGGCTGGGCGAACTTTGGCGCGCCAAGGATGAGCGTCTGTCCAGAATGCTGGAGAAGTAAGTACGAGGGCGGCGTCAGCCGCCCTCTTTGTCTGTACCGGTGGGGATTTCTTCGGCGCTCAGCAGCTTGAAGTTGATCTGCCGGCGCTCGTCGTCCACCCCGGTAAAGCTCACGGTTACCCGCTGTTCCAGCTGGAAGATGCGGCCGTTCTTGTTGTGCACCAGGCGCAGGGTGACCGGGTCAAAGCTGAACTTTCCGTCCAGGTCCTTGCAGCTGACAAAGCCTTCCAGGCCGTTGCAATCCAGTCGTACAAAGAAGCCGGAGGGCATGGTGCGACTGATGGTGCCGTCCATGGGGTCTTCCGGCAGGGTCTTGGCGTAGTCTGCTTTCAGCCAGGTTTCCAGGGTGTTGGCAGCCTGGCGGGCCCGGAACTGGGTGCTCTGCAGGGCTTCCAGCTGCTGGCTGTTCAGGGCCTTGATGGGGCAATCCCAAAGCGCAGACTTGATCAGCCGGTGCACGTAGAAGTCCGAGAACTTGCGCAGCGGCGAGGTAAAGGTGGTGTAGGCGGCCAGCCCCATACCCTGGTGGGGCGCGGCTTCAAAACCCAGCTCCGCCCGGGCCAGCTGGCGGGACAGAATGGATTTAACCGGTACTTCCGCTTCCAGTTGCTCGGTGTGTTTCATCAGGGCCTTGAAGCCCTCGGCGGTGCTGGCATCGTGCTCAGCCAGGTGCGGCGCGTAGCCTTCCAGCAGCTTGCGGATGTTGTCGGCCCGATCGTCCCGCAGGCCCGGGTGCTGGATAAACAGCCCTTGCCCCTGCTGGTTCAGGAAGTCAGCGGCGCAGCGGTTGGCCGCCACCATGCACTCTTCCACCAGCCGGTGTGCTTCGTTCTGGACCGCAGGCTCGATCAGCCGGATGCGCTTGTTCTCGTCCAGCCGCAGGCGGAATTCCGGCCGGTCGTTGCTCAGCAGTGCGTGTTCGGCGCGCCATTTACGCAGGGCGGTGGCGGCCTGGTGCAGCTGGTCCAGGCTGTTGGCCACGGCGTCTGGCAGAGCCTTGATATCGTCGTCTTCCCGGCCTTCAATCAGGTGCGAGACCAGCTCGTAGCTGAGCTTACCCTTGGAGCAGATCGTGGCCTGGTGAAAGCTGTAGTCACCCAGGCTGCCATCGTTGTTCACCTGCAGGTCGCACACCAGCGCCAGCCGGGGTACATCCGGCATCAGTGAGCACAGGCGGGTGCTGATGGTGTCTGGCAGCATGGGCAGCGGCTCGCCCGGGAAGTAGATTGCCGTGGCCCGGTTGAAGGCTTCTTCCTCGGCCGGGCTGCCCGGTTCAATCATCGCCGTCGGGTCGGCAATGGCAATGGACAGAGTCCAGCCGGTGGCGTTGGGTGTGGCCATCAGGGCATCGTCCATGTCCTGGGTGCCCGGGCTGTCGATGGTTACATAGGGCTGTGCGGTGCGGTCTTCGCGGCCATCGGTATGGGCGGAAACAGACTCTTCGCCCAGGGCATCGGCCTGCTTCTGCACTTCGTCCGGCCAGGCGTCGGCCAGGTCGAAGTTGGCCAGGGTGAAGGCCCGTTCGATGCCCGGTTCACCGGCCTTGCCGATAACCCGCAGTACCTTGGCCTGGCCCTTGCCGTCCTTGAACGGGTGGCGATGAATCTGGCAGTAGATGAAGTCGTCCGGCTGGGCGTTCATGCGTTCTTTCGGCGGAATGAAGATCCAGCGGTTGATGCCCGGGGTTTCCGGCGCCACAAAGTGGCCCTTGCCCTTGATCAGGTAACGGCCCACGAAGGTGGTCAGGTGCGATTCCAGAAGCTCGTCCACCACGCCCTGGGTTTTGCCCTTTTCCACTTCCTGTTCGGTAACGTTTACACGGTCGCCGGGCAGCACCTTCTGCATTTCCTCGGGCGGCAGGAACACGTCCCGTCCTTCATCCAGGGCCACAAAGCCGAAGCGCCCATTGGTGGGCTTGACGGTACCCGGGAAGACCACCTTGTTCTGCTTGATATCGGTTTTCAGCTGGCGCAACTGATTGAGAGCGTCGGCATTGAGCATGGAGAAATAACCTGGCTAAAAATGTGTGATGCAGCGGAGTATAACGGTTCTGCCAGAGGGAGTCAGATCTGTCAGGCCGGATGAAAGGCTTCGCCCGTCGGCGAGAGGATGCAGACCCGGTTCCGGCCTTTTTTCTTGGCTTCGTACAGGGCTCGGTCGGCAGTGCGCAGCAGGGTATCGAAATCTTCACCAGGCTGGCAGTAATAGCCGCCCACGCTGATGGTAACCGGTGTTCCGCTACGCTTGCTTTCCCGCTCGACACCGGCGCGAATACGGCAGGCAATCTGCTCCAGTGTGGTGGCATCGCACGGTGACAACAGTACCACGAACTCGTCACCGCCCCAGCGCCCGGGGTGGTCATAAGGCCGAACAGCTGCTTTCAGCCAGAGTGCAACCCGACACAGGATCTGGTCACCGGCCTGGTGGCCCTGGCTGTCGTTGATGGCCTTGAAGTGATCAATGTCCAGCCATAGCAAGCCGAAGCCTTTTTGCTCCCTCTCAGCGCGTTGAATCTCCTCATTCATGGCTTCGTCGAGCCCCCGGCGGTTTTTCAGGCCGGTCAGGGCATCAACCCGGGCCAGGCGCTGCAGTTCCTCGGTGCGTTGCGCCACCTTCTGCTCAAGATCGCGGGTGGTATCCCGCAGGGAATGGGACATCTTCTCGAAATGGTCTACCAGGCGGCCAATCTCGTTGTCTGGCTTGGGCAGGTAGGGCAGGTCAAAGCGGCCGTCCCCTAACCGGTGCACGGCTTCCTCAAGGCTGACCACCGGCCGCAGGATACGGGACTGGATGATCAGGTGGAACAGCACCAGTGTCACCAGAAGGCTGACCAGGAACACCGATATCAGCGGCCAGAGATAGCTTCGGGGAATCAGCGCATCCAGGTCGAGCAGGGTAATCTCGAACCAGCCGATGGCGGGCAAAAAGGCTACGCCGGCGAGGTGTTTGCGACCGTCCACCGTAACGAATCCGCTTTCTACCGCGCCGTATTCGCCATTGCGCTGTTTAAGAAGCTGCAGCATGCCGAGAATTTGCTGTTTGTCCTGGGGGGCGTCGAACAGCAGGTCTACGGTGTTCTTCTGGCCTTCCGGTTTGATGATGGTGGCAAAGTCGATGTAGTTGCGATCCCGGTAGAGCTGGATGGCACCGTTGTAGTCCACGAACAGGGTGGTGATGCCTTCCTGGCCGATATCGACTATGTCTTGCAGAAAGTCGTCCAGGTTCAGGCCGGTGCCGACCATGCCGACGATGTTGTTGTCTTCGTCACGCATGAGTGCATCGATCCAGAGCTTGGTAACGCCCAGCTCGGTGTCGGGATTGACGTTCAGGTGAAAATCCCGGCCTTCCTCGATCAGCTGGAAAAACCAGGTGTCGTCGGGCTTGTCCGGATTCAGGGTATAACGATACTGGTTGCCGGCGTAGTCGTTGTCAGCGTTGTTGTAGTAGTAATGGCCGTTACCACGCAGCGCCACAAAGTAGCTGTTATCGCGGAAGTTGCTGCGGAAGCTCTCCATCTGACGGATGGCCTGGGCTTTCAGTTTCGGGTCTTCCGGTGACCGGGCCCACTGAATCAGGGCCGAGGAACTGGCCATCTGCCGGGCCAGCCCGATTTCCCGTTCCAGGGACTGCAGCAGCCGGGCGCTGTCGTAGCGCACCTGGATCTCGGCCACCTGCTGGCCCCAGCGCTCAATAATGTCTTCCGATAACGCCCGGTAGGCCAGCCAGGAAGCGGTACCTGCCGCGACGATCAACAGCGCAGCCAGCCCGAGAATGCGGGTTTTGAGGCTCAAAATGTTTCCTTGCCAGTATTGTTCTGAATCCATGTTCCATCATAGAACAGTGCGGGGCTGTCGTGTAGAAAAAATAGGCAGATTTCGGGCGCAGGTGTGCAACCTGCGCCCGACACAGCCCCGAAGGGCGAACCATCAGTTGTGTTGATTAAAGATCCGGGTCTGGCCCTGTTCATTGAACAGAATCACCTTGTAGTGATCTTTCCGGTCGCCCATTTCCATACCCGGAGAGCCTGCCGGCATGCCGGGCACGCTCAGGCCGGTAGCTTTGGGTGCCTCGGCAAGCAGGCGCTTGATATCGTCTGCCGGTACATGGCCTTCAATCACATAGCCGTCCACAAAGGCGGTGTGGCAACTGCCCAGGCCCGGAATCAGCCCGGCTTCGGCCTTGATCTTGCCCATGTCGTTACTGTTGGTGGCGGTTACCTCGAAGCCGTTCTCTTCCAGATGGTCGATCCAGTCGCCGCAGCAGCCACAGGTGGGCGATTTGTATACATGGATGCTCTGGGCGGCACCGCCAGCCAGGGCGGTTGTGGAAAAACCCATTGCAACAATCAGGCCAAGGGCCAGGGTGTGTTTTTTCATGGCGGTTACCTCAGTGTTGGTGTTCTTCGTTATTGCCAGATTTTCTGCCAGAGCCGGGCAGCCAGAACCACCAGACAATGGCGGCCATCAGGGCGACTCCTGTGGCATTGACCAGAAACGCTGCCATCAGTTCTGCTCCCTTTTTTCAGACGAGTGTGCCGGTTTGTGGCTGGTCTTGAACAACCGCAGCCGGTTGGCGTTGGTCACCACGGTGACCGACGACAGTGACATGGCGGCGCCGGCCAGGATCGGACTCATCAGGATGCCCCAGACAGGGTAGAGCAGGCCCGCAGCCACCGGAATACCCAAGGAGTTATAGATGAAGGCGCCGAACAGGTTCTGGTGAATGTTCTTCACCGTCGCCCGGGAGATCTCGATAGCGTCCGGTACCCCGTGCAGGGAGCCGCGCATCAGGGTGATCGATGCGCTTTCAATGGCCACATCGGTACCGGTGCCGATGGCAAAGCCGACATCGGCCGCCGCCAGTGCCGGGGCATCGTTGATGCCATCGCCGACCATGGCCACGGTGTAGCCTTTGCCCCGCATTTCGCTCACCACCTCGGCCTTGTCCTCGGGCAGCACCTCGGCCCGGTAGTCATCGATGCCAGCCTTGGCCGCAATGGCTTTGGCGGTGGCGTCGACATCACCGGTGACCATCATCACCTTGATGCCGGCGTCGTGTAGTCGCCGGATAGCGGCTTCGGAATCCGGTTTGATGGCATCGGCCACGCCGATAACACCCAGCACTTGTTGCCCTGATGCGAGGAACAGCGGTGTGCCGGCTTCCCGGGTAATGGCTTGGGCGGCTTCATTCAGGGCGTCTACAGACAGCCCTTCGGCTTCCAGCCAGCGCCGGTTACCCAGACGCACTGTTTCGCCGTTAAATTCACCTTGAACACCTTTACCGTTCAACGCTTCAAAGCCGTTGACGGCTTCCACGGAGACCTCATCTTCTTTGGCACGCGCCAGAATCGCCTCCGCTAAAGGGTGCTCGGAATGCTGCTCCAGCCCGGCGGCCAGCGCCAGCAACCGGTTTTCATCGCCATCGACGGCATGCACCCGGGTGACCGCCGGATGGCCTTCGGTGATGGTGCCGGTCTTGTCCAGAATCACCAGGTCAATCTTGCCGGCGGTCTGCAGGGCATCGCCCTGGCGAATCAGGGCACCGTACTCTGCTGCCTTGCCGACACCGACCATCACCGACATGGGCGTGGCCAGGCCTAACGCACAGGGGCAGGCAATGATCAGTACTGTGGTGGCGGCCACCATCATGTGCACTACCGCCGGCTCCGGCCCGACGTTGTACCAGACCAGCGCCGACACTACGGCAATCAGCATCACCGAGGGCACGAACACGGAAGAAATCTTGTCCGCCAGCCGCCCGATGGCAGGCTTGGAGCCCTGGGCCTTCTTCACCAGCTTGATGATCTGCGCCAGCGCGGTCTCGCTGCCCACTCGGGTGGCTTCGTAAATGATTGAGCCGTGGGTATTCAGGGTGCCGGCAGAGACTTCATCGCCTTCGCCCTTGCTCACCGGCATGGGCTCGCCGGTCAGCATGCTTTCATCGATACGGGTGGAGCCCTCGGCAATCACCCCGTCCACCGGCAGCTTCTCGCCCGGGCGTACCCGGATGCGATCGCCTTTCTGCACGTCTTCCACCGGAATGTCCTGCTCCTGGCCATCGCGGATCACCCGGGCCGTCTTTGCCCGCAAATCCAGCAGCCGGCGCACCGCCTCCGAGGTCTTGCCCTTGGCCCGCAGCTCCAGCGCCTGGCCCAGGTTGATCAGGCCGATAATCATCGCCGAGGCCTCAAAATACACATGCCGCGCCATCTCCGGCAGCGCCTCCGGCACACTGGCCACCACCATCGAATACAGCCAGGCGGTACCGGTACCCAGGGCAATCAGCGTGTCCATATTGGCGTTATGGTGTTTGAACGCCTTCCAGGCCCCGGTATAGAAATGCCCGCCAGTGGCAACCATCACCCCCAGGGTGAGAATACCCAGATTGATCCAGGTAAGCTGATTGGCCTCGGTCACCATCATCGACCCGAAGCCCATGCCCCAGATCATCAGCCCAAGGCCCAGCCCCAGACTGATGGCCATCTTCACCAGCAGCACCTTGTACTGCTTCTTGTCCTCTTCCTGCTTGCGATCGTCTGCCGCATCCGGGTCTTCAATCACCCGCGCGCCGTAACCGGCGCTCTCCACCGCATTAACCAGTGCCTGCGGGTCGGCATCTCCGCTGGCGGTGGCGGTGTTATCCGCCAGGTTCATATGGGCGTGGGTTACCCCGGGCACCGACATCAGGGCTTTCTCGATAGAGTTCACACAGGAGGCACAAGTCGCCCCGGTCACCGCCAACACCACCGCATCGCTATCGGCCGGCACCTCAGTTGCGCTCGCAGCCTCTGCTGCCGGCTCATCCGGCTTGTGGGTTTCTTCCTGCGCCTTGCTGCTACAGCAGGACGTGGTTTTCTTCGACGCACAACAGCTGCCGAACTCCGCCCCCGGCTCGGCAATGGCCTCTGCCGGATAACCCGTCTCCGTCACAATCCGCGCCGCCTCGGCCACATCCACGCCCTCAGGCAGGGCCACCGTCTGTGCCTCGAGATTCACCTCAACCAGCTCGGTACTACCGGCCAACGGCTCCAGGGCATTGCGAATCTTCTTCGCACACCCCTGACAAGACGCCCCGGAAATCGACAGTGCTGTTCTCAGAACCGGTGCTTCACCCATCACTCACTACTCCCACAGCAAGACCCGGCAGAAGGATCATCCCAATGCTCGATCAACCGACAAATCGTATGCCCGTCCGGCGTCCCATCCGGCATCTCCTGCCAGGCCGACAACGCCGACACCATCCGCTTGCGCAACAACTGCAACTCCGCAATCTCCCGCTCAACCTCCGCCAGCCGTTGCGTGAACACATCCCGCACCATGGGGCAGGGCGAATGATGATCATCCGCCTGCTCCAGAATCTGTCGGACCTCCGGCAACGAAAAACCCAGTTGCCGCGCCTTCCGGGCAAACCGCAACCGCCGCAGATCCTCGGCATCATAAAGCTGATAGTTGTTATCCGGATTCCGCACCGGACGCAGCAGACCTTCCCGGGTGTAGAACCGGACGGTATCCGGGTTAACCCCGGCGGCGGTGGCGATTTCTTTGACTTTCATAAGCAACGTCCAGCGTTCAGGAAGCAGGGTTTTGAATCCACGAATCAAGTCAGCGGAGTGCTGGTGCGGGGCTACCCCCGTGCCAGCGCGGCAAACTCACTACGTTGAAGGATAGACTAAAACCTGTGACCAACTCACAGGTCAAAGGTTTCAGAAAAGGAAATCAGGAAGAGGAATTTTTAGAGCGAAGAAACACACCACAAGACTTGCACTGATCAGGCGCCATCAGCTTCGCCTGCCAGCCGATCTTCTCGCCACAGGCCGGACACCGAAGCCGAAGCTGAAGCACAACAATCGGCGCCACCAGCAACGCCAGCAACACCCCCAGTGAACCCCAGTCATCGCCGGAAGAAATCCCCAGCTGACTGCTGAACACCAACACCACAATCAACGCCACAAACGCGAAGACAAAATAATTGCGATTCCACCGCTCCCAGCGGCGAAGCTTCGCATCCTGCTCCGGAGTCAGATACCTGGCAGACATAACAACCACCCGAAAAGAATTTACCGGAAGTTTGCAGCCAGCGGCAGGCAATTACAATCGGGAAATGGCCGGCTCACGGGCGAATGGTGCTTCCACCATGATGGAACTCTCCAGCTCCTCCGGCGGCACCGGATGATTGATCAGGAAACCCTGGGCCAGATTGCAGTGGTGCCGGCGCAGGAAATTCAGCTGGTCCCGGGTCTCCACACCTTCGGCCACCACCCGGATGCCCAGGTTGTGCGCCAGGTTGATCACCGCCCGGGTAATCACCGCATCATCGTGGCGGCTGGTCACCTCGGTGATAAACGACCGGTCAATCTTCAGCATATCCACCGGGAAATCCCGCAGGTAGCCCAGCGACGAATAGCCCACCCCGAAATCATCAATGGCCAGGTGCACACCCAGCTGGTGCAACTGGCGTAGCTGATTGAGGTTGTGCTCGATATTCTGGATGAAAATCTCCTCGGTCAGCTCCACCTCCAGCATGGCCGGGTTCACCTGCTCGGCCAGCAGGGTGTCCCGGATATGGGCCACCAGGGACTCATCGTCCAGCTCCCGACCGGACAGGTTGACGGCAATCCGGAGGTTCTCGCAGGGCGTGCCTTTCCAGCGCGCCAGCTGGCGGCAGGCGGCCAGGACTACCCAGCGGCCGATCTCGGTAATGCGGCCGCTTTCCTCCGCCAGGGGAATGAACTCACAGGGTGCCAGCAAGCCCCGGCGCGGGTGCTGCCAGCGAATCAGTGCCTCGACGCTGGTTACCTCGTTGGAGTCCAGATCGAGCTGGGGCTGGTAGTACAGAACGAATTCGTTATTGGCCAGGGCCTGGCTCAGATCCTTGTCCAGTTCCAGCCGCATCACCTCCCGGTCCTGCATGCCTTCCATATAGAACTGATAGGTGTTGCGGCCCTGCTCCTTGGCCCGGTACAGGGCAATGTCGGCGTTGCGCAGCAGGGTGTCGGCATCCAGGCCGCTCTGGGGATACAAGGCCACGCCCATGGTGGCGGTAATGCTGTGGCGTTCGCCCTGAACCTCGAACGGCTCCTGGAAGCACTGGCTGATTTGCCCCAGCAGATGAATGACATCATCGATATCGTCGACCTGTTGCTGGCACACCATAAACTCGTCACCGCCGGAATAGGCCACCAGCACCAGCTCGTCGCTGAGGCGGTTCAGCCGTTCCGACACGCTAATCAGCAGTTCGTCGCCAAACTGGTGGCCGAGGGTATCGTTGAGCATCTGGAAGCGGTCAAGGTCGAGCAGGATCAGCGCTGCCTGGCGCATCTGCCGGTCGGCAATGCCGAGGGTATGGACCAGGTCTTCCATAAAGAAGCGGCGGTTGGCCAGGCCGGTGAGGGTGTCGGTGGATTCCAGCCGTTCCAGGTCTTTCTGCACGGCTTTGCGCTGGTCGATCTCCCGCTCCAGCTCTTTACGGGTTTTCAGCAGGGCCTGGTTGCGCCGGAGGATGGCCTGGACCAGCACCGTGGTCAGGCTGGTGAGCAGCCCGAGCAGGAACAGGCTGGCGAAGATAATCCGGACGTGACGGCTGTCTTCCTCGATCAGCCCGCTGCGCAGCCAGAAGCCGACGGCCAGGAATACCATCAGAATTAGCACAGGGAACGCCGGGCTCATCAGAGCACGCACGATCGGTTTCAAGGCTGTGTCATTGCCCGGCATACTTCTCAACCACATGGCTCGGCCAATCTTATGATTATTATGGGACCACGGATCACCCCCCGAAGGGGGTGCGGATACAATCGCTGCAGGCTAGGTTATGACAGGCTGGGCAAACGGGTAACAGTTGTTCGCCCAAACTGTGACAGGCCTCTTGGTTCGAGCGGGAATCAGCGGCCGGATGCGGGTGTGGCAATGCCCAGTTTCGGAATTTCCTGCATCGGGCAGCGATCCATGACCACTTTAAGCCCTGCGGCTTCCGCTCGGGCAGCACCGTCTTCGTTGATCACGCCAATCTGCAGCCAGAGCACCGGGATTTTCTGTTCGATGGCCTGGTCGATCACCGCATCGGTGCGCTCCGGAGCCAGGAACAGGTCTGCCATGTCGACCGGCTCGGGCAAGGAGGCCAGGTCGGCATACACGGTCTCGCCGAGAATTTCCTGGCCGGCTAGTCTCGGGTTTACCGGAATCACCCGGTAACCGTGGCCTTGCAGGTTTTCCATCACCTCATGGGAGGGGCGGTTGGCTTTCTCGCTGGCGCCCACCAGGGCAATGGTGCGGACGGTCTCGAGAATTTCGCGAACCTGTTCAGGGCTGTTACGGGACATTCAGAGTTCCTTGTGGGTTTCACGACGGGCTTCAAGGCAAACAGAAACCGACTCCGCATAGCGTAGCGCATGGGGCTTGTCGATCTCGACACTGGCCCAGTTTACCGCCTTGTGTTCCATCACAATAGCCAACACTTCGTGGGTCAGCCGCTCCAGCAGGGCAAACCGGTTGCCATCCACGTGGCCGATGATCTGCTTGGTGATGGTGCGGTAATTGAGTGCGGCGGAGATCTCGTTCTGTTCGATGGCCTCGGAGGCATCGTAGGTCAGGCAAACGTTGATCACCACATCCTGCTGGTTGTTGATCTCTTCATCCTTGATGCCGATGTAGGCGCGCAGCAGCAGGTTTTTGATGCGGACACGGGCCAGGTGGTCGCCGGTTACGTTTGCCATGGGTTCTCCTGTCGTTCGTGCTGTCAGTGGTTGCTGCTGATCAGGTTCAGAAACTCGGTACGGGTTGCCTGGGATTTGCGGAACTGCCCCAGCATCATTGAGGTCTTCATACGGGAGTTCTGCTTCTCGACACCGCGCATCATCATGCACATGTGCTGGGCTTCGATCACCACCGCCACGCCCTTGGCACCGGTCACGCTTTCCACGGCTTCGGCAATCTGGCGGGTCAGGTTTTCCTGGATCTGCAGCCGGCGGGCATACATATCCACAATGCGGGCGAACTTGGACAGGCCCAGCACCTTGCCCTGGGGCAGGTAGGCGATGTGGCACTTGCCGATGAAGGGCAGCATGTGGTGCTCACACATGCTGTACAGTTCGATGTCCTGCACCACCACCATTTCGTCCATGGCAGATTCGAACACGGCGTTGTTCACCAGGTCCTGAAGGTCCTGCTGGTAGCCCCGGGTCAGGAACTGCATGGCCTTGGCGGCACGCATGGGTGTGTCTTTCAGTCCTTCGCGTTCGGGGTTCTCGCCCAGGCCGTCAAGGATGGAGTAATAATGACCGGCCAGGTCATCGAGGGGTAGAGTCATAATGGTTTCCGGTAGTCTGTGCCTAACAAGGGCCAAAGCTTAAGGGAATTCGGGCCGTATCTCCATGCTTTACGATACCTCAGCCGGAACAGACCAGTGCGCTGCCGGCCGGGCTATGGCCGTTGCTGGCGCTTTCATCTAAAGTGACAGGCTTGGAATGTGTCAGGGATCTGCCATGGAACAGCTTACGACCGGGGCTGGCGTTTCCGCCGCCGGTAAACAGGACATATCGACCCTGGATGGCTGGCAGCAGGCCGGCAAATGGTTCAGCTACGGCGGCCACGCCATATTCAGCCGCATGGCCGGCCAGGGTGAGCCGCTGGTGTTGCTGCACGGTTTTCCGACCGCCAGCTGGGACTGGAGCCGGGTGTGGCCGATGCTGGCCCGGCACTACAACCTGCTGACCGTGGATATGCTGGGTTTCGGGTTTTCCGACAAGCCCCGCAACTACCGCTACAGCATTGAAGACCAGGCAGACCTGGTTCAGGGCTGGATAGAAGGCCTGGGCCTGCCCGGCATTCACCTGCTGGCCCATGATTACGGTTCCACCGTGGCCCAGGAACTGTTGGCCCGGGACCAGGAAGGCGGCCTTGGCTTTACCGTCGACAGCCTGTGCCTGCTGAACGGCGGCATCTTCCCGGAAGTGCACAATCCCCTGTTAATCCAGCGCGTATTGGGCAGCCCTTTAGGCGGACTGATCAGCCGGGGCCTGACCCGCAGCATGTTCGAGCGCAACTTCTGCCGGCTGTTCGGCTCCCGCAACCCTCCTGGCCAGCAGGAAATGGACGAATTCTGGCACCTGCTGACCTACAACAACGGCCGCGGCATCCTGCATGAGCTGATTCACTTTATGGAGGAGCGGCGGTGCCACCGTAACCGCTGGGTGGGGGCACTGCAGAATGCCCGCCAGCCGATGCGGCTGATCTCGGGCACGGCGGATCCGGTGTCCGGTGCCGGTATGGTTCGGCGTTACCGGGAACTGATTACCGATGCAGATGTGGTCACCCTGAGAAATGTGGGCCATTACCCCCACTTCGAGCAGCCCTGGGATGTGTTTACGGCGTATCGGGCGTTCCGGAAGCAGCGGGCCCTGAGCTGACCGGTTGCAACGGTGCCGGTGACCGCTGCCATGGCTCCGGCGGCATCGGGGGCTGTCGGCTGGCTGGCGCCAGCACCACCTGGTTGCGGCCCCGGGCCTTGGCTTCATACAGCGCCTGGTCGGCGCGGTTGAGCCACACAGACCAGGTTTCACCCCGTTCGACTTCGGCAATGCTGGCGCTGGCGGTTACCCGGATGTCGTCCAGAAATGGCCGGGCGCTGATACTGGTCAGTAATTGCTGGGCCAGGGTATGGGCGTCTTTCTGTCGGGTTTCCGGCAGCACCACCATGAATTCTTCGCCGCCGATGCGGAACAGCTGGTCGTTCTGGCGCAGCCGTTTGCGCACCCTGCCGGCCATTTCCTTCAGTACCCGGTCGCCGGCCAGGTGGCCCCACTGGTCGTTGATGTTCTTGAAATAGTCCAGGTCGATCAGCACCAGGCTGGACACCCGCTCATAGCGCTCCCGCATCTGGATCTGGCTGTTCAGCACATCGGCCAGTTGCGAGCGGTTCAGGCAGCCGGTGAGTGGATCGGTGGTGGCCAGCCGGGTCAGTTCCTGCTGCAGACGCCCCACCAGCCAGGCAAAGATCATGGCAAACAGGCAGCTGAGCCCGAGCGAAAAGGTAATGCGCCAGAAGTCCGCCTCGGGGAACTGCAGGAACGACACCACCGCCATAACTGCGACAAAAATGACGTTGCAGACGATAGCTTCCTTGATGGGGAGCAGGAAGAACAGGGCGATGGCCGCCGGATAGGCCCAGTACAGGCCGGCGTGGCCGTTGATGGCCGTGGAGTAGGCCGCGCAGACGACAGCCAGCAGGGGGAACAGCCGGCCTTTCAGAAAGTAGGTGTTGCGAAACCGCAAAAACAGCAGGACCAGTGCGGCATTGGCGCAGAAGAATACCAGCAGGGCAGACAGCAACAAATTGCCGTGCTGCCACTGCACCATCACCAGCGGGGCAACGGCAATAAAGGCCCAGAAATGCAGGTGGTACACCAGCTGCCGTCGAAAACCCAGTACCGCCAGGGTAGGGTTGGTGGTTGCCGTCCCCGGCGGGGCAGATTGATTCACCGCTTGCTCCTGCTGCAGTCCTGCTTCCTTGGAAGGTTTTCGATCGAGTCTAGCACGCAGATCCGGCGTGCCAAGGAAAAAGCCGGTTTTCTTGGCTGCTGCAGCCCGGGTTCGTTAAACTCCCCGCACTTCCAGAGGAACAACAGAATGACGGCAATACATATCAAACAGCCGGCGTTGACCATTCGCGTTGGACGGCGGGCACTGAACCGGTTGCAGCAAAAACCGCTGGGTCCGGAAGACGTACACGTTATCCCCGGTGCTGCCGGTGGCCCGAAAGCCCTGGGCCTCAGCGGCCTGGATAAAGCGATCTTTGGCGACTGGCTGCCCCGGGTGGAACAGGAACGGGCGCTGATCGGCTCGTCGATCGGTAGCTGGCGCTTTGCGGCGGTGGCCTCCTCCGATGACCCCCGGGCCCAGCTGGCAAAGCTGGCGGAGCTTTACACCAGCCAGCGCTTTGCCAAGGGCGTCAGTGCGGCGGAAGTGACCCGCAAGAGCATCCTGTTCCTGGAGGAGTTGCTGGGTGGTCGTGAGGACTACCTGCTCAACCATCCCTGGTACCGCCTGAATGTGGTGGTGGTGCGCAGCCGGGGTTTTCTGGAGCACGACACCCGGGGCCGGCTAGGTCTGGGGCTGATGAGTGCCATCAGTGCCAATATGGTAAGCCGCCGGCACCTGGGCCGTTATATGGAACGGGGCATTCTGCACGATGGCCGGGTACGGGCACCGGTGTCTAAACTGGTGGATTTTCCCAGCCACGAAGTGCCCCTGACCCGGGAAAACCTGCTGCCGGCGTTGCTGGCCTCCGCGTCTATTCCGCTGGTGATGTCCGGTGTCCGCAATATTCCGGGTGCGCCGGAGGGGGTGTATCGGGATGGCGGGCTGCTGGATTACCACCTGGACCTGCCCTACGAGCAGCCCGGGGTGATTCTCTACCCGCACTTTACCGACAAGGTGGTGCCCGGCTGGTTCGACAAGACCCTGCCCTGGCGCCGGGGTGACGCCACCCGGCTGCAGGATGTGTTGCTGGTGTCACCGTCCCGGGAGTATCTGGACAGCCTGCCGAACCGCAAACTGCCGGACCGCAAGGATTTCGAGAAATACCTGGGCGATGACGAAGGTCGTGAACGGGACTGGCGCAAGGCCATCGCCGAGAGCGACCGGCTGGGTGACGAGTTCCTTGAACTGCTGGAAACCGGCCGCCTGATGGACCGGCTCCAGCCGCTTTGACCGGCGAGTGGCTCAGTGGCTGTTCTTGCGGGCCGCTCCGTAAACCAGCAGGAAGCTCAGGAAGGCGGTAACCACCACCGACGGGCCGGCGGGGGAGTCCAGGTACCAGGACATACTTAACCCGCCGGCAACCGCAATGAAGCCAAACACCACGGCCAGCACCATCATATGCTCGGGGTTTTTCGCCAGTCGCCGGGCGGTTGCCGCCGGGATCACCAGCAGGGCGGTAATCAGCAGCACACCGACTATCTTCATGGCGACCGCAATCACCAGCGAGAACATCAGCATCAGTGCCAGCCGCAGGCGCTCCACCGGAACACCTTCCACCCGCGCCAGTTCTTCGTGGATGGTACTCATCAGCAAACCGCGCCAGAGCACGGCCAGCAGGGTCAGCACCACCGCCGCGCCGCCGTAGATCCACAGCAGGTCCTGGCGGCTCATGGCCAGCAGGTCACCAAACAGCAGGCCGGTGAGGTCTACCCGTACTTCCGGCATAAAGCTGAGGGTAACCAGGCCGATGGCCAGGGCCGAGTGCGCCAGGATGCCCAGCAGGGTGTCGGTAGACAGGGCCCGGGTACGGGACAACAGCACCAGCGCCAGGGCGATCACCACGCAGGTGATGATCACCGCCAGGTTGAGCGGAACGCTGATCAGAAAGCTCAGGGCAATGCCCAGCAGGGCGGAGTGGGCCAGGGTGTCGCCGAAATAGGCCAGCCGGCGCCAGACCACAAAACAGCCCAGTGGCCCGGCCACCAGTGCTACCCCCAGGCCGCCGATCAGGGCTCGCCAGAAGAAATCGCCCAGCACCGCATCAATGATGCTCATGGTTACAGGCTCCCTGATGGCCGGTGCCGGCAACAACGTCGCCGTGCAGGTTATGTTGGTGGTTATGGTGGTGGTGATACACCGCCAGCGATTCCGCCACCTGGTGGCCGAAGGTTTCGATAAAGGCCGGATCGTGGGAAATATCCGCCGGATAGCCGCTGCAGCAGACGTGCTGGTTCAGGCAGATCACCTTGTCGGTGGCAGCCATCACCAGGTGCAAATCGTGGGAGATCATGATGACGCCGCAGTGCAGTTCGTCCCGCAGCTCCCGGATCAGTTCGTACAGTGCGGCCTGGCCGTTGATGTCCACGCCCTGGGCGGGTTCGTCCAGCACCAGCAGGTCCGGTTTGCGCACCAGCGCGCGGGCCAGCAGTAAGCGCTGTTTTTCGCCGCCAGACAGGTGATGCACCGAGGCCTCCAGCAAATGGCTTACCCCGGTCCGGGCCAGCGCCGCCTCGCACTCTGCCAGCGGCTTGCCGCTGAGCAGCATGAACCGGCGCACGCTCAGGGGCAGGGTGGCTTCCAGGGTCAGGTGCTGGGGCACATAGCCGGTTACCAGCCCCGGGGCCCGTGATACCTTGCCGCTGGTGGCCCGCTGCAGGCCGAGTACGGTTTTGATCAGGGTGGTTTTGCCGGCTCCGTTGGGGCCGATGATGGTGATGATGTCGCCCCGGTGCACGGTCAGGCTGACCCGGTTGACCACCAGCCGGTCATCAAACTGAACGGTAACGCCCTCCAGGTTCGCCAGCGCCTCAGTCATGGGCTTCTGCTCCCTGGCAGCGGGGGCACAGGCCGGAAATTTCCAGGGTGATGTCGTCGGGCCGGAAACCTTCGGCCCGGGCTGCGGCTTCAATCGATTCGCTGAGCGTCGGCGCATCCAGTTCCAGCACATTGCCGCACTGGCGGCAGATCAGGAAGGTGCCACGATGGTGTTCGCCGGCATGGGGGCAGCCGATAAAGGCGTTCAGGGAGGCAATCCTGTGTACCAGTCCGTACTGCTGCAGGAAATCCAGGGCCCGGTACACGGTCGGTGGCGCGGCGTTGTGGCCCTCTTCGCCCAGCCGGGCCAGGATATCGTAGGCGCCCAGCGGTTTGTGGGACTGCCAGATCAGTTCCAGCACCCGCTCACGGATGGCCGTCAGGCGGGCATTCTGTTGCCGGCAAATGGTGCGGGCGTCGGCCAGGGCATGGCTGACGCAGGCATCATGGTTGTGGGGGCGGTAGGGGAGCGCACGTTCGGGCATGGTCCGTGTCCTGCAAAGTTTGCAACATTATAACATTTGCAGGATCGGCTGCCATGGCCCGGGATGGAATCAGTTCCGGGCCTGCACCGCCAGGGATTCCAGGTATTCCAGGTTGGGAATCCAGGCAGCTTCGCCGTCCACGTCTACCAGCATCAGGTCGGCGGGGCCGGGCTCTCCGTCCAGCTTGCGCACTTGGCTTTCATCCAGGCGGGCCTGGCTCGGAATGCCCTGGGTCACCAGGGCCATGAACGGCGCCTTGTTGTGGTCCGGGCCAATGGTGTTGAGCACAATGATACGGCCCCGGTTATCGCCCGGAACCGTGAGCGATCCGCCATTGGCGGCATCGTAGGATATGACCGGCAAGGTCAGTCCGCGCCAGTCCAGAAAACCCACCAGCCAGTCCGGGGTGTTGGCGCCGGCGTCTGTGCTGTTGAAATCCACCACCTCGGCGATGGATACGTTGGGCAGCAGCAAGTGACGGTCGTAGACAGGGATCATGACGCAGGGAAGCGTTTGGCTGTTTTCGTTCATTGTGTGTCCTCAGGCAGAATCCCGTTTTTGCCGGCCCTTGAGCAGGCAATGGTTCTCAATGGTTTTGATCAGTTCGCCGGCGAGCTGGTCCGGTGTGCCGCAGAAGCTGGTGCAGCCGGTGGCAGCGACAGACTCGGGCATCGAACTGTTGCCACAGCTGGCACTGTCCTGGACCCAGATCCGGCTGCCCCGTTTCTTCAGCAGCGGTGCGGCGATGGCGCCGTCGTTGCCCATCCCGGAGAACAGAATCGCGTGGCAGTGCTCGCGGAAGTGGTCAGCCACGTTCAGCAGCACCTGGTCGATAGACGGGCCATAGGGGCCGGGCCAGGGCTTGCCGGTGGCGGTCAGGCTGCCGTCGTCTGCGAACGACCACTCCTGTTCTACCGGCATCAGTACCACATCGCCGTTGCGAACCTTGTAGCCTTCCTCCGCCCGCTTCAGCTGGTAGTGGGCATGGCGGCCCAGTACCCGGGTCAGCACGCCGGTAAAGTTGTCATCAATATGCTGGGCGTAGACAAAGCCGACCGGCAGGCCGGCCGGCAGGTGGTCCAGAAAGGTTTTCACCGCAGCGGGACCGCCCAGCGAAGCGCCCAGAACCCAGATCTCCTCGGCTACCGAACCCGGAGCCGCCGGGGTTATCCACTGGGGCAGTTGTGGTGCCTCGGGTGATGGCCGGGCGTGGACTTCCAGCTCTTCGATGTCGTTGGCGGAGTCCAGTTTCTCCAGGTGCCCCAGCTGCTTTTCCAGCTTGTTGAGCAGCCGCCTTTCCCAGCGCACATAGTCCTTGGTGCCGGGCTTTGGGGCCTGGTCCATCCCGAACAGAACCGGGGCATCGGTGTGCTCCAGCAGGTGTTCGAACAGTGCCGGATGGTCGGCTTCGTCTTCCAGGGTTACCAGCCACAGGGCGGCATCGGGAAACCCCGGATAATCCATCAGGCGGTCGGGGCCGCCGGAAAAGCTGACCTCAAGGCCGAACTTGCCGGCAGCCACCTGCAACCGGTGCCGCTGCAACACCACATCGGACACAATGCCGATGCCGGGCCGGCCGTCATGGCCGGTCATTACCCGTTCCCGGTCAGTCGTTTGATGGTTTCAAGCAGCTCGGCTTCCTGGAACGGCTTGCCCAGATATTCGTTGACGCCGATGGCCAGTGCCCGTTCCCGGTGTTTCTCGCCGGTCCGGGAGGTAATCATACAGATGGGCGTCTCTTTCAGGTTTTCGTCGTGGCGCACAAAGCTGGCCACTTCGAAACCGTCCATCCGGGGCATTTCGATATCCAGCAGGATAATGTCCGGACGATGGTCCTGCAGCTGGGCCACCGCATCCAGGCCGTCCTTCGCGAGGATAACCTCCATGCCGTTGCGTTCCAGCAGTCGGGAAGTAACCTTCCGTACGGTAACCGAGTCGTCCACCACCATAACCGTGGTGGTCTGGTCTTCGTAGCGGCCGGCTTCGCGGGCCTTGTCCAGGTTAGCCAGGCGCTGGCGCTCAGACAGGATGTCGGAACGGAGCATGGCCGGCAGGTCTAGAATCACCACCACGTTACCGTCACCCAGAATGGTGGCACCGGACACGCCACGAACCGAGCTGAACTGCGGGCCGAGAGACTTAACCACGATTTCCCGGCTGCCCATCAGGTGGTCAACCTGCAGGGCCAGTGGCTGCTCGGCACCCCGCACCAGGATCACCGGCAGCGGCAGGGCCTGGCCTTGCAGCTTGGGCTGGTGGTCACTGTTCAGCAGGCTGCCCAGGTACTGCAGGCGATATTCCTGGCCGGCGTATTCGTACAGCGGTGCATCCGGCTTGTAGTACTCTTCCAGCTCGTAGGTGCTGACCCGCACGATACCTTCAATGGTGTTGAGCGGGATGGCGTAGAAGTCTTCGCCGGTGGCGACCATCAGGGCCCGGTTAACCGATACCGTGAATGGCAGGCGCACAGTGAAGGTAGTGCCACGCCCCAGGGCCGAATCGATATCCAGGCTGCCGCCGAGCTGTTTGATTTCGCTGGATACCACGTCCATACCCACGCCTCGGCCGGAAATCTGGGTCACCTGCTGGGCGGTAGAGAAGCCGGGCTGCAGGATGAACTGCAGGACTTCCCGTTCGGTAAGGTCTTCGTCGGCCCGCAGCAGGCCCTGGCGAATGGCCTTGTCACGGATCACTTCGGCGGGAATGCCTTTGCCGTCGTCGATCATACGCAGTACCACGTCGCCGCCTTCACGGGTCAGCGAGAGCACGACTTCACCGGTTTCCGGCTTGCCGGCACGGGCCCGGTCTTCGGGGCTTTCAATGCCGTGGTCGAGGGCGTTCCGCAGCATGTGTTCCAGCGGCGCAATCATGCGCTCAAGGATGTTGCGGTCCATTTCGCCCTCGGCGTTGCGCACGTCGAAGTTGACCTTCTTGCCCAGTTCGTTGCTGATCTGGCGCACAATCCGGCGCAGTCTCGGCACCATGGAGGCAAACGGAATCATCCGGGTCTTCATCAGACCTTCCTGGAGTTCCGTGTTGATCCGGGACTGCTGCACCAGCAGGGTTTCGGTATCCCGTACCCGGTCAGACAGGGTTTCACGCAGGTCTGCAAGGTCAGAAGACGATTCGCTCAGTGCCCGTGACAGCTGCTGGATCGAGGAGTAGCGGTCCATTTCAAGCGGGTCGAAGTCGTCGCCGTAATCCGGGCCGTGTTCCTGTTCGGCACGGAACAGGATCTGGGCTTCGGTTTCGATATCCATCCGTCGCAACTGTTCGCGCAGACGCTCGATGGTAGCGGCCATTTCCTCAAGGGTGTGGCCGAAGTCGCTGGTCTGCTGTTCCAGGCGGCCGCGGGTAATACTGGTTTCACCGGCCAGGTTAACCAGCTCGTCCAGCAACGGTGCCGATACCCGGATGGTTTCCTGGGCGGCACGCTGGGCTTCCGCTGCTTTGTTGCGGGCCTTGGCCGGAGCCTGGGCCGGCTTGGCGGGCGCTGGCGGTTTCGGGGCTTCGGGCACCGGTGTTTCCGGCTCGGCGGCCTGCGGTTCGGGCTGCTCGTGTTCGGGTGCGTCTTCCGCGGGCTGCTCCGGCTGGACCACCGGGCTACCGTCGGCAAAGCGCCGGCGAACGTCGGAGACCAGCTCGATGATGGCGTCGTGGTCCTGGGTGATCTCCTGCCACTGGCTGTCGCCCGGTGCATTGCCGCCCAGGTCGATCAACCGGGTCTCGAAGGCATGGGCCTTGTCGCCCAGCATGCTCAGCTGGAACAGGCGGGCGCCACCTTTGAGGGTATGCAGGGCCCGCTGGGCTTCCTGGTTGTACTGGTGGTTGTTCGGGTCTTTGCGCCAGTCATCGAGCACCTGCTCGAGCTGGTCCATGATCTCGCCGGCTTCTTCCAGGAAGATTTCCAGCACTTCCGGGTCAACCGCATCGGCTTCGTCAGCGGCCGGTTCTGCCATGGCTGTCGCTTGTTCGCCCTGTTCAGCCGGTTCGGCCTGAATACTGCGGAAGGCTTCAATCAGATCGCTGGCGGCGGCCGGTTTATGGCCGTCTTCCAGGCTGTCGAGCATGCCCTTGAGGCTGGCGGCACCCTGATCGCTGAGCGCCAGCAACGCCTGTTGGTTGTTGCCGCCGGAGAGCAGGGGCTCGAGGCTGTCAGACCAGGCTTCGGCAAGGTCGGCCACCGGGTCGATATCGGACAACCGGGCACCACCCTTGAGGGTGTGCAGCTCCTGCTGCAGGCGGGTCAGAATGGTCAGTTCGTCCGGATCTTCGCGCCACTGGTCCAGGCACTCGGTAATGGCTTCGTGGATTTCCAGGCCTTCATCCAGGAAGATGCCGGCCAGGTCGTCACCGCCCATGGCTTCGAAGGCTTCGGTGAGGTCTTCGTCAGCCTCAAGCCCGGTGTCTGGCATCCAGCCGGTGTCATCCGCTGTGTCTTCGGTAAGGTCTTGTGCCGGTTCCTGCCCTTCGCTGGCCGGTACCGGTGTTTCACCGCGGAGAATCGCTTCTACCTGCTGAACCAGGTCGTTGGCCGGCGGGCAGGGCTTCTGGGTGGCAACCTGTTCCACCATTTGTGCCAGGCGGTCATGGCAGGCAAACAGCAGGTCGGTCATGTCGTTGCTGGCGGCCAGCTGGCCTTCGGCCACCTTCTCGAACAGGTCTTCCAGAACGTGGGTCAGGTCGCCAATAGCGTCGACGCCGGCCATCCGTGCGCCACCCTTCAGGGTGTGTACATCGCGCTGCAGTTCTGCGGCCACGGCCTGGTTCGACGGATCTTCGCTCCAGGTGTGCAGGGCACTGCCGGTGGAGTTGATCAGGTCGTAGGCTTCTTCCAGGAAGATGCCGGTCAGTTCCGGGTCAAGGTCCGACAGGCTAGCCAGGGCATCCTCATCGGCGCTGTCTGTGGCTTCCTCTTCGCTGTCCGCATCGAACGCGGCTTCGGCCTGGGCCAGAATGTCGTCATCAAAGTCGGTTGCCGGTTCGGTGCTGGCTCCGCCATCCCGGGCGCCGTCGATCCAGGCGTGGATATCGGCAATCAGGTCCGGGGCTGCTTCGGGCTGGTTGCCGGCTTCCAGGGTGTCGACCATGTTGGCCAACCGGTCATGGCACCGGAACAGCAGGTCAGACAACGAATCGCTGACGGCAAAACGCTGCTCGGTCAGGCCTTCGAACAGGGTTTCCAGTTCGTGGGACAGGTCGCCGACGGGCGCAATGCCGGCCAGGCGGGCGCCGCCCTTGAGGGTGTGAAGGTCGCGCTGCAACAGGTGCAGGGTATCCAGGTTGCCGGTGTCTTCGCTCCAGGCCTGCAGCGAGGTTGCGGTGCTGTCGACCAGGTCCCGCGCTTCTTCCAGGAAGATGGCAGCCAGCTCGTCGTCCAGTTCGCTGTCTTCGTCGGTGGCAGCTGCCGTTTCGAACGCAGGTTCTTCGCTCAGCCAGCCTTCGCCAGGCGACTCGGGTTCCGGCTGCTCGTCGGGCTGGCCGAGTTCGTCGAATTCCAGGCTCAGGTCGATTTCGTCGAGATCGCCGGAGAACTGCTGCTCGAATTCCTGCTCCAGCTCGCTCTCGTCTGCCCGGTTCGCGAGGGCGTAGAGTTCGTCGATCAGGTTGTCATTGCTCTCGGTGGCCAGGCCGGCGGCGACTTGGTCCATCAGGTTGATCAGTTGCTCATGGCCGGTGCGCAGGGTGCCGAAGAAGGTATCGTCCGGCTCCAGCTGCTTTTCGGATACCGTGCTGTAGGCCTGGTTCAGCGCAGCGGCCAGTTCGGTAACATCCACCAGGCCGGCTTCTGCGGCGCCGGCAGCCAGTTGTTCCAGCTCTCTCTGCAGGGTCTCCACAGACTGGCGCTGGTCCGGGTGGCGGGACCATTCATCCAGGATGCTATCGGCATCCAGCACAATGTCCAGGCCCTCGTTCAGGAACAGCTGTACCAGCTGGGACGGTGCCCGGGTGTCCGGTTGCAGTTCATCGGCCGGGTCAGAGGACTGCAGGGTACGCTGGTACACCTGCTCCAGGCGGGCCAGGTAGTCTTCGGTACCTTCGAGGTCTGCCTGCGGGTTATCCCGGAGCTGGGCCAGGCCGCGGGTCAGGAACTCCTTGGCATCGGCAATCAGTTCCAGTACATCACGGTCTGCCCGCTTGTTCTGGGCACGGGATTCCTTAACAAAGCGTTCCAGCGGGGTGATGACGGCGGCGATGGGGGCAATGCCAGCCGTGTTCGCGCTGCCTTTGAGGGTGTGCAGGGCCCGGGACAGATCGTCGGTGTAGCTGACGGTGGCCTTGTCGCCGGCGGTTGCCAGGTAGTCGTTGATGGTCTGCAGGTGGGTTTCGGTTTCGTTCTCGAAAATTTCCAGCAGGATCGGATCAACGGCGTCTTCATCGTCGTCGTAGTCAGCGGCTTCAGCGTCGCTGTCGGTTTCCTGGACGCCAACGGTTTCAGGTTCAGCCAGTGATTCGGAGTCGGCTGCCGGCATGGTGCTGGCGTCCGGGATCTCTCCGTTGGCCAGGGCATTGGCGCGGGCTTCAAGGGCCGAGGTATCCAACGCTGCCGGGCGGCGGTTCTCGAAGTCGGAAACCAGGCCGGGTACAGCATCGGTGACATCCTGCAGCAGGCTGGCCACGTCTTCGGTCATGAAGATGCTGCCATCAATGACCCGGTTCAGCATGTTTTCCACAGACCAGGCCAGTTCGCCGATCACACTGGCGCCAACCATGCGGCCGCTGCCTTTGAGGGTGTGGAAGGCCCGGCGTACTTCGGTCAGGGCACTGCGATCGTCGTGCTGGCGCAGCAGCATCGGCAGGTATTCGCGAATGGTATCCAGAACTTCGCCGGCTTCTTCAACGAAGATCTCGAGGATTTCGTCGTCGATCAGGTCGTCGGCATCCGCCTCTGTTTCGCCAGTGCTCTCCGGCTGGGCCAGTTCCGGTTCCGCTTCGGGTTCCAGAACCGCGGCGGGGGCCTCGGTGACGGTCTCGGTTGCTTCGGCCACTTCCGTTTCTGCGGTGCCGGTTTCGGTGCGGCGGGTGGTGGCCAGGGCTTCGGCCCGGCTGATCAGGCCATCAACATCGCCGGTGTAATCACCCCGGCGGAATTCCTGGATCAGGGACGGAATGCGTGCGTTGACCTCGTCGACCAGGGCGAAGGTGTCGTCATTGAGCTTGAGGGTCTGGTCGATCACCCGGTTCAGCAGGTTTTCCACAGACCAGGCCAGCTCGCCAATGGAGGTGGCTCCCACCATGCGGCCACTGCCCTTGAGGGTGTGGAACGCCCGGCGCACTTCGGTCAGGGCATCCCGGTCGTCGTAATTCTGGCGCAGACGGGGGTAATGCTCGTGGATGGTCTGCAGCACTTCCTCGGCTTCTTCCACGAAGATGCCGAGGATTTCGTCGTCAACCAGGTCCTGGTCGGAGGTCTTGGCTTCCTGGACTGGCTCTTCGACGGCCGCCCCGGTCTCCAGTACCGGCAGTTCGTCCGGCTGGAGTACCTCTCCGGCTTGCTGCCAGGTGGGTTCCTGGCCGACCGGGAAGCCCAGGCTGGCCAGGCTGTCTTCGGCAACGCGCAGGATAGCGTCGTTCTCGGTGATGCCGTCGGCCAGGCGCTCCAGGTAGTATTCAATGCTGGTTACCGCATCGGCCAGGGTGTCGAGCTGTTTCCAGTCCGGCACCTGTTTGCCGTTGAGCAGAACGTCGGTTACGTAGCGTTCGGCGGAGGCCAGCATGTCGGCGACACGCTCCAGCGGCACCAGCGACAGGCCGCCGCGGATGCTGTGCAGCAACTCAGGAACGTGTTCCACTTCCCGGGTATCCCACTGGGAAGCGATAAAGTTCACAATCGAGGATTTGACCTGTTCCAGGGTGTTGCGGGATTCCCGGATCAGCGCTTCGTTAGCCTCGCCCAGTTCCTGGGAGCCAAGGTGGAATTCGTTGTCGCCGGTGGCTGCCGGTTCGTGGCGATCGCTGTCCAGTCCGGCCAGGCTGGCCTCGACGTAGAGCAGCGCACCGGCGATATCCATCAGGGTGCCGTCGTCAACGGTGTCGCTCTGGGTGCTGAGCTTTTCCACCAGTTCGATCTGGTCAGTAACCACTTTGCGCGGAATGCCCAGGCCGATCACTGCCAGGGTGTTGGCTACCTGGCGCATACCCGGCAGCAGTTCTTCCAGTTCATCGTTCTGGCGCAGCTCGGCCCGGACAAACAGGTCCAGCTGGTCTTTCAGGCGAGCCAGTTCTTCGTTCAGCGCACTCACCACCGAATGGATGGCGTCCCGGCCCGGGCCGGAAACCCGGGTGCGGGCGGCGTCGACATCGCTGTCCGACGGCAGGGCATCATCCAGCTGGTAGGCCTGGCGCAGGGCGCTGACCTGAGGCATGTCCAGGTCCCGGGCGCGGGCGACGTAGTACAGCAGGTGCTTGAACAGGGCTTCGGGTACCGGCTGTTGCAGGATGCTGCTGTGTTCGTCGGTGAGCCTGCGGATTTCCGCGTCCAGCTCCCGCAACAGGGATTTGACCGCAGTGTTGACCGGGTTGGCGCCGCCCTGGAGTGTTTCGATAAAGCCGCTGGCAGCTTTGTAGAGCTCACCCCTCGGGGTTTTCTGGCACAGGCGGATCAGGCGCTGGAGCACCTTCTGCATGTAGTTGAAGTGGGCAGACAGACTTTCCTCGCGCACTACGCCGGCCAGGGCAAACTGGTACATCTGGCGCAGTTTGCGCAGGTGGCCGAGAACCTTGGGATCCTGCAGGCGTTCTGAAACAGCGGCGCTGACCTGCAGCTGTGAGGGGGTCAGGTCAGGCTTGAACAGTGAGGTATCAGACAGCAGTGAATCGCCACGGGCAGCCCGGAGGTCGTTCAGCAGGGGCAGCAGCACCATCGGGAAATCGTCCTGGCTGCTGTCCAGGTGTTCCAGGTATTGCGGCAGCTGCAGGATGGCCTGCATCAGTACTTCAACGGCATCGTCAACGCTGGTGACGGATTCGTTCAGAATGGCCTGGGTCAGTTTCTCCATCTCTTCGGTGAGCAGGGCTGCACCGTAGAGTTCCACCATTTGCAGGGTACCGTGTACCTGGTGGAGGTAGTTCAGGCAGAAGCGCAGGCGTGCGGTGTCGTCGCGATTCTCGACGTACGCTTCCAGTGCATGCTGGCCTTGAGTCAGCGTGTCCTGTATTTCGCCCCGAACCCAGTCGAGGGCGATACTGTCATGGTGATTGCCCATAACCACTCCGGTTATTCTTCGTCGGGCTGGCGCTTGATCCACGCCAGTACATGTTCCGAGGGAACCCTCTGCAGGCCCGGTGGCTGCCAATCGGTCAGTTCACCCTGGCCAAGCACCAGTAAGCCCCCCGGTGCCAGACGCTCTGCTAGCCTTTTCACAATGTCCCGCCGACGCCAGCGGCGGAAATAAATCAGCAGGTTCTGGCAGAAGATAATGTTCATGCCGTGCATGGGTGCCTTGCCCAGATCCATTACGTTGAGCCTGGTAAAACACACCCGTTCACGGATGCTGTTCACGATTTCTACGGTGTTCCTTTCGGCAGGGCGGAAGTACCTGGCTTTCAGGTCTTCATCCATACCCAGCAACTTGCGGGCGCTGTACTGGCCCAGCCTGGCCTTCTCGATGGCCGGCTGGCTGATGTCCGAACCGGTTACCCCGAACAGGGGCTGCAGAGCCAGCTGGTTCATGCATTCGTTCAGAATCATCGCGAGGGTGTAGGGCTCCTCGCCGGTGGAGCAGCCCACACTCCAGGCTTCCAGTGCACGCTTTCTCAGTTGCTCCCGGGGCCGGGTCAGTACGTAATCGGCCACCAGCCTGAAGGCATCGGCATCCCGGAAAAACCGGGTTTCCTGCACGGTCAGGCGGTCCACCAGTGTGGCCCATTCCCTGATGGCATCCGGGCCGGATACGATTTTCTCGTAGTAGGCCTGATAGCTGCTGCAGCCGATTTCCCGCATCCGGATTCCCAGGTTGGTTTCCAGGAAGGAGCGGCGGTCGGCCGTCAGGGTCATGCCGGTACGGTGTTCCAGCAGGGTCTGCCACTGGTTGAACTGCGCCTCGTCCATATCCGGAAGCCGGCGCAGTGCCCAGATCCCTTCGGCGGCTGACAGCTGGTTATGCATCTGAGCCATAAACCGTTATCTGCCCCGGGCCGGTGATCAGCTGACCACCGGGATATCGTTGTCCTGCTCTTGTTCCTGGTCGGCCTGGTCTTCATCCGGCAGGGTGAAACCGGCAACGGAGGACCGCAGCTCGGACGCCATTTCAGCCAGGTTACCGATAGACTTCGCCGTGGCGTTGGTACCAGAGGAGGTCTGCGAGGTGATTTCCTGGATTACGTTCATCGTGTTGGAAATGTGCGCCGCAGAGGACGATTGCTGGCGTGCCGCGTTGGAGATGTTCTGGATCAGCTCCGCCAGGGACATGGATACGTTCTCGATTTCCTCGAGGGCGATACCCGCGTCCTGGGCCAGACGGGCACCACGGACCACCTCGGCGGTGGTGTGTTCCATGGAGATAACCGCTTCGTTGGTGTCAGACTGGATCGTCTTAACCAGCGCTTCAATCTGCTTGGTTGCTGCAGAGGAACGTTCCGCAAGGCGCTGAACTTCGTCCGCAACCACCGCGAAGCCCCGGCCCGCATCACCGGCCATGGAGGCCTGGATTGCTGCGTTCAGGGACAGGATGTTGGTCTGGTCGGCGATGTCGTTGATCAGGGATACGATGTCACCGATTTCCTGGGAGGATTCACCCAGACGCTTGATCCGCTTGGAGGTCTCCTGGATCTGCTCCCGGATGTTGTCCATGCCGCGGATGGTGTTCTGTACCACTTCCGCGCCTTTCTTGGCGATCGCAACCGACCGCTCCGCAACCGCAGAAGATTCAGCAGCGTTGGAAGATACCTGGTCGATGGACACCGCCATCTCGTTAACCGCGGCAGAGGCGCCGGCAATTTCCTGGGCCTGGTGCTCGGAAGCATCCGCCAGGTGCATGGCTGTGGCCTGGGTTTCCTGGGCCGCACCGGCTACCCGTACGGCAGTACCCCGGATGGCCTGTACCAGCCCGCGCATTTGGTCGATCGCGTAGTTGATGGAGTCGGCGATGGCACCGGTGAAGTCCTCGGTTACCGTGGCCTCGGTGGTCAGGTCACCATCGGCCAGGTCGGCCAGTTCGTCCAGCAGTCGCAGGATCGCGTTCTGGTTCTGCTCGTTCTGTTCCTGGGTGGTGGCCAGTCGGGACTGGGCATCGCGGTACAGGGCCAGGCCGATGAACACAACAATGGCCACCATGGCCGCCAGGATGAAGAAGGCCAGGGTCGGGCTGACCAGGCGGGAGCCGGACTGGGAGCCAAAGCCGTCAGCCAGTACCGACAGCTCGGCCAGCAGGATTTCGGAGTTCTGGAAGATGTCGCTGGCAGCGGTACGAACCTTGAAGAGGTCGGGAGAGGCTTCAAGAATCGCGTCAACGTTCTGGGAAACGAATTCGAACAGCTCGTCAACCGCTTCCAGGCCGTAGATGGCGTCTTCATCGGCGACCCGGGTGATGCCCATGGCCGGGTTGCCGTTGAGCTGGCCTTCGAGTACCCGGCCGAACAGGCTGGCGTCGCGGCCGAAACGGTCGGCGGCGATAACGGCGTCTTCGTCACCGGACAGTACGTTGTTAACGGAGCGGACAATACGCTCGGCCAGCAGGGACTGGCGCTGGGCCAGGGAGATCTGCTCGGCGGGTGCGCCGTTATCCAGCAGGATCTGAACGATATCGTCGTATTCCACCTGCAGCTGCGGGATGGTTTCGTTCAGGGTGCGGGCTACTTCGTGCAGGCCCAGTACCGCTTCCCGGGTAGACAGGATGCTGTCGGCGTTTTCGCGAACACTGTTCCAGTGCTGCTGTACACCGCTCTGTTGTGCCAGTTCACTGGCCGGAAGGCCGGTTTCCGGATTGCCTTCGGTAACACTGGTCCAGAGTTGCTGGAACTCGTCCCGGGAGCGACGCAACTGGTCGAACGCTTCGGCGGTACCACCGGCAGCCTCGGTCGCGTTCTTCGCAATCTCCTGGGACAGCACTCGCATTTCTGCAGTGTTGGCAATGTATTGCTGATCGTTCTGGCCGTCCTTGTTGATGATGAACAGCACCACAACGAGCAGGACGGTAAGTGCAATCAGCGCTGCGATCAGGCCGGCAACGAGTTTGTTGCCGCCCTGTCCGGTACTGAGTCTTCCGGCTCTGTTTTTCATTTTCTGGCTCCCGGCCTCTTTCTTCTGGAAATGGCAATATTGGTGTAGCGGGCTTCAGATGGACAGGGTGATGTGCCTGCCAGTGCCATCACCCTTACCACTGTGCAACATCAAGAAAGCGTTCGTCTTCCACCAGGGTGGCGGCAGAGAATACTTTCCAGATTTCGTCGTTACGTTCGTAGCCGCCGTTCACAAACGGCTGAACGTTTTCGGGCACACCACTGGTGCTGGCCCTGAAACTGTCTTTTGCGAAATACTGCATACCCAGCACGGTGTCGACCACCAGGCCGCTGAATACATCGCCCTGCTCAACCACCAGCACCCGCCGTTCACGGGCATTCCGTGAAGAGCGGGGGATGTCGAAGAAGTTGGCAAGGTCAACCAGCGGCAGTAACCGGCCCCGGACGTTGGCGGCACCCAGCAGGAACGGGCGGACGCCCGGAATGTGGGTAAACCGGGGCACGTGCAGGATTTCTGTGACTTCCCCCATCGGGGCAACGTAGTGCTCGCCGGCCAGGATGAAGCCGATACCGTTCCACAGTTCAACGGCTTCTTCCTGCTCCGGCAGGCCGGCCGCCATGGAACGGCTGCGCCGGGCGATATCCGTCAGAACAGCAAAAGGGGCGGCCTGGGCGGACATGCGAACTCCAAAGTCAGGGATCAGGCAATCAGGCTGTTGATTGTCTTGATCAGGTCGTCTTCGTTAACTGGCTTGACCAGGTAACCCTTGGCACCCTGGCGGGTTCCCCACACCCGGTCAGTTTCCTGATCCTTGGTGGTTACGATCACAACCGGAATAGATGCGGTTTCCGGTGCGCGGGTCAGCTGGCGTGTCGCCTGGAAGCCGTTCAGGCCGGGCATGACCACGTCCATCAGCACCAGGTCCGGAGTTTCCGCGCGGGCCTTGGCTACGCCGTCGGCGCCGTTGTCGGCGGTCAGCACTTCGTGCTTGTGCTTTTCCAGGATGGTGGAGATTTTCTTAACTTCGGTTGGCGAATCGTCAACAATCAGAATGCGGGCCATGGTTTCCTCGATGGTTCTGGGGGTTCAGCAGGTTTTACTGTTCCGCCTGCGGCATGTAGTGGCGGATGGTGTTGAGCAGCTCATCCTTGCTGAAGGGTTTGGTCAGATACTGGTCGGAGCCTACGATGCGGCCTTTAGCCTTGTCGAACAGGCCGTCCTTGCTCGAAAGCATGATTACCGGCGTCTTCTTGAAAGAGGAATTGTTCTTGATCAGTGCGCAGGTCTGGTAGCCGTCCAGGCGGGGCATCATGATGTCAACAAAGATGATGTCCGGCTGGGAATCGGCAATCTTGGCCAGAGCGTCAAAGCCGTCAGTGGCAGTGATGACCTCACAACCGACTTTTTTCAGAAGGGTTTCTGCGGTGCGACGAATGGTCTTGCTGTCGTCGATCACCATGATCTTCAAGTTCTCGAAGTTGTCATCCATTGTCCAACTGCCTTGCGCTCTAGCGACTGTCGTTATTTTCGAACGGGGTTTTAACACAAACATTAAGGTTGATCTATAAACCCCGCACATTTATAGAATATCGATGGCCGGATAAAAAGCATTAGTTTGTGACCAAATGTACTTCTGCCCGCTGCGTCACGGATTGATGTGGCGATTTATCCGGATGCATTTATGGCTCGGGTACAATACCATCTAGGGTTTCAGCATAGCACCTTGCACCGGTTTGCTCTGTATACCGGTTCGTGTTTTTGACGGAGCAACTTCCCGCTCCCCAACCGACTTTCCAGGAGACTCTATGACAATCCGGCTCGGGATCGTGATGGATCCGATCGAGGATATCCATTTCAAGAAAGACAGCTCACTGGCCATGTTGCTGGCGGCCCAGAAACGGGGCTGGGAAATCGAGTACATGGAATTGCCGGATATGTACCTGGCCGGTGGCCAGGCCCGTGCCCATACCCGCAAGCTGACGGTGCATAACGACCCGGAAAACTGGTTCAGCTACGGTGCCGCTGAAGACACGGCACTGGGCGACCTGGATGTGATCCTGATGCGCAAGGATCCCCCGGTCGACAGGGAGTTCCTGATGGCCACCTATATACTGGAAGCGGCGGAACAGCAGGGTGCCCTGGTGGTCAATCCGGCCGCCACGTTGCGGGATTGCAACGAGAAGCTGTTTGCCACCCAGTTTGAAGACCTGACACCGCCGCTGATCGTGACCCGCTCCTCCCAGCGTTTCCGGGATTTCTATGCCGAGCACGGCGACATCATCATGAAGCCGGTAGACGGCATGGGTGGTCGCTCGATCTTCCGCGTTAAAGAAAACGACGCCAACCTGGGTGTGATCATCGAAACCCTGACCAACTATGGCGCGCACCAGGCCATGGCCCAGAAATTCATTCCGGAAATCACCGACGGTGACAAGCGCATCCTGCTGATTGACGGCGAGCCGGTGCCCTACGCCCTTGCGCGCATTCCTTCTCAAGGCGAGAATCGCGGCAACCTGGCCGCCGGCGGCCGGGGTGAGGGCCGTGAACTGACCGCCAGGGATCGTGAAATCTGTGCCCGGGTGGCACCGGTGATCAAGGCCAAGGGCCTGATGTTTGTGGGCCTGGATGTGATTGGCGACTACCTCACCGAAATCAACGTAACCAGCCCCACCTGCATCCGGGAACTGGACGCTGCCTTCGGCATCGATATTGCCGGTATGTTGCTGGACGCCGTGGAGCGCCGGTTGTCACAGGGCTGAACAGCACCGGTAATGCGGGCACAGAATCAGGATAGGTAATGGCAGTTCAGGTAAGCGATTTCGACCGGTTTTCCTTCACCCTGTTCATGGCGCTGGCGGTTCACGCCATCGTCGTGCTGGGCATTACCTTCGCCCCGGAACCGCCCCGCAGCTCTGCCCAGACCATGGAAATCACCCTGCCGCAGTTTGACGACGAGGAAGCGCCGGACAAGGCCGACTTCCTGGCCCAGACCAGTCAGAAGGGCAGTGGTACCGAAGAGCAGGCCATGGAAATGACCTCGCCGCAGCCGGCGGAAGTCAGCCAGCCCGATGTAGCCGAAATCCAGCCGGAGCCGGCAACCACGGCAGAGCCCAATCCGCAGGAAGAGCGGGCCGTGGTGCAGACTGAAAGCAAGGCCCGCCAGCAGGTCCGGCAGCCGGAAACCCGGGAAGATCCGGGGCCGCTGCCCCGGGCCGAGCGCAAAAGCCTGATGGAGCGCAGCCTGGAAATTGCCAGCCTGGAAGCCCGCTTCGACGCCCAGCAGCAGGCCTATGCCCGGCGCCCCAGGGTCATGCGGGTAACTGCGGCGTCCACGCTCAAGTCGGATAACGCCTGGTACGTGCAGAACTGGGTCAGCAAGGTGACCCGGGTCGGCAACATGAACTATCCCAACGAAGCGCGCCGTTCCGGCCTTTATGGTGACCTGCGGATGCTGGTTTCTCTGCGCAAAGATGGCACAATCAAGCAAGTGGCGATTCTCCAGTCGTCCGGCAGCACGGTACTCGATGATGCAGCCATCCGGATTGTGCGCATGGCAGCGCCGTTTGCACCCTTCCCGGAAGACATGCGCGAGCAGGTCGACGAACTGGAAATCATACGAACCTGGTCGTTCCAGAGGCGGGGGCTGACATCCGGATGACAACCGGCACGGAAACCAAGGCAAGTCTGCGGCACCATTTCCTGGTGGCATCGCCGTGGCTGGCCGATCCCAATTTTCACGGGGGCGTGATCTACCTGTGCGAGCATTCCTCCGAGGGTGCGCTCGGGTTGATGATCAACCAGCCCTTGGGCATTCACCTGGGTGAAATCCTTGAACAGCTCGATATGCACGGTGGCGAGCTGGACCTGCCGGTATTTACCGGTGGCCCGGTGCAGCCGGAGCGAGGCTTTGTACTGCACTCTCCCGGGCAGCACTGGCAGAACACCGCCACGGTGACGGACGACGTACTGCTGACCACCTCCCGGGACATCCTGGAAGGCATCGGCCGCAACGAAGGGCCGGAAGAGTTTCTGGTAGCGCTGGGTTATTCCGGCTGGGGTGAAGGCCAGCTGGAGGAAGAGCTGGGCAGCAATGCCTGGCTGACCTGCCCGGCCAGCACCGACATCCTGTTCCGCACCCCGGTGGAAAAACGTTACGAGGCGGTGTTGAAACTGATCGGCATAGACCTGAACCAGCTCAGCGATTCGGTGGGCCATGCCTGATACCGGTAACCGCAGAATCCTGGCGTTTGACTTCGGCACCCGCCGCATTGGTGTGGCAAGCGGCCAGGAGCTGCTTGGCACCGGCCAGCCGCTGGCCATGATCCCGGCCCGTGACGGCATTCCGGACTGGCAGCAGGTCGAGAAACTGCTGGCGGAATGGCAGCCGGATATCGTGGTGGTGGGCCTGCCTTTGAATATGGACGACACCGAGAACGACATGTGTGCCCGGGCCCGCAAGTTCGGCAAGCGCCTGCACGGCCGCTACCATGTGCCGGTAGAGATGGTCGATGAGCGGCTGACCAGTTTCGAAGCCAAGGGTGATGTGATGGCCGCCGGCGGTAGCCGGGATTTCGGCCGCCACGGCGTGGACGACCGGGCCGCCGTACTGATTCTGGAAACCTGGTGCCGGGAGCAGACCGGCAAACCTGACTGACGAGGCATCAATGACCGCATTGCTTGATATCAACCAGCTGCTGGATGAACTGGAAAACGGCCTGCGCCGGATTCTGGCAGAGCGTGGCGTCGACAACCCGGCGCTGATCGGCATCCGTACCGGCGGCGTGTGGCTGGCGGATGTGATGAGCAAGCGCCTGGGCCTGGCCGAGCCCTACGGCGAGCTGGATATTTCCTTCTACCGGGACGATTTCAGTCGCATTGGCCTGAACCCCAGGGTAGCGCCTTCCAGCCTGCCTTTCGATACCGAAGGCCGCGACATCATCCTGATTGATGACGTGATCATGAGTGGCCGCACGATCCGGGCAGCCATGAACGAGATCTTCGATTACGGCCGTCCGGCAAGTATCATACTGGCCACACTGATTGACCTGGGCGCCCGGGAATTGCCGGTGCAGCCGGATGTCACCGGCAAGGCACTTGCGCTGGACGCCCATCAGCGAGTAAAACTGCGCGGCCCTGATCCGCTGCGCATTGAATTCCAGGAAACCGGGCAGTAATACTCCCCACCAGACAACAGGCGAGCCATGACCGCGAACGACCCCTCCCCGAACCACTTGCAGCTGACCCGGGACGGTCAGTTGCGGCATTTCCTCACCCTGGATGGCCTGGGCCGCGAACTGCTTACGGACATCCTCGACACCGCCGACTCGTTCATCGAAGTAGGCGAGCGGCGGATCAAGAAAGTACCCCTGCTGCGGGGCCGCACGGTGGTTAACCTGTTTTTCGAATCCAGTACCCGCACCCGCAGCACCTTCGAGCTGGCGGCCAAGCGGTTGTCCGCCGACGTGCTGAACCTGGATATCAATACCTCCGCCACCTCCAAGGGCGAGTCCCTGTCTGACACCCTGCTCAACCTGGAAGCCATGGCCAGCGACATGTTTGTGGTGCGCCATTCCCAGAGCGGCGCGCCGCACTTTATTGCCGAAAGCGTGACCCCGGGCGTGGCCATCATCAACGCCGGCGACGGCCGCCATGCCCATCCGACCCAGGCCATGCTCGACATGCTGACCATTCGCCAGCACAAGGGCAGCTTCGAAGGCCTGAAAGTGGCCATCGTTGGCGATGTGCTGCACTCCCGGGTGGCCCGTTCCCAGATCCGTGCCCTGAACGTACTGGGCGCCGGGGAAGTGCGGGTGATTGCACCGGGCACCCTGCTGCCCAGAGACGTGGAAGACCTGGGCTGCACCGTGGAATACGACATGGCCCGGGGCATGCAGGACCTGGATGTGGTGATCATGCTGCGGCTGCAGAAAGAACGTATGGAAGGGGCATTGCTGCCCAGCGAGCGGGAGTTCTACCGGCTGTACGGACTGAACCAGGACAAGCTTGCACTGGCAAAGCCGGACTGCATTGTGATGCACCCGGGGCCCATCAACCGGGGCGTCGAGATTGAATCAGCGGTGGCCGACGGCCCGCAATCGGTCATCCTCAACCAGGTGACCAACGGTATCGCCATCCGCATGGCAGTGATGTCCATGGCCATGGGCGGCCAGGTGGCCGAACGGCAGCAGAAACACAGTGATCACGAGGGAGCCCGGGCATGAGCCACCAGCAGAATGACAGTCTGAAAATTACCGGTGGCACCCTGTTCGACGGTTCCGGCACCGAAACCGACAACCCCGGCCTGCTGATTCGCAATGGCAGGATCGAGGCCCTCGGCAGCGCTGCGGTAAGTGCCAGCGCGGACCGGGAGTTTGATGCCAGTGGCTGCGTAATCACGCCGGGCTTTATTGATCTGTGCTGCAACCTGCGGGAGCCGGGCAACGGCCAGAAGGGCAACATCGCCTCGGAAACCCGGGCCGCGGCCCATGGTGGCTTCACCACCGTGTGTGCTTCGCCGGAAACCTCGCCGGTTAACGACTCCAGTGCAGTAACCCACCTGATCCGCGAAGGCGCAGACTCCCGGGGCTCGGTGCGCGTGCTGCCGGTCGGTGCCATCACCCGAGGGCTGGAAGGTGAATTGCTAAGCGACATGGCGGGCCTGAAGAATGCCGGTTGCGTGGCGGTGGGCAATGGTTCCCGGGGCGTGCGTAATGCCCGGATTTTGCGCCGCTGCATGGCCTACGCCCAGACCTTCGGCCTGACCGTGATGTTCAGCCCGGAAAACCAGGCCCTGGCGGCTGACGGTTATTCCCACGATGGCCAGGTGGCTACCCGCCTGGGTCTGTTGGGTATTCCGGAAGTGGCGGAAACCGCGGCGGTGATGGAAATGCTGCTGCTGGCGGAAGAAACCGGTGTGAAACTGCACCTGAGCCAGCTGTCCTCGGGCCGGAGTGTGCAAATGCTGGCGGATGCCCGCAAGCGCGGGATTCAGGTCACGGCCGACGTGGCCATGCACCAGTTGTGTTTCACTGAAGAGGCCCTGGCCGGTTTTGACAGCCGTTTCCACGTGCGCCCGCCGCTGCGCTCCGAAGCTGACCGGCAGGCGCTGGTAGCCGGTGTTCGGGAGGGTGTGATAGATGCCATTGTCAGCCAGCACCAGCCCCACGACAGCGCTGCCAAGCAGGCACCGCTGCCGGCTACCGAGCCGGGACTGTCCAGCATCGAAAGCGTGCTGTCGCTGGGCCTGGAACTGGTCGCTCGGGGCGAGCTGGAGCGCGCCCGGCTGCTGAACGCACTGACCGCCGGCCCGGCCTCGGTGCTGGGTCGAACCGCGCGGCTGGCGGAAGGTGAGGCGGCAGACCTGTGCGTGTTCGCGCCGGAGCAGTCCTGGCAGCCGTCAGTGCAAACCCTGGTCTCCGCCGGCCGGCACGCGCCGGTACTGGACCGCGAATTGCCTGGCCGGGTCCGGCTCACGCTGGTGGCCGGAAGAACGGCCTGGGCCGACCCGGCCTGACCCGCCTGTCCTGAAAGTGCGGCAGAGGTTGTCCGGCCTCTGTCGACACTGTCACAGAATCCTTCCTGTTGCTGAAAAACCCTTGATAACAGGCACCCGAGCCAACGTATCCTATGGGGTGACCCCTTATGGTTGTCCCAGGACACGAGCTGCGGCTGCCTGACTGCAGCGCGCGCCAGAGAATAATAATCAGGAGTGAACCCGTGAAGTTATCCAGTCTTTCCCGCCGGGTGGTGGCGGCTGCTGCCCTGAGCGCCAGCCTTGTTGTGCCCGCCCTGGCCCATGCCCAGTCCGAGATTATCGAACGCAGTTTCTGTGTGTTTGACCCGGTGGGTGCCAATGGCCCCCTGTTTGCCATTACCAAGGAGTTTCAGCCGGTTGCCCTGCAACAGGGCATCAAGCTTGACCTGAGCGCCTACACCGACGAAAAGGTAGCGGCCGAGGATTTCAAAGCCGGCCAGTGCGATGCCGTGCTGCTCACCGGCACCCGCGCCCGGGAGTTCAACAAGTTCACCGGCAGCCTTGAAGCTATGGGTGCCGTGCCGGGCGAAGAGGAAATGCGCCTGCTGTACAACACCCTGAGCCAGCCCAAGGCGCGCCCCTTCCTGATTGATGGTCCCTACGAAGTGGCCGGCGTGTTCCCCGGTGGTGCCATTTACCTGCACACCCGTGACCGCAACGTCGATTCGGTAGAGAAGCTGCAGGGCAAGCGCATCGCCACCCTGGACTATGACTCCGCGTCTGTGCGCATGGTGCGCCACGTAGGTGCTTCCGTGGTGGGCTCGAACTCCGCCAACTTTGCCGGCAAATTCAATAACGGCAGCGTCGACCTGGCCTATGCCCCGGCCGTGGCTTACCAGCCCCTGGAACTGTACAAGGGCGTGGGTGAAAAGGGCGGCGTCTTCAAGTATGCGCTGGCGTATATGAACTTCCAGGTGATCATCCACCGGGACCGGTTCCCGGATGAAGCGGGCCAGATGGTGCGGGACCAGGCCATCAAGCGGCTGGATGAAGCCTACGCGATTATCGCCGAAGCCGAGTCTGGCATTCCGGATAACGTGTGGATGCACCCGCCGGCAAAAGACGTAGCGGAGTACGACAAGATGCTGCGCCAGGTTCGCTTGTCGCTGCTGGAAGACGGAGTGTATGACGAGCGTGCGATCAAGCTGATGAAGGCGATCCGGTGCCGGGTAGACGGTGCCCGTTCGGAATGTGCGTCCTGATCAGCCAGGGCATGGAAGGTAACAGGCCCGCATAGCTGCGGGCCTTGCCGGTCAGCGGATGGCGTCTTTCAGGGCCTTGCCGGCCTTGAAGCCAACGGTCTTGCTGGCCGGAATTTCAATGCTGGCCCCGGTCTGCGGGTTGCGGCCGGTGCGGGCTTCCCGCTTGCGGACATTGAAAGTGCCGAAGCCGATCAGGGTAACGTCGTCACCCTTGGCTGTGGCGGCAGAAATCTGGCTGGTAAAGGCACTGATAACGTCGCTGGCTTTTTCGCGGGTAAGGCCGGTCTGGTCGGCAATCGCGGCAGTTAGTTCAGGTTTACGCATTGAAAACTCCTGTTCTTGGTTCTGTTTGTTGTTTTTTGTTTTTTGCTCCAGACCGCCGACCGTGCCGGCGGTTGAAGCAATCTATAGTGGCTTCGGGGCCAATGTGCAAACCCCGGCGTGTAACGATATGTTCGAAAAAATAAAAAAGGACACGAATGTTATGAAAGACTTCCGGACCTCCCTGGCCTGTGGCAAAGGCCTGCGCGGCTTTGCTGCAGCGGTTGCGGCCAGCGTCGCCCTGAGTGGCTGTGGCGTGGTTAACCACATGATCTACAAGACCACCGGCGATGTAATGCAGGGGTTTTCCCGGAACCATACCGTGCCCTACCTGATGGAATCTGAAGACCTGGCCATGGGCTGTGCCATGAGTGAGGCCACGGCACCGTTGCTGATGTCGTTCGGCCGGGTGACCAGCGAGCCGGACCAGCTGGCGGTGATGCTGTATCTGTCGTCCGGCAGCTGCGCCGAAGAGCAGGCCATGGAACATGAGCTGGCAGGCCTTGCGGCCATGCACGGCATGGATGGAACGGCCGCTGAAGATGCCTTTATCCGCCAGAAGCGCGCCCATACCCTCGCGGCCAAGCGCTATCACCGGGCCTGGCAGCACCACAACGCCTACTATGGAAACCCGGAAGAAACCGAGTGCCCGGATTTTGACGATGACATGGACGAATTCATCTACATGGCTGGCTTGCTGTCCGGACTGCAGGCCCTGAATGCCCAGATCCAGGCTACCTCTTCCATCGGCGTGCCCTTCAACACCGGCTCTGTGGTGGGGCGGGCTACCCAGTGCCTGGATAACAAGAAGTGGTGGGGTGCCCCCATGGGCCTGAGGGCAACTGTCTGGGCCATGATTCCCGGGACCAGGCCCGAGGGTGAAGTTCCGCTGGAGCGCCTGGCCATTGCCAGCGAACAGGGCAAGCAGGCCGGTGTGCGCCTTGGCCACGTGTTCCAGGCCATTGCCGCGGGCAACAAGGGCGACGAAGCCCTGGTGAAGGCGGTTATCCGTGACCACGCCGAGTCCCTGAAAAACGACGACGCCAACGAAGAGTGGCGCTTTGTCGATGCCATGGCCACCAACATGCTGGTGGCTATGTCTGACCGGCTCTGGGTAGAAAATACCGGCCACCGCACCCCGATGGGGCAGTTCGGCAGCTTCTGGGATGACCAGCAGGCGCCGACCGAAACCATGGATCTGGATGATCTGTTGTAACCCCCAATTCCCGGAGTAGGTAGTTATGGCCCCGAGTGGTTTTCGTCGTACCGGGCTGGAATGGTTTTCCTCCTTGCCGGCTTGCCTGTTGCTGCTGGCAGTGGTGCTGTTCTCCACCAGCAGTGATATTCACAACCAGATGCTCCGGGGCGGGGAGCAGCTCTGGAGCGGCTACTACAAGCTCCGGATGGATCCGGCCAAGCCGGAGTGTGATGCCAACCGGGATATCGAGGCCGCGGTGGCCGAGGAAATGGCCAGGGAAGCTCCGGCGGATGATCCCATGGCCGCCCTGCTGGGCACCGTAGAAAAAGACCCGGCCGATGTGCGCCTGGCGATTGAGCGTTCGGTAGCGGATTGCCGCTCGGCCCACGCCAGCTATGAGTCCTTGCAGGGCCAGCTGACTGCCGGGGTAAAGGCCTACCGCGCCGTTGAGCTGTTCGTGGCCGACCTGATTGCCTTCGGGCTCAGTGCCCAGCGCTACATACTGGTGATCCTGGTGATGCTCTGTGCCGTCACCGCAACCCTGACCCGCCACCATATTGCCATGCGGGCCATGGAAACCCGCCTCGACTACACCGTCTCCCTGACCCTGCAAACCATCGCCAATGCCATGTTGCTGGGTTCCAGCCTGATTTTCCGGCAATCCACCCTGGCCAGCAGTACCGCAGTGTCGGGCGAGGAGTTGTTGCTGCACAACTTCTGGATCATCGGCTTCGGCTGTCTCACCCTGGCCAGCCTGTACCGTCTGTTCCGGGTGCCGGATGGCCTGTCCGCCGGCGGCAGCCTGGGCCAGGCCTTCCTGTCGGTACCGCTCTACACAGTGATGTGCCTGATTTCCGGCACTTATTTCGCGATGATTGGCCACTCCTCGGGCATCGGTATTTACCTGGGCAAGATGATGGAGCTGGCCGACATGTTCCTGAACGTGGGGTTGTACGTTTGGGTGGGCATGATGCTCAAGCAGACCCGGCTGGCGACACTGGTGTTCAACGTGTTCCGGCCCTGGCGCATGCCGCCGGAGCTGCTGGCAGTCGTTGCCGTGCTGGTGGCAGCAGTGCCCACGGCCTATACCGGCGCCTCGGGCATTTTCGTGATCGCCGCCGGGGCGGTGATCTACAGCGAGCTGCGGGCGGCCGGTGCCCGGCGACACCTGGCGCTGGCAGCCACGGCGATGTCCGGCTCCCTGGGTGTGGTGCTGCGCCCGTGCCTGCTGGTGGTGGTGATTGCCTACCTGAACCGGGAAGTGACCACCGACGAACTCTTCGGCTGGGGCATCTGGGTGTTTGTGCTGACGGCGACCATGTTCAGCCTGGTGGCGGTTACGGTGAACCGCCAGAGCCAGTTCAACCTGGCCCCGGTGACCGATGCCATGCCGGCCTCGGTGCTGGCCTTGCGGCCGCTGGTACCCTATGTGCTGGTGATCATTGCCGTGGTGCTGTTCTATCGCCTGGCACTGGATGTAAAGATGGATGAATTCTCCGCACCACGCCTGCTGCCGGTAATCATGCTGGCCATCCTGGTGTACGAGCACTTCAGTCGCAAACGCCGGCAGGACGATACGGCCGGCGACACGGATTATCAGGGCCTGGAAACCAGTGTTCGTAGCGCGACCAACGACACCACCGCCGAAATCGGTGCCCTGTTGTTGTTACTGGGGCTGTCCGTGAGTATTGGCGGGGTTATCGAACGCTCCCATATCATGGAAGCCTTCCCGCAGGCGTTCGACAGTGCCTGGTCTGCCATGTTGCTGATGGTGGTGATCCTGGTGATTCTGGGCATGATCATGGATGCCTTCGGTGCCGTGATCCTGGTGACCGCCACGGTGGCAACCATTGCCTACTCCAGTGGTATTCATCCCGTGCATTTCTGGATGGTGACCCTGGTGGCGTTCGAGCTGGGCTACCTGAGCCCGCCGGTGGCCCTGAATCACCTGCTCACCCGGCAGGTGGTGGGCGAAGCGGAAGTGCTGGCGGCGCAGCAGGAAGGCGGTACTTTCTACCAGCGCCATGAGCGCATCATCATGCCGCTGATTGCCATGGGTATCTCGCTGGTACTGGTGGCGTTTGTGCCGCTGCTGTTCTACGCGAACTGAGCATGGAGGCCGCTTCCGGCGGCCTCGCTCAAAAACCACCGATACAAAAAAAGCGCCGTGCTTTCGCAGGGCGCTTTTTTTTCAGGCCGGTGACACTCAGGCGAGTTTCGGGCCGGCTTCGACGATGGTGTCTGCCACGTCGAACTTCTTGAAGTTCTCTACGAACTGGCCAATCAGCTCCTGGGCCTTGCCGTCGTAGTACTCCGGGCTGGTCCAGGTATTGCGCGGGTTCAGCAGTTCGGTCTCGACACCCGGGATGTGCCTGGGCACGTCCAGGTTCAGGTCGTCCAGGTGCTCGGTTTCCACGTCGTCCAGGTCGCCGTTCTGGATGGCAGCGATGATGGCACGGGTGGTCGGGATGCTGAAGCGCTTGCCTTCACCGTAAGGACCGCCGGTCCAGCCGGTGTTGACCAGGAATACCTTGCTGCCGAACTCGTCAATACGCTTCATCAGCAGCTCGGCGTAAACGCCGGCCGGGCGCGGGAAGAAGGGTGCGCCGAAGCAGGTAGAGAAGGTGGACTTGAGCTTGGAGGAAGAGCCCATTTCGGTGGAGCCCACCAGCGCGGTGTAACCACTCAGGAAGTGGTACGCAGCGGCTTCGCGGCTCAGTACCGATACCGGAGGCAGAACGCCGGTCATGTCGCAGGTCAGGAAGATGATGTGCGACGGCTCACCGGCACGGTTCTCGATCACGCGCTTCTCGACGTGCTCCAGCGGGTAGGCACAGCGGGAGTTTTCGGTCAGGGAGACGTCGGTGTAATCCGGCTCGCGGGTTTCCGGGTCGATCATCACGTTCTCGACGATGGCGCCGAAACGGATGGCGTCCCAGATGATCGGCTCGTTCTTCTGGCTCAGGTCGATGCACTTGGCGTAGCAACCGCCTTCGATGTTGAAGACAGTGCCGGGGCCCCAGCCGTGCTCGTCATCACCGATCAGGTAGCGGTGCGGATCGGCAGACAGGGTGGTCTTGCCGGTGCCGGACAGGCCGAAGAACAGGCAGGTTTCGCCGGTTTCGCTCACGTTGGCGGAGCAGTGCATCGGCAGTACGTCTTTCTCCGGCAGCAGGAAGTTCTGCACAGAGAACATGGCTTTCTTCATCTCACCGGCGTAGTGCATACCGGCCAGCAGGACCTTGCGCTTGGCAAAGTTGAGGATAACGCAGCCGTTGGAGTTGGTGCCGTCACGCTCGGGCACGCACTCGAAGTTGGCGGCGTTGAGGATCTGCCATTCCTGCTTGTCGGCCGGGTTGTAGGCGTCCGGGCGGATGAACAGGTTACGGCCGAACAGGTTCTGCCAGGCGGTTTCGGTGGTCATTTTCACCGGCAGGTAGTGCTCGGGGTCAGAGCCAACGTGTACGTGAGAGACAAACTGGTCTTTTTCAGCGATGTAGGCTTCAACACGGTCCCACAGGGCGTCGAACTTGTCGGCGTCGAACGGGCGGTTGATCGGGCCCCAGTGGATGTCGTCTGAGGTGCTGGGCTCCTCAACGATAAAACGGTCCATGGGAGACCGGCCGGTGCGCTCGCCGGTGGTAACCACCAGGGAACCGTTTGCCGCAAGCTGGCCTTCCTGCCGTGCCAGTGCTACTTCAACCAGTCTTGCTGTACTCAGATCACTATAAGTGTTGCTCACTTCGACCTCGCCCTCGGGATGTCTTCGTGATTGCCCAGTCCTTGCCCCCGAACACTGGCGGAATTCTGAACAATCGGGTCAATTCAGGCGCGCTATTATGCCAGAGACGCCGATAAAAAACGACTGCCCTGAAAACCGCGCCACTGGCGGCTTTCGGGCAATGTTAAAGAGCAGTCAGTGTAGCGTATGACCGGTGAAAAGGTGATCAATGTCATTTCTATTGAAGCGATAGTTTGCGTGACAGAACTGGCAGTCCATGTCGATGCTGCCCTGTTCGTCCAGAATGCTGTAGCACTCTTCCTTGCCGATCGATTCGAGCGCCGCCAGGGTACGTTCGCGGGAACAACTGCAACGGAATTCCACCGGCTCCGGCTCGTACAGGCGCACGGTTTCCTCGTGGAACAGGCGGTGCAGCAGGGTTTCACTGTCCAGTTTCAGCAGCTCTTCCGCTTCTACGGTACGCGCCAGGTGGTTTACCCGGTTCCACAGGTCATCGTCTTCCTCGGTGTGGCCGGGAAGGCGCTGCAGTAGCAGGCCGGCAGCGGTATCGCCATCGGCAAACAGGAACAGGCTGGTGGCAATCTGCTCGGAGCGCTCGAAGTATTCTTCCAGGCAGCCGGCCAGGTTGTCTGCTTCCCGTGGCACCACGCCCTGGTAGCGCTGGCCCTTTTCCGGGGTAATGGTAATCGCCATCCGGCTCTGGCCCAGCAGCTCGTGCAGGGTCTCGCCGCTCATGGCCTGTTCGTCAAAGCGGGCCAGGCCGCGGATCTTGCGGTCGTGGCTGCATTCGGCCATCAGGGTGCGCAGGGCGCCTTCACCGGCTGCCTGCAGTGACAGGGTGCCCTCGAACTTCAGGGTGCTGCTCATCAGTACGCTGGCTACCAGGGATTCGCCCAGCAGCTGGCGTACGGAATCCGGGTAGGGAGCCTGGTTGATGATTTCACGGAAGCTGTCGCCCAGTTGTACCCAGGCTCCCCGCACCTGGCTGTGCTCGAAGATAAAACGTTGGAACTGATCCTGGGAAGCCATGGTGTCTCCTGAAACTGTCTGTTGATTCACTGGTGATGCCTGTAAGGATGTAAGTTGCGGTGCAGTGCCTGAAACCAGGCTGGGCGAGCCGGTTCTAAAGGCCGTTCTGGTCCCGGAAACGCTGGATATCCCGGCGGTCTTTCTTGCTCGGGCGCCGGGCCGGCGGCAGCTGGGCAGCCTGCATGGTCTTGCGCTGCCAGGCCAGGTCTTCGCGCTTTTTTACGCTGTCGTCGGTTTCGTGGTACAGCTTCTGCGCTTCCGGTGCGCCCCGGCGCCGGTCACTGATGTCGTCCACCACCACAATTTTTTCCTGCCAGCCCAGACGCAGGGAGACCCTGGCGCCGGTTTCCACGATCTTGCCGGGCTTGGTGCGCTGGCTGTTGTAGTGCACCTTGCCGCCCTCAATGGCTTCTTTTGCCAGCGCGCGGGTTTTGTAGAAGCGCGCGGCCCAGAGCCACTTGTCGAGCCTTACTTTCGGGTCGTCGGTGTTTGTTGCTGCCATATCTCCCCACCTGGCAGGCCAGGTTGTCCTGGCCTATGGATGACTGTGCGGATTATAACCGGCCTGTCATTGCGATGGCAGTGGCGGGCGGGCTTGCAGCGTTGGCAGGACCTCGTCGAAGTGACGAATGCCCGGTATTTCCGGGTGCCCGGTCGCCGGGGCCTGGGTGCTGTCCGGTGCCAGGATCGCGAGGCACTGGCCGATACCGGCATCCCGGGCACTTTCCAGTACCGGGAAGCTGTCGTCCACCATCAGGGTGCGCTCCTGGCGGTAGGGAATCCGCCTGGCCAGGTCGCTCCAGAACGCCCGGTCTTCCTTGGGCTTGCCCAGTTCATGGCTGGATACGATGGCATCCACGTGGCGGTCCAGTCCGGTACGGCTGAGTTTCAGTGCCAGGGGATCCGGGTGGCAGTTGGTAACGATCACCGAGTGTAGGCCGGCTTTGCGCAGGGAGGCGAGAAAGTCCGGCACGTGGGGACGGTAGCCGATGCGGTCACTGACCTCCGCTTTCAGCTGGTTGATATCAACCGACAGCCGTTCGCTCCAGTAGTCGGTGCAATACCAGTTCAGGGAACCCCGCTCGGCCATGATCATGGCCAGCAGCTGGTCTTTGGCCTGTTGCGGGTGCAGGTCGTATTGTTCGGCATAGCGCCGGGGCAGGTGTTCGAGCCAGAAGTGCGAGTCGAAGTGCAGATCCAGCAGTGTTCCGTCCATATCCAGGAACACGGTATCGAGGGTTGACCAATCCACCATAAACAAAAACAGCCTGAAGAATTTGCTTCAGGCTGCCTCAGTTTCCGGCCTCTGGCAAGCCGGGATTCTACGGACGAATGCCCGGGATCAGTCTTCGGACTGCTCCACGGTTTCCGCCTTGCGGCCACTGCGGGAACAACCCAGGCACCTTACAAAGGTAGCCTTGGCCGGGCCGACAACCAGTACTTCGCCAGCTTCACCGGCATTACCGCCCAGGGCAGAGAACGGCAGAGACACCAGATACACCGCGCTGCCCACAATGGTGGTGGCCAGCAGAACCGGGCGCAGAAGCACGGCGTCGGTGGTCATGGCCAGCGCCGACGGGCTTTCGTCAATCGCCCTGGCATGGCCCAGAGAAGAAAAAGCGAGCAGACAGGCTGCAACCGTGGCCATCAGGGTGCGGGAAATCTTGCGGGTCATCGTTATTCTCTCCTGTTAATACTCTGTTAACTATGAATCATATTGCCCCAATTTCAAACGATTTTTCGATATCCGGTTGGCAACTCTGGCGGTTGGCTAGCGCTGGCAGCGGGGGCAATAGACGGTGCTGCGGTTGTTCATGCGGATCTCTTTCAGGGTGGTGGCACATTCGGGGCAGGGGTTGCCGCCGCGACCGTACACCAGCAGGGACTGCGCAAAGTAACCGGGTTTGCCGTCGCTGTTCACGAAGTCGCGCAGGGTGGTGCCGCCCATCAGAATGGCTGCGCTCAGGGTTTCGCGAATGGCTTCAGCCAGTTTGTGGTAACGGTCCAGGGAAATGCGGCCGGCTTTCCGTTTCGGGTGGATGCCGGCTTTGAACAGGGCTTCATTGGCGTAGATGTTGCCCACGCCGACCACAATGTGGTTGTCCATAATGAAAGACTTGATGGGCGCTTGCTTGCCCCGGGACAGCCGGAACAACCAGGGCCCGTTGAATGTATCTGACAGGGGCTCCGGCCCCAGGTCCCGGATCAGCGGGTGTTCGGAGCAGTCATCGGCCCAGAGCCAGCAGCCGAAGCGGCGGGGGTCGTTGAAGCGCAGGGTGCGGCCGTTGCCCAGGGCAATCTCCACATGGTCGTGGGTGGCGGCGGGGCTGTCGTCGGTAATCACCCGCAGGCTGCCGGACATACCCAGGTGGACAATCACGGTGCCGGCATCCAGGTGCAGGAACAGGTACTTGGCCCGGCGGTCCACTGCCCGGATAACCTGGTTCAGCAGTTTCTCGGGCAGGTCATCCGGTACGGGCCAGCGCAGGCTGGGGTTGCGGATTAATACCCCGGTCACAGTCTGGCCTTCACAATGGGGTGCAATGCCCTGGCGGGTGGTTTCAACTTCCGGTAACTCAGGCACGGAGCCTCCGCGGATAACAGGTTTCTCGGCCGCCAAGTGTAATCAGTAACAAAAATGGCGCCAAACCCGGTTGTTGTTGCGTACAAGTGTACGCTAAAGTGACGAGGTAACTTCCCCTTCGAGTACCAGCGAAAACCTCCGCAGTATCGCCTTGTCGAAGTTGATTGATTTTTGAGGATATTTTATGTGGTTTAACGGTCTCCTGGACCTCTCCGCGTGGCAGCTGATCGCTGTTACCCTGGTGATGACGCACATCACCATCGTCAGTGTAACCCTGTATCTGCACCGCCACTCGGCCCACAATGCGCTGGACCTGCATCCGGTGCTCAAGCATTTTTTCCGTTTCTGGTTGTGGCTGACCACGGCCCAGAATACCAAGGAATGGACTGCTATCCATCGCAAGCACCACGCCAAGTGCGAGACCGAGGAAGACCCTCACAGCCCGGTGGTTCTGGGTATTCGCAAGGTTCTGTTTGAAGGTGCGGAGCTCTACGCCCAGTCGGCAACCCCGGAAAACCTGGAGCGTTACGGCCAGCGTACCCCGGAAGACTGGATCGAACGCAAGGTCTACACCCCCTATAAAATGGGTGGTATTGCCCTGCTGGCCGTCATCAACCTGCTGCTGTTCGGGGTTAACGGTATCTGGATCTGGGCCGTGCAGATGATGTGGATTCCGCTCTGGGCCGCCGGTGTGGTTAACGGTATCGGCCACTACATGGGTTACCGCAACTTCGAGTGTGCCGACAACGCCCGCAATATCTCCCCTTGGGGTATCCTGATTGGCGGTGAAGAACTGCACAACAACCACCACACCTATCCGAATTCCGCCAAGCTGTCCCGTCGCTGGTATGAGATCGACATTGGCTGGGGTTACATCCGCCTGTTCCAGCTGTTCGGCCTGGCCAAGCCCAAGGGCTACCGGCCCATTGCCCACTATGTGCCGGGCAAGAAGGAAATGGATGTGGAAACCGTGCAGGCCATTACCAACAGCCGGTTCGATATCATGCGCCAGTATCGCAAGCGGGTGATGGAGCCGGTACTGCGCCAGCAGAAGTCCCTGATGGACGACGAAATCCGCCCCCGCTACCGCAAGCTCAAGCGCTTGCTGTCCCGGGAGGTGTCGCTGATCCATCCCCGCGAGAAAGAAACCCTGGATTCAGTGCTCGAACGCCATGAAATGCTCAAACTGATCTACGACAAGAGCCACGAGCTCCAGGCCCTGTGGCGCCAGCGGGGCCTCAAGCCCCAGGACAAGCTGCAGGCGCTGATGGACTGGTGCAAGGAAGCGGAAACCAGCGGTATCCGTTACCTGGAAGAGTTTGCGGCGCACCTGCGGGCCTATTCACTGCGCCCGATGGCCTGATTGGTCGCAGATGCAAAAAAAGCCGGACGGGATTCCCCCCGCCCGGCTTTTTTGTGGCTGACCGGTTAGTCCTGGTCGGCTTCCGGTGCCACCCGGTAAAGGTTATAGGTTACCTGGCCGGCGGTTTTCTGGCGGTGCAACTGCCAGCTTTCGGGTACCGATAGCCCGGTCAGTTCACTTTCGTGTTCGACATACACCCAGCTACCCGGTTTCACCCAGGGGCCGGCGGCGATCAGTGGCAGCAGTCGCGCCAGCCAGCCCTGCCGGAAGGGGGGGTCCATGAAGATAATGTCGAACGGCGGTCGGTGTGGGCTGTGCAGGTAACCTTCCACGTCCTGGCAGACCACTTCGCCGTTTTCGGATTTCAACAGCCGCAGGTTATCCCGCAGGGCTGTAGCCAGTGCCGGGGTATGGTCCACCAGGGTTGCCTTTGCGGCACCCCGGGACAAGGCTTCCAGGCCCAGCGCGCCAGAGCCGGCGAACAGGTCCAGGCAATCGCTGCCGGCCAGGTGGAAATTCAGCCAGTTGAACAGGGTTTCGCGGGTTCGGGCCGGGCTGGGGCGCACGCCGCCGGCATCCGGAAAGCGGAGCTTACGGCTGCGCCAGTCGCCACCGATAATGCGCAACTCGCCCTGTCCGCCGGCCTTGGCGGCGCCCGGGGCGGGTTTGCGTTGAGGTGGTCTGCGCTTGGCCATGGAGCTGCTCCGGTGGGTGAAACGGTGATCAGGTTCGGGCCGATATGTTACCGGAAAGCCCGCAGCAGGGGATAATCGGAGCCCCCATCACTTAGTGCCGGCAGTCTGCTAGAATACCGGCTTTCTTTTCGCCCGCCCATTTTCAGACAGATGGTAAGACTATGACGGCAGAGTGGATTTCAATCGGCCTCCTGGCCTTTCTTGTCCTGTTCTTTGTGCTGGATATCGCCGGCAACCGCAAGCGCGCCCCGCGCCCGGAGAAGGTGCCCCAGCGCAAGCCGGAGGTGGCCAAGGGCCCGGCACCGGTTGCCCCGGAGCAAGCACCTGAACCGGAAGTACAGCCTGAGCAAGCGCCGGAAGCTCCCGTGGCTGAGGCCGCACCGGAGGCACCGCCCGAAGTGCCTGCCGAGCCGGCACCGGTAGAAGAAGCTGCTCCGGCCGTCGAGCCTGCTCCAGAGCCAGAGCCAGAGCCAGAGCCAGAGCCAGAGCCAGAGCCAGAGCCAGAGCCAGAGCCAGAGCCAGAGCCTCAGCTCAGTGTCTTCGAGCGCATCAAGAAGGGCCTGGGCAAGACCCGCGCCAGCCTGACCGGCGGCCTGGCGGACCTGTTCACCGTTGGCAAGAAGATCGATGAAGACCTGCTGGAGGAAATCGAAACCACCCTGCTGATGGCGGACGTGGGGGTAACGGCCACGTCGGAAATTATCGAATCCCTGACCGACAAGCTGGAACGCAACCAGCTGAAAGACGGCGTAGCCCTGCGCAAGGCCCTGAGGGAAGAGCTCCACGGCCTGCTCAAGGATGTGACCAGGCCGCTGGAAATCGATACCGGCAAACAGCCCTACGTGATCCTGATGGTGGGCGTGAACGGTGTTGGCAAGACCACCACCATCGGCAAGCTCACCAAGAAATTCCAGGCGGAAGGTAAGTCGGTGATGCTGGCGGCTGGCGACACCTTCCGGGCCGCGGCTGTGGAACAGCTGCAGGTATGGGGCGAGCGCAACAATGTTCCGGTTATTGCCCAGCACACGGGTGCCGACAGTGCCTCGGTGATTTTCGATGCCATCCAGTCTGCCCAGTCCCGGGGTACCGATATCGTGATCGCCGATACTGCCGGCCGGTTGCAGAACAAGGACAACCTGATGCACGAGCTGGAAAAGGTGGTCCGGGTAATGAAAAAACTGGACGATTCCGCGCCCCACGAAGTGATGCTGGTGCTGGATGCCGGCACCGGCCAGAATGCCCTGAGCCAGGCCCAGGTGTTCCAGCAGGCGGTGGGCGTGTCTGGCATTACTCTGACCAAGCTCGACGGCACGGCGAAGGGTGGTATCGTTTTCGCCATTGCCCGCCAGTTGCAGCTGCCTATCCGGTTTATCGGTGTCGGCGAGCAGGCGGAAGACCTGCGCAGCTTTGATGCAGAAACCTTTGTAGACGCCCTGTTCGACGACTGAAGTACCGGCCACGGAGCCCAAGCCCCCGATGATCGAGTTTCGTCAGGTAACCAAGCGCTATGACAGCGACCACACCGCCCTGCGCCAGGTGAATTTCCACTTGGACCGGGGCGAGCTGGCCTTTCTGACCGGCCACTCCGGTGCCGGCAAGAGTACCTTGCTGAAGCTGATCATGGTGATGGAGCGTCCCACCGCCGGTGAGGTGATCGTGGGCGGCCAGAAGCTCAACAGCCTGCCCCGGCGGCAGATTCCCTACATTCGCCGACACATTGGCGTGGTGTTCCAGAACCACCAGCTGCTGTTTGATCGTACGGTGTTCGACAACGTAGCCATGCCGCTGGAAGTGATGGGGGCGTCGCCGGATGACATCGGCCGGCGGGTGCGGGCGGCTCTGGACAAGGTGGGCCTGCTGAACAAGGAAAAGATGAACCCCATGCAGCTGTCGGGCGGTGAGCAGCAACGGGTGGGCATTGCCCGCGCCGTGGTGAACAAGCCGCCGGTGCTGCTGGCGGATGAGCCCACCGGTAACCTGGACCCGGAGCTGTCGGCAGACATCATGCACCTGTTCACCGAGTTCAGCCAGGTGGGTGTTACTGTGCTGATTGCCACCCACGATATTGCCCTGATCGACCAGATGAACAAGCGCCGGCTGACCCTGGACCATGGCCGGATGATTGTCGGCGCAGATGCACCCCTGACCGGAGGTGTAAGTGGTTACTGACTCACGCCAGAAGCCTGAGAAGCGCAGGGGCGCCAACCGCGGCCGCTCACCGGCCTCGAACCAGGCCCGGAGTTATCTGGACCATCACCGCAAGGTGGCGAAAGATTCCGCCCAGCGGCTGTGGCGCAGCCCGGTGGCCAGCATGATGACCTGGATGGTGATGGGTGTGGCCCTGGCTTTGCCGGTGGCGCTGTTGCTGTTGCTGGGTAGTTTGCAGGGCGTGAGTGCCGGCTGGGAAAACAGTGCCCGGATTACCGCCTACCTGTCACTGGATGTGCCGGTGGAGCAGGCCCGGGAGCTGGCTTCCGAGATTGACGGTGATGGCCGGGTGTTGTCGGTAGAGCTGGTAGACCGGGACCAGGCCCTGGCGGAATTCCGGGTGTCGTCCGGGCTGGATGATGCCCTGGATTTCCTGGACGACAACCCGTTGCCCCACACCCTGTTGGTAACGCCGGAAGACAATGCCCGCTCTGCCGATGGCGTGCAGGCCCTGGTGACCTTTATGGAAGGTATGGATGCCGTCGAGCGGGTCCAGGTAGATCTGGGCTGGCTGCAACGGCTCAATGCCATTACCGATATCCTGGCGAGGGCGGTCTGGGCGTTGGCGCTGTTGCTGGGGGCGGCGGTGATCCTGGTGATCGGTAACACGGTGCGGCTTTCTATCGAGAACCGCCGGGATGAAATCCTCGTGGCCAAGCTGGTGGGGGGCACCGATGCCTTCGTACGCCGGCCCTTTCTTTATACTGGCGCCTGGTTCGGCCTGGGCGGCGGCGTGGTCGCCTGGGTGTTGATCCAGGTTTCGCTATGGTGGCTGAACGGCCCCATCGAGCGGCTGGCGAGCCTTTACCAGAGCGAGTTTGTGATTCACGGCCCGGGTTTTGATGGTGCCCTGGCATTGATTATCACAGCCATGGTGTTAGGCTGGCTTGGCGCCTGGGTGGCAGTGAAGCGTCATCTGGATGACATAGAGCCGGGCGATATTGCCGGAGGGTGATCCGGATAACGGGAAAAACGTATTGAAAATACAGCTTGTTCCAGCGTAGCTTGGTGACCGGTTATCGACGCTGGAATGGCATTCAGGAATTCCCCAGATGTATGATTTTTAACGTGTTACTGGGGAATTCGGGAACTAATCAGGTGCTTGGCGGTCAAAGTTTCAGTTGTTATATTTAACGGCTGTCAGGTTCGGAGGTTATTGCATGGGTACGAGTTTACAGCTGGTTGACAGACTGGTTCCGGGCGCGAATCTCGAGTCTTACATTCAGGCTGCGAGTCGCATTCCGGTTCTCTCAGTGGACGAGGAGCGAGAGCTGGCAGAACGGCTTCACTACCATGGCGATGTGGAAGCCGCCCGTCATCTGGTGCTCTCCCACCTGCGCTTCGTGATTCATATCGCCCGCAGTTATTCAGGCTATGGCCTGGCTCAGGCTGACCTGATCCAGGAAGGTAACGTGGGCCTGATGAAGGCGGTCAAGCGCTTCAACCCGGAGTATGGCGTGCGGCTGGTGTCGTTCGCGGTGCACTGGATCAAGGCAGAGATCCATGAGTTCATTCTGCGCAACTGGCGCATTGTGAAGGTGGCCACCACCAAGGCCCAGCGCAAGCTGTTCTTCAATCTGCGCAGCCAGAAGAAGAAGCTGGCGTGGCTGAACCACGATGAGCTTCAGGCGGTCGCGAAGGACCTGGGGGTAGAGCCCAGGGTGGTGCGCGAGATGGAAGGTCGTCTGGCATCCCAGGATACCGCGTTCGACGGTCCGATGGATGACGATGAAGACAGTGCCTACCAGGCGCCGGCGTATTATCTGGAAGATCGCCGCAGTGATCCGGCGGTGCAGCTGGAGAATGCTGACTGGTCAGAGGACTCCAACGGCCGGTTGATGCAGGCGATGGAAAACCTGGATGAGCGCAGTCAGGATATTCTTCGCGAGCGCTGGCTGACCGAGAGCAAGTCGACGTTGCATGAGCTGGCGGACAAGTATGGTGTGTCTGCGGAGCGGATTCGGCAGCTTGAGAAGAATGCGATGAAGAAGATCAAGTTGCAGATGGCCGAGGTTGCCTGAAGCTGATCATTTGCCCTTGGGGTTTGAAAACGCCACCACCGTTCGCGGTTGGTGGCGTTTTTGCTTGTATAATCCGTGCACTGACAGTTACCTGAGACTTGGGGGCGGAAGCGCTTGGGAGGGCCTTTCCAAAAACCGCTCCTTGCGGCACATCCCTGTGGCGCTTCTGCTCCGCCATCCATGGCTCCGCAAATTTTTGGAAAGGCCCTCCCAAGCGCTTCGTCAATCTCCGTGCGTGTAGGAAGAACAAAGATGACTCAAAAGAACCTTCGAATTGCCTTTCTCGGTATTGGCCTGATGGGCGCGCCGATGACCCGTAACCTGCTGGATGCCGGTTACCCCATGACGTTGTGGAACCGTACCGCAAGTAAGTGTGAGCCCTTTGCCAACGAGGCCTCGATTGCGGCGACGCCGGCTGAGGCGGTGGCGGACGCGGATGTGGTGATCACTATGCTGGAGAACGGGCAGGTGGTTGAGGATGTCCTGGTGCATCAGGGCGCGATCGGGGCGTTGAAGGCGGGGGCGCTGCTGGTTGATATGAGTTCGGTGCAGCCGTCGCTGGCCCGTGAGTTGGCGGGGCTGGTTGGCGAGCGTGGGGCCGGGTTTGTGGATGCGCCGGTTTCCGGGGGTACGGTGGGGGCTGCGGAGGCTCGGTTGAGTATTATGGCCGGGGGGTCGGAGGCGGATGTTGAGCGGGCGTTGCCGGTGTTCGGGGCGTTGGGCAAGTGTACCCGGATCGGGCCGGTGGGGGCCGGGCAGTTGGCGAAGCTGGCGAATCAGGCGATTGTGGGGATTACCATTGGTGCGGTGTCTGAAGCCTTGTTGCTGGCGGCTAAGGGTGGCGCGGATCCTGCCGCGGTGCGGGAGGCGTTGCTGGGTGGCTTTGCCGGTAGCCGGATTCTGGAGTTGCACGGGCAACGGATGATTGACCGGGACTTTGCCCCCGGGGCGCCGGCGCGGATTCAGTTGAAGGATATGCGTATGATCCTGGATGAGGCCCGGGCCGAGGGGCTGACGTTGCCGCTGGCGCAGCAGACTCATAACGAATATTTGTCGCTGGTGGCCAATGGCCACAGCGATGTGGACCACAGCGGTTTGTTGCTGGAGCTGGAGCATATGAACGGGGCCTTGCTGGGCTCGCTGGGCCGTGGGCCAAAGGACTGAGGAGGCACTGATGCCACGTTTTGCCGCGAATTTGTCCATGTTGTTTACCGAGGTGCCGTTTCTCGAGCGTTTTGAGCGTGCTGCAGCTTCGGGTTTCAGGGCGGTGGAGTACCTGTTTCCCTACGAGTGGCCGGCGGAGGAGCTGGCGCAGCGGTTGCAGGCTAGCGGGCTGACCCAGGTGCTGTTCAACCTGCCGCCGGGGGACTGGCAGGCGGGGGAGCGGGGAATTGCCTGTTTGCCGGATCGCGTTGAGGAGTTCCGGGCCGGGGTGGAGCAGGGCATTGCCTATGCCAGGGTGCTGGGTAATACCCGGCTCAATTGCCTGGCCGGGCTCAAGCCGGCGGAGCTTTCAGAGGAGGAGGCCTGGAGCACGCTGGTTGCAAATGTTCAGTATGCGGCGGACCGCTTTGCCGAGGCGGGGCTGACACTGTGCCTGGAGGCGATCAATTCCCGGGTGGATATGCCCGGCTTTCTGCTGGATACCACCGGCAAGGTGATGGAGCTGATTGAAGCGGTGGATGCCGATAACGTGCGCCTGCAGTACGATATCTACCACATGCAGGTCATGGAGGGAGACCTGGTTCGCTCCATGGAGTGCCTGCTGCCCTGGATTGGCCATATTCAGTTTGCCGATAATCCGGGACGGAACGAGCCCGGTACCGGCGAGATTAACTTTTCGAATGTTTTCGCTGCCCTCGACAGGATGGGCTACGCTGGCTGGGTCAGTGCCGAGTATCGGCCTTCGGCTGTAACCGAGGCGTCTCTGGGCTGGTTCCGGCCCGGTTGTTGACCGTCGTCATAGGCGACACCCTCTTACAAGATCGTAACTGGCCGGGTTCCGGTGTTATTCGTAACCTTGTAAGCAACCAAATCCGCTATCAGGAGGAGTCACCGGTGAAAGCGCTGGTAATCGAAGACGATCAGGATGTAGCAAGTTACCTGGTGAAGGGGCTGAAGGAGTCTGACTTCGTGGTGGATCATGCGGCCGACGGCAAGGAAGGCATGATGATGGCGGCCAGTGAAGAATACGACATCATGATTGTCGACCGCATGCTGCCGGGCATGGATGGGCTATCCATCATCAAAACCGTGCGGGCCACCGGCAACCAGACCCCTGTGCTGATTCTCAGTGCCCTGGGTGATGTGGATGACCGGGTGGAAGGCCTGCGTGGCGGGGGCGATGATTACCTTACCAAGCCGTTCTCGTTCACCGAGTTGCTGGCCCGGATCGAGTCGCTGATCCGCCGTAACCGGCAGGCGGCTGAAACCGAAACTGTACTGAAGGTAGCAGACCTGGAAATGGACCTGCTGGCCCGAACCGTGAAGCGCGCCGGCCATAATATCGATGTCCAGCCCCGGGAATTCCGCTTGCTGGAATATCTGATGCGCAACGCGGGCCAGGTGGTTACCCGGACCATGTTGCTGGAAAAAGTCTGGGACTATCACTTTGACCCCCAGACCAACGTAATCGACGTGCACATCAGCCGTCTGCGCGCCAAGATCGACAAGGAATTCGACACACCCTTGCTGCAGACAGTTCGGGGTGCGGGATACATGCTGCGTGAAACTGCTTAGTCAGCTCAGAACGTCATCGTTCCAACTGGCACTGCTTTATATGGTGGTGTTTGCCACCTCTGTATTCCTGCTCCTGGCATTCATCTACTGGCGCACCGCCGGCTTTATGACTGCCCAGACCGACGAGACCATCGAGGCAGAAATCGCCGGTCTGGCGGAACAGTATCGCGGGCGTGGCGTGAACGGGCTGATTACCATCATCCGTGAGCGTGTCGCCCGGGATCCGAACGCCAAGTCCATCTACCTGCTGACCACCGATGACTTCCTGAAACTGGCCGGAAATATTGAAACCTGGCCGGAAGGCAGTCGTTCTTCCGACAGTGGCTGGATCAACTTTACCCTGAACCCGACCGTGGGCTGGCAGGGGCCGGAACGCCTGGCCCGGGCCCGTATCTTTGATGTCCAGGGTGGCCTGCGCCTGCTGGTCGGCCGGGATGTGGATGAGCTGACCAGCCTGAAGCGGGTGATCGAGACCGCCATCAACTGGGGCATGGGCATCACGCTCGCCCTGGCCCTGCTGGGTGGTTTTCTGATGAGCCGAAGTACCACGCGGCGCATCGAAGTAATCAACAACACCTCGCGACGGATCATGAACGGGCACCTGTCGTTGCGGATACCCACCCGGGGTACCGAAGACGACTTTGACCAGCTGGCCGAAAACCTGAACCAGATGCTCGACCGGATTGTGTACCTGATGGAAGGTATCCGGCATGTATCGGACAGCATCGCCCACGACCTTCGCACCCCGCTGACCCGCCTGCGTACCCAGCTGGAAAACACCCTGATTGCCGTCGATAACGACGAGGCCCGCGAACAGGTAGGCCGGGCGGTTGCGGAAGCCGATCAACTGCTGGCGACTTTCAACGCCCTGCTGCGGATTGCCCGGCTGGAAACCCGGGGCAATTCCGCCGATATGAAGGTGGTGTCGCTGGATGAGCTGGTCAGTGATGCCTGCGAGCTTTACGAAGCCCTGGCGGAAGACAAGGAGCAGACCTTTACCCAGGAGATGGCCTCCGGGGTGATGATTGAAGGTGATCGCGACCTGTTGTTCCAGATGGTCAGCAACCTGATTGATAACGCCATCAAGTACACCCCCGAGCATGGTGGTATCGTGGTGGCGGTCCGCCGGGAAGGTGCTGCGGCGGTGTTTGAAGTGCGGGATTCCGGTATCGGCATTCCGGACGACGAGAAAGACCAGGTGTTCCAGCGTTTTTACCGGGTCGGCAAGAGCCGGTCATTGCCGGGTAATGGTTTGGGGCTGAGCCTGGTCAGTGCGGTGGCCGAGATTCACCAGGGCCAGATCCTGCTCAGCGACACCCATCCGGGCGAGGAGCCGCCGGGGCTTACGGTCAGTGTGCGCATGCCGGCCTTCACCGGCGTCCGAAAGCGGATCAAGGCCACCACGGTGGAGCCTGCAGCGGATTCCGCTGATGAACGAGCGTCAGCGGCGGAACCCGGCAAGGCCTGACTGCTTACTGGCTGGCGCGGAACCGGTTTACCCGGTTGAGTACCGGTCCGATGACGATGTCGGCCCGGCTTTCGACGGCCTGTGCCAGCTGGTCAAACTGGGCGCGACGACGGTCAACCCTGGCCTGCAGGCTGTCCCATTCCCCTTCCAGGTGTTTTTGTTCTGCCATCACAAAGGCGGCAATATTGTGCCGGTTGAGTTTGCTGGTAATGCCCATGTCGTCCAGGCGGAAGCCCAGGGTATCAATGCCTTCCAGTGCCAGGTTCAGCAGCTTCTTGGTGTTCATCGGTGTGTCTCCGTTAACAGGGAAATCGGGTCAATTACCTGCAAACTAATGGCGGGCGCTAGAGTGTTCAACCTAATTTCCGGCCGGAGCCAAGGGCGTGATGTCTTGCCAAAAGGTAATTCCGTGGCCACAGGCAGGTAATGAGAGGTGAGGATAATGGGTACTGTAGATGCGGAGGCGGGTGACCCGTTGCCTGCCTCCCCCTCCAGCACAGCGCTAGCCTTAACCCCGTTACCCGCGGGGTTTTTTTATGGCTGCTGGTAACAGATTCGATCGATTTCCCACAGCTTGGTCGACTCCGGGGTTCTCACCATGATTTCGTCGCCTTCGCTTTTGCCGAGGCAGGCTTTGACCACCGGCGCATGCACCGAGACGTAGTTGTTTTTGCCGTAGATCTCGTCCGGCCCGACAATCCGGAAGGTGAGTTCGTTGTCGTCTTCGTCCGCCAGGGTTACCCAGGCGCCAAAGAAGGCCTTGCCTTCCTGCACCGGGCTGTACTCCACCACCCGCAGTTTCGACAGCCGGTTTCTCAGGAATCGCACCCGCCGGTCGATTTCGCGCAATCGCTTCTTGTTGTACTGGTAATCCGCGTTCTCTGAACGATCGCCCAGGCTGGCCGCCCACTGTACCTTCCTGGTCACTTCCGGGCGTTCCTTGCGCCACAGCTCGTCCAGTTCCTGCTGCAATTCGGCATAGCCTTCCGGGGTAATAACGTTGGTATCCATAAGGCCTTCAAAGGTCAGGTGAAAGAGTTTGCCCATTCATATCGCCGGGGCGGATCCGGGTCAACTGCTGAATGGCCTGCAGGGACACGTGAAGGTGGTCACACTTTGACCAGTCTTGCCGGAAAACTCCCGGGGTTGGCGATAAACTGAACAGACTAAGTGTGCGCAGGGCGTTATTAGTGATGTGCCGCACCGGATAGCCAGGATTCAGGAAGATACCATGAGCAGCAACAGACAGAGCACAGAGCAACCGTGGCTAAGGCCGCCCCTTATGGCGGGTATGGTGCTGGCTATTACGGTGCTGGTGCCGGCTGTGGTGCAGGCGCAGAGTGCGGAGTCTGCTTTCGAACCTGAGCAGCGTTCAACCATTGAAACCATCCCGTTCCGGGCCATCGGAGAGGAAGCCCTGGCGAACACGGTGATCGAGGGTGGCCTGGAGGCGCCGGCAGCCGGTGTGCCGGTGCAGGCCGGAAAAGATGATGACTTCTACCTGGACCCGCTGGCGTTTCAGCCCAGGGACGACCGCACTGACCTGGGCCGCTCGGAAATTCCCGTGGATATCCGTTTCAGCAATCCGAAGGTGATTCCCGGCCAGACCCACAGCAACAACTATGTGATCCGGCCACCGGAGAACCGCACCTACGATACCTTCAATCTCAACATGACCGAGCGCCGGTAGCCTTCAGGCCGCCGATTCCAGCGCCACCGGTTTGCCCAGCACATCCCGGTAGAAAAATGTCAGTGCCTGGGTAGCCTGGTTCAGGCGGGCCCGGGATAGCTGCATCTTGTCACTCAGATACGCCAGAAACTGCCTTTGCTCTTCTTCGGCAAGGTTGTCGGGGTCGGTCAGATCGTGAAACAGCACAAAGCGGCTGATCCAGTGCAGGTAGGTTTGTTCGGCACGTTGATTGAGCTGGTGTTTGCGAATGGCCGCCTGAACTTCGTCGACCATGCCGGGCCGTGACTGCTCCAGCGCCTGGGTAATATTCATGTTACGCACTCTTCCGGAAAGCTTGTTGTTGTTATGGTGCGCGCATCATATGACAAACGTTTGAATGGTGCAAAAAAGACCTGCAGCCACCGGGCGAGGGGCTGTCTGCCCGGAGCAGGGGGCTCCGGGCCCAGGGCTCGCCTCGGTTACTTCAGGGCTTCCAGCTTGTCGATATACTTCTGCATGGCTTCGTCGCTGGAGGTGCCTTTGACCTTTTCCCAGGCGTCGTACTTGGCGCGGCCGACAAAGTCCATCATGCCCGGGCGCTTGCCGGAAACATCGCCTTCGGTGGCTTGCTTGTACAGGGCGTAGAACTCCAGCTTCAGTTCGTTGGAGGGTTTGAAGTCGCCTTCGGCGGACTGGATGTAGTTTACTGCGTCATCGAATTTCGCTTTCAGGTCACTCATGGTCTGGCTCCTTGGTTTTAATGGTTTTTTCCTCTGAGGATGGGCCGAGTATAGCCCTGGTGTGAATCGCCGTCATTGACTGAAAGCGCGTTATGGCGGGCGGCAGGGCAATCTGGCAAAAGTTTGCCCGACTGCACATTTCAGGTCATTTTTCGCCAGCGCCTGCTTGAGAACAGCGGATCATCTGTGTACAGTTTGCGTCGTTGCCTGCCAGGATGGCCGGCATCAAGGACTGAACAACACTGCAAATGAATTGCACAGGGAGCACGCCATGTCTGCCAAAGACGGTTCCGTCGCGCCGAAAGAGCGCATCAATATCAAGTATGTCCCCGCCACCGGCGACCAGCAGGCTGAAACCGAGCTGCCGCTGAAGATGTTTGTGGTTGGCGATTTCAAGGGCCATGCTGAAGAAACCCCCATCGAAGACCGCAAAGCCATTTCCGTTGACAAGAACAACTTCCGTTCTGTCATGAAGGAAGCCGGTCTGACTTTGTCTACGGCGGTCTCCAACAAGCTCGAAGAGAATGCTGATGACCTGCCGGTGAACCTGGAGTTCCAGGGTTTGGACGACTTTTCTCCGGACAGCATTGCCCGCCAGGTACCCGAGCTGAAAAAACTGATCGAGCTGCGTGAAGCCCTGGTTGCCCTCAAGGGCCCGCTGGGCAACGTGCCTTCGTTCCGTTCCAAGCTGCAGGAGCTGCTGGACAACGACAGCGCCCGGGAAAAACTGCTGGCCGAGCTCGAACTGGCCACCGAAGGCGGCGAGTAGCCGCACCACCGGAATCCGGTAACCAACACCGATTATCAATCACGTACTGAAGGGATGTGGTATGTCTGATACTGCTGTGCAGCAATCTGCTGCCTCCGAATCCGTAGCAGAAGGGTCCTTGCTGGACCAGGTCATGGCCAATAGCCGTATGGCGCCGGCCGACGAAGGCTACGATGTGGCTCGCAAAGGGGTGGCAACGTTCATTGCCAATTTGCTGAAAAGCGACGAAAAAGGCCAGCCGGTCAACAAAGCCCTGGTCGACCAGATGGTGGTCGAGCTGGATCGCAAGATCAGCGCCCAGATGGATGAAATCCTGCATGCACCCAAGCTGCAGGAACTGGAGTCGTCCTGGCGCGGTCTGAAGTTGATGGTCGACCGCACCGAATTCCGCGAGAACATCAAAGTCGACATCCTGCATGCCACCAAGCAGGAGTTGCTGGAAGACTTCGAGTTTGCACCGGACGTTACCCAGACCGGCTTCTACAAGCACATCTATGCGGCCGAATACGGCCAGTTCGGTGGTGAGCCGGTGGGTGCCATTGTCGGCAACTACGCCTTCAGTCCATCTACGCCAGACATGAAGCTGCTGCAGTACGTGTCCTCTGTAGGCGCCATGTCCCACGCGCCGTTCCTGTCCTCGGTGGCGCCGTCGTTCTTTGGCGTCGACAGCTACCAGGAACTGCCGGCCATCAAGGAGCTCAGTGCCGTCTTCGAAGGCCCGAAATACGCCAAGTGGCGCTCCCTGCGGGAATCCGAAGACGCCCGTTACCTGGGCCTGACCGCACCGCGCTTCCTGCTGCGGGTGCCCTATGACCCCACCGAGAACTCGGTGCGCAGCTTCAACTACAAGGAAGAAGTGTCCGGCGACCACGAGCACTACCTGTGGGGCAACACTGCGTACCTGCTGGCTACCCGACTGACCGAAAGCTTCGCCAAGTACCGCTGGTGCCCGAACATCATCGGCCCGCAAAGCGGTGGTGCGGTGGAAGACCTGCCGGTGCACACCTTCGAATCCTTCGGCCAGCTGGAAGCCAAGATCCCGACCGAAGTGCTGATCACCGACCGCCGTGAATACGAACTGGCGGAAGAAGGCTTCATCGCCCTGACCATGCGCAAAGGCAGCGACAACGCGGCGTTCTTCTCCGCCAACTCGGTACAGAAGCCCAAGCAGTTCCCGAACACCAAGGAAGGCAAGGAAGCGGAAACCAACTACAAGTTGGGCACCCAGTTGCCGTACATGATGATCGTGAACCGCCTGGCCCACTACATCAAAGTGCTGCAGCGCGAACAGATCGGCTCCTGGAAAGAACGCCAGGATCTGGAGCGGGAACTGAACACCTGGATTCGCCAGTACGTGGCCGACCAGGAGAACCCGCCCGCCGACGTTCGCAGCCGCCGCCCGTTGCGTGCCGCCCACGTGGAAGTCTCCGATGTGGAAGGCGATCCGGGCTGGTACCAGGTCTCCCTGGCCGTGCGCCCGCACTTCAAGTACATGGGTGCCAACTTCGAACTGTCGCTGGTTGGCCGCCTGGACAAGGATTAATCCGTGTTCGGCGACACCGGCACGGACGGCGTTCGCAATACCGGCAGCCTGTTTGAACGGCTCGAACAGGCTGCTGCCCCCCAGGGGCAGGGAATGGGTGAAGTGACCCATGTGGTGGAATCCATCAAGCGCCACCTGGTGCGCCTGCTGAACGCCCATCCGGGCAACAGCGCCAGCGTACCGGATCTCGGGTTGCTGGATTTCAACGATGCCACCCTGGGTACGCTGGATCTGAGTATCCAGATTCGGGGGGCGATTCGTCAGTGCATCGAGAAGTTTGAGCCGCGGGTCAAGCGGGTGGATGTGGTGGCCTTGCCGCCGGGGCCGGACCCGCTGCAGTTGAAGTTTCAGGTGACGGTTTACTTGCAGGTTGCCGGGAGTGACGACCGGACCACCATTGACCTGGTCCTCGATGATAAGCGCTATTACCGGGTTATCTGAGTCGGGGCCTGCTTGGTACTGGGGCAGACATTGGAGTTCGGAGGGGACGGGGATGCTTTTCTTCTGGGAAAAAACAACTCGCTTCGCTCAGACATCTTTTTTCCCGGCAGAAAAGCATCCCCGCCCCCTCCGGCAAACCTGAGTGTTTGCGGTCCGGGTGACTTTGACGGCAAGTATGAGAGACGGGGTGTGGGTAGCCTTTCCAAAAGTGTGCGGAGCCATGGATGGCGGAGCTCAAGCGCCCCATGGATGGGCTCGAAGCGTCTTTTGGAAAGGCTACCCACATCCCGGCTCGGAGCCAGAATGGGCGAAGTAAAGGTGCAGTAAACAATGAAGTTGAACAGGTTCTACAGGGATGAGTTGAGCTTTCTGCGGTTGCAAGGCAGGGAATTTGCCGAGGCGCATCCGCAGCTTACCCGATTCTTGTCTGAACAGAGCACCGACCCGGATGTGGAACGATTGCTGGAAGGCTTTGCCTTTCTGACTGGCAAATTGCGGGAGAAGGTTGAGGACGAGTTTCCTGAGCTGACCCATTCGCTGCTGAACATGCTCTGGCCGAATTATCTGCGGCCGGTGCCCAGCTGCACCATTATGCGCTTTGACCCGCAACTGCACGCCATCAGTGAGCGGCAAACCGTTGAGCGTCATACCGAAATCAAGAGCCGGCCTCTGGGCGAGGCCAGCCGTCAGACCCAGTGCCGGTTCCGGACTTGCCGGGCTGTGGATATCTTTCCGGTCAGTGTGGCGGAGGCCCATGCCGAGCATTCCCGGGAAGTGTCTTCCGTTACCGTCGACCTGGCCCTGCATACGGACCAGCCGTTGAATGGTCTGGGGCTGGACAGCCTGCGGTTCTATCTGGGTGGGGATAACCACACCGCTGAGACCCTGTACCTGTGGCTGAACCATTACCTCAGCCGTATGGAGTTGGTGGTGGGCGAGAACGTCTACAACCTGCCGTCGTCGTTGTTGCAGCCGGTGGGTTTTGCGGTGGATGAGGCGATTTTGCCGTATCCGAAGAATGCCTACGCCGGGTATCGCATCATCCAGGAGTACCTGAGCTTTCCGGAGGCTTTCCGGTTTGTGGATATCGGCGGGCTGAAGTCCCGGTTGCCGGCCGTGCAGGCAGATGAGATCAGTCTGCGTTTTCATTTCAGCCGGATTCTGCCGCCGGATGCCCGGGTTACCCGGGACTCCCTGCAGCTGTACTGCACGCCGGCGGTAAATCTGTTCAGCCACGAAGGGGAACCGGTGGATCTGAACGGCCGGCAGACGGAGTACCGTATTTCCCCGTCCAGCCGCTGCCCGGAACACTTTGAAGTGTTCAGTATCGAGCAGGTGGAAGGCTGGCTGGAAGGGCGTTCCGGGCGCGGTGAGCCCCGGCTGTATACCGCGTTCGAGAGTTTCCAGCACGAGGTGGAGCGGGATCGGGGCCGTACGGCGCTGTATTACCGGGTGCGTACCCGTGAAAGCGTGCGCGGTGATGGCTTTGATCACTACATCTCGTTTGTCAGGGGCGACGAGTCCGAATGCATGAACCGCCAGGAAGCGGTGTCGCTGACATTGACCTGCACCAACCGCCAGCTGCCCCAGCAACTGGCGGTGGGGGAGATCTGCATGGCCACCGAGACCACGCCGGCGTTTGCCTCGTTCAGCAACATTACCCGGCCCACGGCCACGCTGCGGCCAACGCTGGACGGCAGCCTGTTGTGGACGCTGATTTCCAATCTGTCCCTGAACTACCTGTCGATGCTGGATGTGGATGCCCTGCGCACGGTGCTGCGGGTGTACGACTTCCGTGCCCTGGTCGACCGGCAGGCGGAACGGGTTTCCCAGAAGCGGTTGGCGGGTATCAGCGAGATTGCCACCCAGCCGGTGGACCGAATGGTGCGCGGCTTGCCGGTGCGGGGGATCCGTTCGGTGCTGAAGCTGGATCAGCAGAATTTCGGCAGCGAGGGCGATCTGTACCTGTTCGGAACGGTACTGAGCCAGTTTTTTGCGCTTTACGCGAGTATCAATGCCTTTCACCAGCTGGAAGTGGTGAATACAGACAATCAGGAACGGTACACATGGACGTTACAGCAAGGTCAGCAGCCGCTGATGTAGCCGGGCTGGAACCTGTCCTCGGCAACGCGCGGCGGTACAGTTTTTTTCAGTTGGTGGACCTGATTCACCGGCACCACGGCGACGACCTGGAAAACTCCGGCAACGGCGAGCCCAGGCAGGAGCGTATCCGGTTTTCGGCCTCGGCCGGTCTGGGCTTTCCGGGCAGTGATGTGATTTCGGCCCTGTCGCCGGAACATGAGCACGCGCCTTACCAGATGGAAGTGAGCTTCCTCGGCCTGCACGGCTCCCAGTCGCCACTGCCCGGTTACTACCTGGAAGACCTGGCCTGGGAAGCGGGCCAGGATTTGGGGGTGCGCCGGCACTTCCTGGACTTTTTCAATCACCGGCTGGTCACGCTGTTTCACCGGGCCTGGCGCAAGTACCGGTATTACGTGCGGTTTCAGCCGGGCGCCAGCGATGGCTTTTCCGAACTGGTGTTTGCCCTGGTGGGGCTGGGCGACAGCCGCCTGCGGGATGCGACACCGGTCAACTGGTCCAAGATGCTGGCCTACGCGGGCCAGATGGCGGGCCGCAGCCGGTCGCCGGAAGTGGTCAGCGGCATTGTCGCGCACTGTTTCGACCTGGAAGACGTCAGCATCGAACAGTGGGTGTTGCGTAAGGTGGCCATCGGGCCAGACCAGCAAACCCGGCTGGGCCAGGCCAATGCCAGCCTGGGCCAGGACACCCTGGTGGGCTCCGGCATCCGGGATCGCAGCGGCAAGTTTATCCTGCGCCTGCGCAACCTGAGCCGGCGCCGCTTTGCGGATTTCCTGCCCAACGGCCGGGACCATGAGCGGCTGGTGAAGCTGGTGGAATTCACCACCCGGGAGCAGCTGGCCTACGACCTGGAACTGCAGATGCGGCCCAGGGATATCCGGCCCATGCAGCTGGGCGAGGATGTGCGCCTGGGCTGGAATTCATTTGTAACACCGGAGCGGGCCCGTGACCGCCCTGCGGTGCGCATCCAGATACGACGATAAGGCAAGGAGCCAGACAGGTGTCAAACCGGACAGCAGCATTAACCCTGGTGATCATTAACCCGACCGAAACCGGCGGTGGTGCCAGCATTGAACACAAATTCAGTACCGGTGGCGGCTCTATCGGCACGGCCGCCAACGATACCTGGCGGTTGTCGCCCCATCGCACCGGGGCTGTAGCCGGCCATGCCGAGGTTCGTTACCTGGATGGCGGCTTCTGCCTGATCGACCGTAGCGGCCGAACCTACATCAACAGCAGCAGCCAGCCTGTTGGCCGGGGCCGCAGGGCGCGGCTGAACCATGGTGACACACTCACCATTGGCCGGTACCGGATGCGGGCAGAGCTCAATGGCGAGGCGGCCGTTAACAGCGGGATGGAAGAAGACGCCGGCCAGCATAGACAACTGGTGGATGTAGCCGAAGGCTCGTTGTTGCGGTCGGAATCCGGCCAGGCGCTGCCGGATGGCCGCGAGCCTCTTGAGGGACTGCACACCCCGGCGGGGGAGCCGATCAGCGAAGACCCGCTGGCTCCCTGGCCAAACACACAGGAGCGACAGGGCATGTCAGAGTCCACGGAACAGAGTCGGGAAGCCAAAGACACAAGCCGGCAACACATCAGCGGTGCCCCCCTGATGCGCGGTATGGAAGCCGAGATTGACTTTGCCGACAGCGATGAAATGCGCCTGTTTCTGGAAGAGGCCGGCCAGACCCTGAAAGCCACGGTCGAGGGCCTGCTGGCCCTGCATCAGGGCGAGGATTCCCGCCACCGGGCCCTGCGCACCCGCCTGCAGCCGATTGAGGACAATCCGCTGCGCCTGGGTGATGACTATGCGGGCACCATGCAGACCCTGTTTGCCGCCGAGCGCAGCCCGGTGCACCTGTCTGCTCCGGCTGCGGTCCGCGAAAGCCTGGAGAGCCTGAACCATCACCAGCAGGCTACCCGGGAAGCCATTCGGGAAGCGCTGGAAGCGATCCTTTACGCCTTCTCACCGGAGGCCCTGTTGCGCCGGTTCCACGGTTACCGCCGTGGCCTGCAAGACAACGAAGACGAAGGCCGCTGGGCCTGGAACATGTACCAACACTATTACCGCGAACTCAGATCCAGTCGTCAGCAGGGTTTCGAGCGCCTCTTCCAGGAGGTGTTCGACCAGGCTTACGACCAGCATCTGCGCCAACTACAGAGGGAGAATGTTTGATGAAGTACTGCAAATGGAGCTTGCTGGCGGTTGTTATGTTTTTGGTGGGGTGCAGCACCCCGTACAACGCGGTGACCAAGACCGCCAAGGTGCTGTGGGATCCCGACATTCCCGTGGGCTATCCGGAAGACCTGCCCAGCCGCGTGGACCTGACCATGCTGGCGGAACCGAATGTAAACCCGAACGAATCCCTGGCGCCCACGCCCATCGCGTTCCAGATCATCGAGTTGCGGGACAGCTCGCTGCTGATGGCCGGTGATTTCGACCAGCTGCTGACCGACCTGGAAGATTCCCTGGGCCGCAACTATGTGGACCACAGCGATTACACCCTGGTGCCGGGCCAGTTCAAGTTTGTGGAGCCGTTCGAAATCAGCAAGGACACCCGGTTTATCGCTGTGATCGCATTTTATGCTTACCCCAACCTGTCCCAGTGGAAAAAGGTGGTCAGGGTGGACCCCATTGGCGGCCGCTACCACCTGCTGGTCAACCTGCGCGAGCGGGAAGTGAAACTGACACGTTCGGATGAAAGCTGATGGCAGTCACCAACCGAGTGGTCTGGAGTGACGGGCTGTTCATCAAACCCCAGCATTTCCAGCAGCAACAAAGATACCTGGAACACCAGATTAACGAGCGGGCGCTGGCGGTGTCTGACTACCTGTATGGCTTCAGTGACCTGGAACTGAACGCCGAGTACCTGAGCTTTGGCCGGGTCGGGCTGGTGCGGGCCTGCGGGCTGTTTCCGGACGGCACCCGGTTCAACCTGCCCCAGGACGACGTAATGCCGGAGCCCCTGGAAATCACCGATGCCTCGGTGGCCAACCAGGTGGTGTTCCTGGCACTGCCCCTGGGCAGCGATACCCTGGCAGAAGTGGAATGGCCGGATGCCCCGGTCGCCGGCCGGTTCCGGGCCCAGGCTGTAGAAATCCGCGACCTGCATTCGGTGGATGGCGATGCCCACAGCATCGATGTGGGCCGGGTGGCGCCGCGGTTGATGCTGGAGCGGGAAGACCGCAGTGCCTACGCCAGCCTTGCCGTTGGCCGGATCCTGGAAAAGCGCCCGGATGGCAGCCTGGTGGTGGATCCGAACTTCCTGCCCACCATGCTCAGTGTGCGTTCCGCGCCCCGGCTTCAGCGGTTTGTCGGAGAGATGGCCGGGCTGATGCAGGAGCGGGCCCGCAACATCGCCGAACGCGTGGGTGCGCCGGGGCAGGGTGGTGTGGCGGATGTGTCGGACTTCATGCTGTTGCAGATGCTGAACCGTGCCCACCCCCGGTTTATGCACCTGGCACGGCTGCGCCAGTTGCATCCGGAGCGGCTGTATGAGGTGTTGCTGGAGCTCTGCGGCGAGCTGGTGACCTTCACCGACGAAAGCCGGTTGCCAAGGGAGTTCACCCCTTACGACCACGACCTGCCAGTGGGGTGTTTCAGCCCGCTGATGCAGATTCTGCGGCAGGCCCTGAGTACCGTTCTGGAGCCGCGTGCCTTGTCGATCGCCCTGCAGCAGCGCCAGTACGGCCTGACGGTGGCCCCGGTCCAGGATGGCCAGCTGATCAGGGATGCCGAGTTCATCCTGGCGGTGAAGGCCGACATGCCGCTGGACGACCTGCGCAAACAGTTTGTGCAGCAGTGCAAGGTGGCCTCGGTGGAGAAAATCCGCGATCTCATCAGCCTGCAGCTGCCCGGCATTCCGCTGTCCGCCTTGCCGGTGGCGCCGCGCCAGTTGCCGTATCACGCCGGCTTTGTGTACTTCCGGCTGGACGACCAGAGCCAGGCCTGGCAGATGCTCGATAACGCCAGCGGCTTCGCCTTCCACGTGGCCGGCAGTTACCCGGGGCTGGAAATGCAATTCTGGGCAATCAGGAGCTAGATCATGGCAGATGCACCGGTAATGGACAGACCGCGCAGCACCAGGGATTCGGGTGATCGTGCATTCAGTGACCTTCTGTTTGCCGACAGCGACAGCCCGGGTTCCCGCAATGACTTTGCCAACAGCGGATTCCAGCTGCGGGGGCAGGAAGAAAACCGCCTGATCGACGCGGCGACACCGCTGCTGGGGCTGGTTATCCGGGTTCGCCGGCTGGCGGATTTCCGGGATGTGGAAAGCCTGTACCAGCAGGTAACCGACGAAGTGGCGGCTATCGATCGTGAACTGGTAGAGCAGGGCTACGAACGCCCCACGGTGGTGGCATACCGCTATGTGCTGTGCGCATTTATTGACGAAGCGGTGCTGGGCACCGACTGGGGCGCCCACAGTGTGTGGTCACAACACTCCCTGTTGTCCCGCTTCCACAGCGAAACCTGGGGTGGTGAGAAGGTGTTCGCCATCCTGGCCCGGATGGAAAAAGAGCCGGAGCGCTACCGGGACATGCTGGGTTTCATCTACCTGTGCCTGTGCCTGGGTTTTGAGGGCCGTTACAAGGTGATGGAAAACGGCCGGGATGAATACGAGAAGATTGTCCGGGGCCTGTACGAACAGCTGCGGGAACTGCGCGGTGATAGGGAACCCCGGCCGCTGACCGATGCCTTGGCAAACCTGGCCCCTGCCCGTAACCGGTTGCGCACCGGGTTGCCCGCCTGGCTGATCGGGGGGGTGTTTGTGGCGGCCATGGCCGGGATTTATCACCTGTACAACATTGCGCTGAACGAACGCATCAGGGATGTGCTCAGCGTACTGGACCAACTACCGAAATAAGGACATCACTGTGATTCGGGTAGAACTGCCGGCGCTCATCGGGCGCCTCAACGACATTTCACGCCAGGCGCTGGAAGCCTCCGCTGCCCTGTGCATCAGCCGTCAGGGCGCCGAGATTACCCCGGCGCACCTGCTGTTCAAGCTGCTGGAAACACCATTTTCTGACGTGCGCCAGATCCTGGAACACACCGGCATCAACCACCAGCAGCTGCAACCGCTGGTGGGCGACAGCCTGAACGGCGAGCCGCAGACCGCCGAGCCTTATCCCTCGTTCTCGCCGTTGCTGGTGGAACTGATGCAGGACGCCTGGCTGTTGGCCTCCACCGAACTGGGCCACACCGAACTGCGTTCCGGCGCCGTATTCCTGGCCCTGCTGATGAACGCCGACCGCTACCTGATGCCCCGGGTGGCCCAGGCCCTGGTAGACATCAACCGGGAACAGCTGCGTAAGCAGTTTGACCGGGTAACCGAAGGCTCCGTTGAGCGCCCGCAACTGACCGAAAACGGCGCGGCCAGGCCTGTGGCGGATACCGATATGGACCCGCTCAAGCGCTACGCCACCGACTTCACCAAGCTGGCCCGGGAACAAAAGCTGGACCCGGTGGTGTGCCGGGATGCCGAAATCGACCAGATGATCGACATCCTCTGCCGCCGCCGCAAGAACAACCCCATCGTGGTGGGCGACGCCGGCGTGGGCAAAAGCGCCCTGGTGGAAGGCCTGGCCCTGCGGATTGTGAACGGCGACGTACCGGACCGCCTGAAAACCGTTGAACTCTGGACCCTGGACATGGGCGCCCTGCAGGCCGGAGCTTCCGTTAAAGGTGAGTTTGAGAAGCGCTTGAAGGGCGTGATCGAAGCCGTGAAAGGTTCTGTTACGCCAATCATCCTGTTCATCGACGAAGCCCACACCCTGATTGGCGCCGGCAACAGCGAAGGCGGCTCCGACGCTGCCAACCTGCTCAAGCCAGCCCTGGCCCGGGGCGAGCTTCGCACCATCGCCGCCACCACCTGGCACGAATACAAGAAATACTTCGAGAAAGACCCGGCCCTCAGCCGCCGCTTCCAGCCGGTTGCCCTGGACGAGCCGACCCCGGGCGAAGCCGTGCACATCCTTCGCGGCCTGCGTACCGTCTACGAAAAAGCCCACCAGGTACTGGTCGCCGACAGCGCCCTGAAAGCCGCCTCGGAAATGTCTGCCCGCTACCTGGCGGGCCGGCAGCTGCCGGACAAAGCCATCGACGTACTGGATACCGCCTGCGCCCGGGTCAGCCTGAACCTGAGCACCCCGCCACGGCGCCTGAGCCACGTGCGCAGTGAGCTGCACCAGCTGGCCATGGAGCAGGACCTGCTGAGCCGGGAACACGCCCTGGGCCAGAACGTCGACACCGAGCGGGAACAGGAACTTGAACAACTCATTGCCGACCTGACCGCCGAAGCCGAAGCCCTGGAGCAAAGCTGGAACGACCAGCGAGAACTGGTAGCCCGACTGGTCGAAATCCGTGAACAGCTGCTGACCGGTGAACAGCCTGGGGCAGAAGCAGATGAAAACGCTGCTGATCTGGAAACCGAAGAGCGCCCGGACCTGAAAAGCGAAGCCGCCGCCATCGAACAGGAACTGGCCGAGCTTCAGGCCGACGAACCCCTGGTCCACGCCCGGGTCGACGCTCGCCAGGTTGCCGAAGTCATCGCCGACTGGACCGGCATCCCGGTCAACCGCATGACCACCGACGAACTGGAAAAAATCACCCACTTGCCGGCCTACCTGCAGGCACATATCAAAGGCCAGGACACGGCCATCGACTGCCTGCACCAGCACCTGCTCACCGCCCGCGCCGACCTGCGCCGGCCGGGCCGCCCCATGGGCGCCTTCCTGCTGGTGGGCCCCAGCGGCGTGGGCAAAACCGAAACCGTAGTGCAACTGTCCGAACTGCTCTACGGCGGCCGCCAGTTCCTCACCACCATCAACATGTCCGAATACCAGGAGAAACACACCGTCTCCCGCCTGATCGGATCACCCCCAGGCTACGTCGGATTCGGCGAAGGCGGCATCCTCACCGAAGCCATCCGCCAGAAACCCTATTCCGTGGTCCTGCTCGACGAAGTCGAAAAAGCCCACCCGGAAGTCCTCAACCTGTTCTACCAGGCCTTCGACAAAGGCGAACTGGCGGACGGCGAAGGCCGGTTGATCGACTGCAAAAACGTCGTCTTCTTCCTCACCTCCAACCTCGGCTACCAGACCATCGTCAACCACGCCGAAGCACCGGAAAAGATCGAAGAAGCCCTGTACCCGGAACTGGCCAACTTCTTCAAACCCGCGCTGCTGGCACGAATGGAAGTGGTGCCCTACCTGCCGCTGGGCGAAGACACCCTCAACCGCATCGTCGGCGACAAACTCCAGCGCCTGGCCGAGCAGATCAAAGCCCGTTACCACACCGAGGTGGAGCTGGAAGGCGGCCTGGTAGAAGCCATCCGCAGCCGCGCCACCCGAAGCGAAAACGGTGCAAGGATGCTGGAGTCGATCATCGAAGGCGAATTGCTGCCACCGGTATCCCTGGCACTGCTGGAGAAGCTGGCGGCCAGGGAGCCGGTGACCAAGGTCACCCTGGGTGTGAGCGACAACAAGTTCACAGGCGTTGTTGCCTGACGTTTAAATCGAACGGAGCGTAGCCTGCGGGGTGGCTTTCCAAAACCCTGCGGAGCCATGGATGGCGGAGCGGAGCGTACAGGGATGTATTCACAGCGTGTTTTGGAAAGCCACCCCGCAGGATGCGCGGGCGACGATCTCCTAAGTAATTATTCCGGGATGGAAAGCATGGGAAGGATGCAGAAGGAACTGCACACCGGCATAGACCTGGCGGTGGCACTCATCAAACAGGATACCCTGCCGGCGCTGTTGAACACCGCCACCCGCCAACTCGAAAACGCCTTCGGGCTCAGCAAATGCTGGGCACTGGAACTCGACCTCAGCGGCCGAACCCTCCACTGCGGCAAACTGGAAGAAGCGGGCGAATTCGACTGTAACGACTTCAGCCACCCCTTCGCCCACGTGCTGCAAACCGGTCAGCCCCGGGAGCTCACCCGCGCCGCCAGCTACCGCCTGGACCATGCCGGCTTCCAGAACCTCCTGGAACTCAGTGGGCGCCCGAGAAGTTTCTGGTTGGAACCGTTAAAAGGCACAGATGGCCGCACGCTTGGCATGCTCGTACTGTGTGGCGACCACCCGGACTGGCAAGGCATCATCAGCCAGCCCCTGTACGCCGGCATCAAACAACTGCTGGTACACCAGTGGATCAGCCAGCTGCAAACCCGTGACCAGGTCTGGCAGCGGCGGCTGCTCAAGCGCTCCCTGGACCACCTGCACGACGCCGAAACCCTGCGCCAGCGCTGTAACCAACTGGCCCACACCCTGGTTGGTAACTCTGAAGCCATGGTCAACCTGCGGGCCCAGGTAGTGCGCGCAGCCAGCAGCCAGCTCTCCGTGCTGATCCAGGGCGAAACCGGCTGTGGCAAAGACGTCGTTGCCCGGGGGATCCACGACATGTCTGACCGGGCCAACGGCCCCATGGTGGTGGTTAACTGTGCCGCCATCCCGGACAGCCTGCTGGAAAGCGAACTGTTCGGCCACACCAAGGGTGCCTTCTCCGGTGCGGACCAGGCCAAGGAAGGCCTGCTGGCCCGGGCCAACGGCGGCACCCTGTTCCTGGATGAAATCGGCGACATGCCCATGGCCCTGCAATCGAAACTGCTGCGGGTGCTGGAAAGCCGCCAGTTCCGCCCCCTGGGTGCCCGGGATGAACAGCACTCCGACTTCCGGTTGGTAGCGGCAACCCATCAGCCCCTCCAGGAAGGCATCGAAGACGGCCGCTTTCGCCGGGACCTGTTCTACCGACTCAGCCAGTTCCCGTTGCGGGTCATCCCCCTGCGCGAGCGCACCGAAGACCTGGAAGCCCTGAGCCGGCATTTCATCCGCCTGTATACCGAGCGTGAAGGCAGCGGCCCTTTGGGTATCAGCAGCCACGCCCTGCACACGCTGGCCGGTTACAACTTCCCCGGCAACGTGCGGGAACTGCGCAATATCGTGGAACTGGCCTGCCTGCAAACCCCCGCTGGTGACGATATCCAGCCCGATGTACTGCGCCTGGATGACCTGTTTGCCGAACCTGGCCAGCCACTGACAGCAAGCGTGGAGCCCAAAACCGTGCCGGGGGTGCCGGGAGTCGACGACATCCGCGACCTGAAAGCGGCCTCCCAGGCCTTTGAAGCCGCCATTATCCGTGACCGTCTGCGTCAGTACGGCGGCAACCGTGCCCAGGCGGCCGAAAGCCTGGGTTTGCCGAAGCGCACCCTGGCCCATAAATGTCTGAAGTATCAGGTAACTGACCTATGACCCTGAAAGACCCTGTTCGAACTGGCCTGCTGGCCCTGGCCATGCTGTGTGCCAGCAGCCATGGCGTCGCCGATCCGCGTCTGACCGCGGCTGGGGCCTGCACTGAAGAAGCCAACCGGCTGGAGCGGCTGGCCTGTTTTGACGAGGTTTTTGCCACACCGCTGGCCCGTTATCAGCCGGGTGCCGGAGAGCCTCGGATGAACCGCTCCGAACGCTGGCGCCAGGCCTTTGCCCTGGCTGGTAAGGGCGATGCCTCCGGGGTGATGTACCGGAACACCGGGGCAACCGCCGGGCACCTGGTCACCGTGACCGCCCTGGGAGCAAAGCCCCCGCGCCCGGTACTGACCCTGCAATGCCACAACAACATTACCGAACTTGCGGTCATGCTGCCGGAGCCGATTAACCGGGAGCGTGTCAATGTGGCCCTGGGTGCCGAACGCGCCTGGTGGCGGGTGCGGGATGAGGGGCTGGTGGTCAGTGCTGGCCGTGGCCTGCCCACTATTCGCACCGTTCTGGCCATGGTTCGGGAGCCGGATTCCCGGGTTCAGGCCGATGTGGCAGAGCTGGATGGTCTGTTGTTTGACCTCACCGGCTACGCGGAGGCCATCAAGCCTTTGCGTCAGGCCTGTGGCTGGTAAGGGAGCAATGTGATGCAGGTGATCGAACAACATCCGTACGTAGACCAGGTGCTTGGCGCTATCCCGGGTGAGTCTGCCGTGGGTGAAAGCCTGGCCGAGGACAGCGCACTGGAGTTTCTGGAAGACGAAGTAATGAAGGTGGGTTCGCTGGCCCACAACGATATCGACTGGAACAAAGTGGAAAGCGTGGCGCTGCAGCTGCTGGCGGACCGCAGCAAGGATATCAAGGTGCTCGGGTTTCTGATGGTGAGCCTGCAGCGGGGTGGGGACGGCGAACGCTTTGTGCTGTCTCTGTATCTGCTGCACCGGGTGCTGGACGACTGGTGGGAAACAGCGTGGCCTTACCCCGGAGCAAAGGGCCAGAGGGCCCGGAAAATGCTGTTCACCCAGATACTGCAGCGCGCCCTGAAACCGGTGGAAAGCCTGGTGTTTGATGCCAGTGCCGGCGATGGCCGGCAGTTTTGCCTCGACCTGATCACCCGGCTGGATGACCAGGCCCGGGCGCGGGATTTGCCGGATGATGTTCTGTTTGACCTCAAACGGGCCGTCGAAAAGCTGCCCCGGCAGGATCAGCTCACCGGTGGCCAGAGCGCAACAGAACCCGCTTCGACGCCGGCGGGCACGACCCAGGGCCCGGCAAGCCCTAAACCTGCGGCTTCAGCGACGACACCGGCAGCTCTGGGCAACCTCACCCTGGACCCCGGCAACGAACGGGCCACCCGCCAGAGCCTGCTGAAAGTGGCCGAACTGCTGACCGGCACCGAGCCGGACAATCCCCTGGGTTACCGGATGCGCCGCCATGCCATCTGGCAAAGCATTACCAGCCTGCCACCGACCCGGGATGGCAAGCGCACCGACCTGGCCGCCGTGAGTGCCGACCGGGTGTCGGAATACCGGGAAGCACTGGAGAAAACGCCTGACAACGAACTCTGGCAGCGCATTGAACAAAGCCTGTCGGTAAGCCCGTTCTGGCTCGACGGCCACTGGTTGAGCGCCCGGGTAGCCGCCGCCCTTGGCCACGGCGACTGCGCCGAGGCCATCCGGGAAGCCTTGAAAGCGTTTGTCGAACGTTTGCCGCAACTGGCGGAACTCACGTTTAACGACGGCACCCCGTTCCTCAGTGACCAGGCCGCCGACTGGCTGCACACCACGCCGGTTTCCGCCAAGGGTGGTGGCGGTGGGGCCAATGCCTGGGAGCAGGCCCTGGACAGCGCGCTGGAGCTGGCGGGGCAGAATAAGCTGGCTTCGGCCATGGAGCTTCTGGAGCAGGGACTGGCAGAGGCAAGGGAACCGAGGGAGCGCTTTTACTGGCGCCTGGCCAGTGCCCGATTGTTGAAAGAAACCGGCCTGAAAGCCATGGCCGGCGAACACCTGCAGGACCTGAAAAACCAGGTTCAGGGGCTGGTCCTGGAAGACTGGGAACCGGGCCTGATCAAACAACTGGAACGACTGGCGTAACGCCCGCACGCATCAAACGCAGGAATGGAAACCATGTGGAGAAAAGCATTACTCATTGGTCGTTGGCTTCTGCCATACATTCGTAACGCCGCCCCGGTCACCCTGGTACTGGGCGTGGTTGCCTTGCTGGTGGCCACCTGGTGGCTGGGGCCAAGGCTGGAAATCCACGGTGAATACCCGCTGATGGCCTGGCAGATGCGGGCGCTGGTCACCCTTGGGGTCATCCTTCTGGTTGTGGTGTTCTGGGGCATGGCCCTGGCTCGCCGGTTGGGCAAGGTCAACAAGGCCAAGGCCGAAGAACAGCAGGAACAGGAAGATCCTGTCCTGCCTATGGAGCGCCGGCAGCAGCGTTTGCTGGACCGCCAGTTACAGGCCCTGAAGAGCAACCTGCCGGGCCGCAAGGGGCTTTACCGCTTGCCCTGGTACCTGGTGATGGGGCTGGAAGGTGCCGGCAAAACCAGCCTGATTCAGCGGGCAGGGCAGACTTACACCCTGACCAACGTCACCCGTAATAATCGTGGTGACCGCAATCCGTTCAGCTTTGACTGGTGGATTGGTGACAACGGCGTACTGATCGACCCGGACGGTGAACTGCTGAGCCAGAACCAGGGTGAGGGCGCCACCGGTGAGATCCAGAACCGGCTGTGGAACCACTTTATCGGCTGGCTGGAGCGCAGCCGGCCTCAGCGCCCGCTGAACGGCGTGATCCTGGCCGTGGACCTGGCGCGCCTGAGCACCGCCAGCGACCAGCAACGGGAAGCCCATGCCATCCTGCTGCGCACACGGCTGCGGGAACTGATGGAGCAGCTGGGGTCACGGCTGCCGGTGTATGTCACTTTCACCAAAATGGACCTGATGTACGGCTTTGCGCCCTTTGTTCGAACCCTGTCGAAAGCCGAGAAGGAAAAAGCCCTGGGCTTTACCTTCCGGCTGGAGAGCCAGCAGGACCATGATCACTGGCTGGAGCAGTTTGCGGACAGCTACAGTGAGATGGTGGAGGAGTTGTCCCAACGCCTGCCGGACGTGCTGGCGAACACCCGGGATAACGAGGAACGGGCAGCGGCCTATTCCTTTACCCGCCAGCTGGCTGGCCTGAAACCGACCATGGAACAGTTCCTGGCCGACCTGTTGTCAGCCGATGCCTTCTCCACTCCGGCACTGGTGCGCGGTACTTTCTTTACCTCGGTTCTGCAGGAAGGCGTGCCCGAAGATGCCTTTGTCTCTGCCGCTGCCCGTAACTACCAGGTAACCGGCCCGATTCAGCCGGCCCAGCGGGGCGGGCAGTCAGCCAGCCTGTTCACCCGCAACCTGTTTCCCGACATCGTTTACCGGGAGGCCGGGCTGGCAGGCGATAACCGTAAGGTTGTCAGCAAGCGCCGGCGCAAGGTGGCGTTGGCCGCCATGGTTGCCCTGTGCGCCGGTGCCGGTGTAACCGCCGGCTGGCAGCATTACTTCATCAAGAACGCCGAGGCGGCTGCCCAGGTGAAAACCCGGGTGAACTCGTTCATCAACGACTGGCAACCGGTGGGTTATGAGCCGGACAGCACCGGTCGCAACCTGCTGCAGCCCCTGGATCAGCTGCGGGAAGCCACCCTGGCCTTCGGTGATTACCGCAAGGAATGGCCGCTGGTTACCGATATGGGCCTGTATCAGGGCCACAAAGTCGGCCCGGAAGTGGATGCCGCCTACCTGGATATGCTGGCCTACCAGTACCTGCCGGCCCTGATGTTCGGGGTGATGGAAGAAATGGGCCGTGCGCCGGATGACAGCACCGAGCGGCTGGAACACCTTCGGGTGCTTCGTATGCTCTACGATGCCAGCGGTCGCCGCAGTGACCTTGTCTCCGGCTATATGCGCGAATACTGGCAGTCCCGGTTCCCGGGCCAGCGGGATGTACAGAACCGGCTGTATGGCCACCTGCAGTACGCCATGGCCCACACCGACCTGGCCGGCATGGCTGCCGACGGCGACCAGACCGCTGCCATGGCCCTGGCGCCCTTCCGCAGCAGTGTGCAGTGGGCGCAGCACGAGCTGGGCCGCATCAGTACGCCCGATCGCGTTTACCGTGACCTGGAAGTGGAAGCCGGCCGGGAATTCCAGGCCCCGCTGGAGCTGGCCCGCAGCTCAGGCCCCGCCTTCACCACCGTGTTCACCCGGCTGGATGCCTACGGCGAACCGCTGGGCGATGAGTTGCCGGGCACGGAAGATCCGCTCTCCATTCCGGCCCTACTGACCCGTGACGGCCTGGAGAAGTGGTTCCTGGGCAAGTCCGGGTCTGTAACCGAGCTGGCGCTGGTGGATGCCTGGGTACTGGGCCGCCGCAACGATGTAGACTTCAGCAAGGCGGATGAAGCAGAACTGCTGGCCAGCCTGCAAACCCTTTACGCAGAGAATTACGCAGACGCCTGGCGTACGGCTATCAGCCGGGTGGACATCCACCGGTTTGAAGACCTGAACCACGGTGTGCGCATGCTGGAAAGCCTGACCAGCGGCCACCAGCCCCTGACTCGCTTGTTGGCCCAGGTACAGAACAACACCCGCCTGATTCCTGTGGGCGACGGAGAAGCCGAGGCCACCCGCAAGTTGCTGGAACAGTCGCCCCACTACCGCATGCTGCAGGATATTGAGCGGCAGTTCTCGGACCTGAACCGCCTGTCGGACAAGCAGGGCGAACAGCCTTCGGGGCTGGAAGAAATCATGCTGGTGGTCGGCGAGTTGCACGAGTACCTGCGCAACATCCAGGAGTCTCCGGATGCCGGCAAGGCCTCCCTGGCGGCGGCCCGGGCCCGCATGGGCCTGCAGGGGGCTGATCCGATCTTCACCCTGCAGCGCATGGCGAACCACCAGCCGGAACCGCTCAACCGGATATTGAACCGGCTGGCCTCGGAAAGCTGGCGGGTGGTGCTGGACCGGGCGGTGGCCCAGTTGGAGCGTGAGTGGTACCGGGAGGTTTACCAGCCGTTCCAGCAAAACCTGGCCCGGCATTATCCGTTCACAGCCGGTGCCGGCCGTGATGCCGCCCTGCAGGATTTTGAACGTTTCTTTGCTCCGGATGGGATCCTGGAAACCTTCTACAACGAGAACCTGAAGCTGTTCCTGGAAGATCATCCGGAGCACGTGGGCGACGCCCGCCGGGCCAGCCTGGTGCGGCGTGACGTGGTGGCGGCCCTGGACCGTGCCCGCCAGATCCGCCAGGCCTTCTTCACCCGCAGCGGCACCCTGGATGTGGAATTTGCCCTGGAACCGTTGAACCTGACCAACAACAAACGCCGGGCGGTAGTGAACATCGACGGCCAGCTGGTGGAGTTCTCCCATGGCCCGCGCCAGAGCATACCGCTGGTATGGCCCAACACCCTGCGGGATTCGGTGGAAAGCCGTATTACCCTGGTGCCGGTTCAGGTTAACCGTTCGCCACGTAGCATCTCTGAAAGCGGCCCCTGGGCGCTGTTCCGGCTGCTGGATAAAGCAGAGATTGCCGGCGTGAGCAGTAACGCTGTCGACGTAAAATTCAACGTAGACGACGGCGCCATGCGTTATCGCCTGCATGCCGCCAGTAATACCAACCCGTTCACACAGCAGCTGCTTGCAGGGTACCGAATACCCCGCAGCTTGTATTAGACTATGGCCCGCGCCCGGGCCTGAACGCCCGGGCTGATCGCAGCCCGTACCCGGATGGTGTGGGTTTGAACAGACATGTTTTTCTTCAGGGATCGAAGTCATGCCCCAGGCAAGCGGATTGCAGTTCACCGCCCGTGTAGGCGAATTCCCCTCTGATCACTTTTCGGTAGTTGGTTTCGCGCTGACCGAACAGCTGTCTTCCTTGTTTCATGGCCGGTTAGAGTTGGCCAGTACTGACCCAGACGTGGCCGCTGCCGACATTCTGGAACAACCGGTAGACCTGGTGGTGTGGCAGGATGGCCAGCCCCTGCGCCGGTTCACCGGCGTGGTGAACGAGTTTGTTCGTGGCAACACCGGCCACCGTCGCACCCGCTATGAAGTGGTCATCCAGCCGCCGTTATGGCGTCTGGGCCTGATGCACAACAGCCGCATCTTCCAGACCCAGACTACCGACGCCATTGTGCGAACCTTGCTGGAAGAGCGGGGCATTGTTGATTCCATCTTCGACTTCAAACGCCCACCCGAAGAACGGGAATACTGCGTTCAGCACCGGGAAAGCGACCTGCAGTTCATTGAACGACTGGCCGCCGAAGAAGGCTGGCACTACCGCTACCAGCACGGCAGCGTGGATGGTGAAGAACAACCAGCACTGATTCTTGCTGACCACCACGGCGATGCCCCGAAACTGGAACCCGTGACCTGCAACACCAGAGCCGGAGGCAGCACCCAGCAAGCCTGCGTATTCAGCTTTGCCTACGAAGAGCGGGTGCGTGCTTCCTCCGTAGCCACGAAGGACTACACCTTCAAGAATCCGGCCTACGCCCTGATGCACGAACACAGCGCTGGCGGTATGAATCACCGGGAAGACTATCAACACTACGACTACCCCGGTCGCTACAAGGCCGATGCCAGTGGCCAACCGTTCACCCAGGCCAGACTGGACGCCCTGAGAAACGACGCTTCCCTCGCCAAGGGCAAAAGCAACCGAGCGGACTTCACCCCCGGTGCTAAAGTGGAATTGCAGGAACACGACAGCCAGACCCTGAACCGGGAATGGCTGCTGACTGCCATCACCCACACCGGCAAACAGCCCCAGGCGGTGGAAGAAGAGGGTGGCAGCGAACCCACCAGTTACCACAACGACTTCACCGTCATTCCGGCCGATAAAACCTGGCGCCCCCAGTGTAACCACAAGCCCATGATGGACGGCCCCCAGATGGCCCTCGTCACCGGCCCGGAAGGGGAAGAAATCCACTGCGATCAGTACGGCCGGGTGAAAGTCCGGTTTCCATGGGACCGCTACTCAAAAAATGATGAACACAGCAGCGCCTGGTTACGCGTAGCCCAGGGCTGGGCCGGCGGCCAGTACGGTTTTATGGCTTTACCGAGAATTGGCCACGAAGTGATAGTCAGCTTCCTGGACGGTGACCCGGATCAGCCCATCATCACCGGAAGAACCTATCACGCCACCAACACACCGCCGTACGCGTTGCCGGAACACAAAACCCGGACCACCCTGAAAACCAAAACCCACAAGGGTGAGGGCAGCAACGAGTTGCGGTTTGAAGACGAAGCTGGCGAAGAACAGATCTATATCCACGCCCAGAAAGACCTGGACCTGCTCACCGAACACAACCGTACCGAAGTCATCAAGAACGACAGCCACCTGACGGTGGAGAACAACCGCTTCAGCCACACCAAAGGCAACAGCCACCACACCGTAGATGGCGAAAAGCGCGATCAAACCGGTAAAGACCACAGCTTCAACGTCACCGGCACCCTGCACCTCAAAGCCGGCACCGCCTGGCTCAGTGATTCCGGCACCGAGCTGCATATCAAGGCGGGCCAGAAAGTCGTCATCGAAGCCGGAGCCGAAATCACCCTGAAAGCCGGTGGCAGCTTCGTAAAGATCGACCCCAGCGGCGTGGCCTTGGGTGGCGCGAGTATCAAAATGAATGCGGGCGGGGCTGCAGGGAAAGGCAGTGGGCAGAAGGTGCAGGTTCCGGAGAGGCCGGGGTTGGTGACGGCCGCGGGCGGGGTCGTGGCGCCGGTGGCGTTGGCGGAAGTCGATCAACGTATGGATGCCCAGCCCAAAGCCATCGTTGCCCATCGCCTCAAGCAGGCACGCATGCAAGGAACGGCCATTGTTGAGCAGTGCCAGCAACAACCCGATGGCTCATGTCCGCTCGGTAACTGCCCGTGCGGCAAGAACCAGTCGGCATGATCGGAGGGGAGAGGTCCGTGGCATTACCAAAACCTTCATCTGACAAGGTGCGTTATCTGGTGTTGGAAGCCCGCCAGAATCCACCAGTTGTGCGGTCGTTGTATGAGCAGGCAGACAACCCGAGGTGGGTGCACCTGTTTGCTGAAACAGACTGGCAGCAATACCTGGCTGAAAGCCCGGTTGTCCTGGAGGCAAACCAGAGCAGCCCTGAATACCAGTGGGCGCTTAAAGGACTGAAAGAGGGGCGATTAACCGGCCTGATCCTAGAGTCGTCAGAAGGACTCGAGTCCGTCACGAAATGGTTAAGAGTGCGCCTGAAAGTACATTTCGATGGACAGCGAAAGGGCCTGTTGCGCTTCTATGACCCGGATGTTTGGCACCGGCTATCTCCAGTGGTCCAGGAGCAAGCGGATGTGGTGGAGCGCGTTATCTACTGGCATGGTGAATCGGGTGAGGCCCGCTGGCTGACCACCGAAAAACCAAGCCCGTTTAACATGTTACCTGTGCCCACACTGAACGAAAGCCAATGGCAGGCATTGAACACCGTTACTGCCTGAGCACGAATTCACCCTATGCAAAGCAAGGAATGACAGGGATGTCTGAGAACAACTCAAATCAGGTTGCCGGAAATTGCGGCCCTGCCTGTGAGGGCGAATCACTGATTATTGAAGTGACCGGTAAGGAGCATCCGGAAGGGCATAGTTTCAGAATCTTCGATGAAACTAACTATGAGCAGCAGGAATGGCTGGAGAGACAGCTTGAAGTAGATCCCCTGGATAATTCAGTCCTGCATGTTTGGCCTTGGCAGCGGGGGCTAAGTCATAATCTGTGGCTGGATATTTCTGCGGAAGAGGGTGCTGCCATCCGCGTGCCGTTGTTCGAGTCCGTAACCTCAACAAAACGGGAGATGGAGAAACAACAGAACCGCATTCTGCCGCTGGTTCCCCTGACGCTGATCCATGATCCGGAACCTGAGCCGGGGCAGCCGAAGGAACAGCTTGTGCCGGTGCGCCCCGGGTTTATTTATGTGTTCCGCAATGGTCGCCTGTGGCGAGAGCTTGAGGTGCAGTACGCCGATTCGGGCGTCATGGAATTTCGGGATGTTCGCCTGACGGATTATCGACAAGACGGGAGGAAAGGCGTTACCGAAGATCGGCGGCCGGCCTTAGGGAAGGCCCAGCCTGCTATCTGGATTCCGGTCAGTGAAATGAGCCGGTCCCTGTTGTCTGAATTCGAGATGGCCTTTTCCGAGGTGCAGTGGTCGGCCCAGCGTATTGCTTACCTCGAAGCGTCCCATTCTGCACGAAAGGAGCGCTGCCAGTCTCTCAAGGGTCCTGAGCCCCTGCCTGAAGTGGCACCTCAACCGGAAGACAGGAAAAAGCCGGGCTGCTTGATGTCTTTGTTTAAACTTCCGGAAATGAGGTTGCGGGAGCCATATCTGGAGCAAAACCTGTCACGGCCATGGAAGAGCGTTTACGACCTTAAGGGGCAATACTCCCGAAACCTGTACGCCCAGGCCAAGGAGGAAGCCGAAGCCTTTGCAGCGAACAAGGAATCCGCCAGTTCTGCCTGGGAAAACGCCGGGTATCGGGACTCGGCTCTCAAAGGATCAGCATCTGTCCGATTGGCGGCACTGGAGAGTCAGCTAAGTGGCGATGAGGGCGAACTTTGGCAAGCACTCGGTGAAACGGGTGACAGCCTGGCAGAGTCGAGGGATGCAGGCTACACCGGCGTGATTCTGCAAGACCACCTGTTTTGTGTACGTCACCACGTATCTCTGGCGTTGTCGGCCCAGTCATTGATTGAAACTGTTGCCCAGCTGGCGCAGAAGTCGAAACACATTGACAGTGCTTACCTTGTGCAGTCGGTCATTCTGCCTGAGAAGCTCGGCGGAAAGAAAAATCCTTTAAACGAGTTTGCCCGACACCTGGATACGACCTATTTCGGGCCACTTCACATGTCGCTGCGGTCTGCCCAACGACGCATTGCCCGAGAGGAGTTGGCCAGGGCCCAGAAGCTGGTTGCAGATACCATCAAGTCCAAAGAGTACCAGTCAGTACTTGCTGATCTGTTTACCCTGAAGAAAGAGGACTATATCGAAGGGTTTGCTGTTTGCAGCAATATTTTTCAGGTTCTTTGTCAGAACCCGAACGACTGGGATCCGGAATCCGAGCGAGCCGTCACCAATGAAGAGCAGGTGCGCGATGCCAATGACCTTTTGTTGAAGATCATTGAAGAGGGCAGTGATCAGCCCTTACATGCGATGATTTTTCCCAGTGATGAGCTTTTGAAATCAAGGGCTGAAACTCCAGCTCCCGAGGAGTGTGGTGATGGCCGTTGCCGGCCCAATGATTTGCAAGGTATCTCCGAGTCCTTGCCGGAGATAGAGAATTCTCAATCCCTGACGGCCGTTGCCCTGGCGGCAGTCGCCAAAGACGAGAAAAGCCTTGATCTGGTAACTGAGTTGAAGCGTTGGAGTGCCGCAGTCAATACGCTACTGGATAGTTTGCAAAAGCATTCACAAGCACTTTTGAACAAGTTGAAATCCCGAAGTTACTCGATATCTGCCAAGTTCTATGGGCCTTTGTTGCGCATGGCGAAGGCCAGGGATCCTGATCTCTTCGGCACAGTGGAACTGGTTGCCAGAAATGCAGTTCCGCAGGGGTGGTTAATGATCGGAATCTCTGATCCTGAAATCGGCTTGAAGTATGGCCTGACCGAGGCCGACCACGAATATCGCCATAAAGCGAATCTGCATAAAAGATTGTACGGTGAACTTTATGATGAGGAGGGTAATCTCCTGGCGACGACGTCAAAATCCCGCCTGGATTTGTCCGCGGATGATGTTGACCCCGGGACGTCCCGTCATGCGAGGGAAATGCAGGTTTTTGCAGCGCCAGCAGATTCTGAGGTGATTGAAACCCATAGACAGCTACGATCAACCACTAAATGGGAGCGCTTTCTTGATCATGCGAGAATCCCATATTTAGTTTTTGCCATTGAGACGCTCAACCTGACGAGTGAACTGCGTTTGCAGTCCCAGATCACCAATGACAAGGGCTTTGCCCGGATGGGCGCAGGTGCGCTAAGCGCTCTGGCAGATTTAACTTTTGCTGGTAGTCTTGCTGCTGAGCGAATAAGTGTAGTGGTTCAATGATTCCGGACACCAACGTAGGTGGTAAGATCGCCACCATAAACGAGGTGTCTGATGACCAGAAAGCGACGTTCTTTTTCTCCTGAGTTCAAACAGGAAGCAGCCAGCTTGGTG